>NC_016745.1:1195000-1526362 GCF_000243075.1 Oceanimonas sp. GK1 | reverse complement strand
GTGCATCAATTTCAGGAAAGCAACAAAATTAACGGAGTGAACACCATGGCAAACTTTGCTTTCGGTCTGGGCGTGGGCACCAAGTCCGCCAAGGGAGAATGGCTGGAGGTTTACTACAACCTGCCGCTGCTGCACGCGGATGATGCCCTGATCGCCGCCGTGGCCGACCAGATTGGCTACCAGGGTGGCAATGCCGCCATTGACATCACCGCCGCGCAACTGGCCGAGCTGAAAGCGGCCTTCCTGGCAGCCGGTGCCGCCGAGCAGGCCGAGATCGCCGACGCCCTGGAGGGCACCCGCCAGCCGCTGGTGGTGACCCTGCTGGAAACCGATACCGCCCCTGCCAGCACCGCCGAGGTCTACCTCAAACTGGCGCTGCTGTCCCACCGCCTGGTCAAGCCGCATGGGCTGGACTTGTCCGGCATGTTCGGCCTGCTGCCCAACGTGGCCTGGACCAGCGAAGGCGCCATCGCCGTGGACGAGCTGTCTAAACGTCAGCTGCAGGCCCGTGCTCAAGGGCGCACCATCAGCGTCAACTCCGTGGACAAGTTCCCGAAAATGGCCGATTACGTGGTGCCTGCCGGGGTGCGCATCGGTGATGCTTCCCGCATTCGCCTGGGCGCCCACGTGGGCGAAGGCACCACCGTCATGCACGAAGGCTTTATCAACTTCAACGCCGGTACCCTGGGTGTGAGCATGGTGGAAGGCCGCATCTCCGCCGGTGTGGTGGTCGGCAATGGCTCCGATCTGGGCGGTGGCTGCTCCACCATGGGCACCCTGTCCGGCGGTGGCAACATCGTTATTTCCGTGGGCGAAGGCAGCCTGCTGGGCGCCAACTCGGGCCTGGGCATTCCCCTGGGAGATCGCTGCACCATCGAGTCCGGCCTGTACATCACCGCCGGCTCGAAAGTCACCGTGCTGGATGACAAGAACCAGGAAGTGCAGACCGTCAAGGCCGCCGATCTGGCGGGCAAACCGGATCTGCTGTTTCGTCGTAATTCCCAGACCGGCCGCATCGAGGTGAAGACCAACAAGTCTGCCGTTGAGCTGAACGCCGAGCTGCACAAGCACAACTAAGGCCGACCAGCCTTTTATGATGCCAACGGCGCTGTCATCGACAGCGCCGTTGTTGTCTTCGCCGGCCAGAAAAACACCACCCCTGGCGCTTTTCTGCTATGATGCGCGCCCGGCCATTCCGGCCCCTTACATTTTCTCGATACCGCAAGAGCCTGCCGTGACCAACACCGACTTTTCCACTCTGCCCCTGGGGCCGACCCTGCTCGATAACCTGACCAGCCTGGGCTACACCCGTATGACCCCCATTCAGGCTCAGGGCCTGCCCCTGGTGCTGGCCGGTCAGGATGTGATTGCCCAGGCCAGTACCGGCAGCGGCAAAACCCTGGCCTTTGGCCTGGGGCTGCTGTCGCGCCTCGATGTGAGCCGCAACCAGGTTCAGGCCATGGTGCTGTGCCCCACCCGGGAGCTGGCGGATCAGGTGGCCCGGGAGCTGCGCAAGCTGGCCCGGGCCATGGCCAACGTCAAACTGGTGTCATTGTGTGGCGGCTCGCCCACCGCGGCCCAGACCGCCACCCTGCAATTCGGCGCCCATATCGTGGTGGGCACCCCGGGCCGCATGCTCAAGCACCTGCAGCAGGGCAGCCTGGAGCTGGATGCCCTGCACACCCTGGTGCTGGACGAAGCGGATCGCATGCTCGACATGGGCTTTGCCGACGATATTCGCAAGGTAGTGGCCTTTGCTCCCGCCGCACGCCAGACCCTGCTGTTTTCCGCCACCTATCCCGATGGCATTGCCGAGCTGAGTCGTGGCCTGCAGCGCCAGCCTCAGCAAATTGCGGTGGCCGATGAGCACAGCGCCGGCAACATTGTGGAGCTGCTGTTTGAAGTCACCCCTGCGCAACGCAAAGCGGCCCTGGCGACCCTGCTGGCCCACTATGCCCCCGCCTCCGCCGTGGTGTTCTGCAACACCAAGCGGGCCTGCCAGGAAGTGGCCGACCACCTCAACGGCCTGGGCTTTGCCGCCCTGGCGCTGAACGGCGATCTGGAACAGCGGGAGCGGGATCAGGTGCTGGTGCGCTTTGCCAACGGCAGCGCCAATATTCTGGTGGCCACCGACGTGGCGGCCCGGGGCCTGGACATCAAGGAGCTGGCGGCGGTGATCAACTACGACATCACGCCCGATCCCCAGGTGCACGTGCACCGTATCGGCCGCACCGGTCGCGCCGGCGAGCAGGGCCTGGCCCTGAGCCTGTACAGCGCCCAGGAGGCCTACCGAGTTAACCTGATTGAGGAATATCAGCGTGCCCCCATGGCGCAGGGCTCACTGGATGCCCTCAATGGCCAGGCCGAGCCCCGCCAGCCGGAGATGGTCACCCTCAACATCGCCGGCGGGCGCAAAAGCAAGATCCGCGCCGGCGACATTCTCGGTGCCCTGACCCGGGACGCCGGCCTTGCCGGGGAACAGGTCGGCAAGATCGACATCACCGAAATGCAGTCTTACGTGGCGGTGCACAAGGACGTGGCCCGGCAGGCACTCAAGCACCTGCAGCAGGGCAAGATCAAGGGCCGCAGCGTGCGGGCAAGCCGGTTGGGCTGACAGGCGCAAGCCGGCAACGGCTGAACACGACCGGGCCCGGCATGACGACGTGTTGTATGCTGTTATGACTCGTTGAAATGGCGATGAATGTACTCCACCTTGGCCATGAACTGATCCTTCAGGCCAGTGGTGGCGTACTCGAAATGGTAGCTCTGGTGAAAGTTGAGCTGCAGGGTCACGCCGCTGCCCTCCAGCACCACGCTGTAACCGTCGAAATCGCTTTTGGCAACGATGCCCTCCAACATGTGGCCATCCTCATAGGGCTCGCCAAAGCGCCGGATCTTGTCAAACACTTCCAGAATAATGCGGTTGTCCAGTTCGTTTTGCATGGGCATTTCCTCGTTTCATCCGGCCTGAAGCGGCCATATCCATAACAGCATGGGCAGACTGACCGCCACCACCAGCAGCTCCAGCGGCAGACCCAGTCGCCAGTAGTCCCCGAAGCGAAAGCCCCCGGGCCCAAGAATAAGGGTGTTGTTCTGATGGCCGATGGGGGTCAGAAAGGCGCAGGAGCCACCAATGGCCACCGCCATTAAAAAGGCATCCGGATTCACCGCCAGCTGGCTGGCGGTGCCCAGGGCAATGGGGCACATCACCGCCGCCGTGGCCGCGTTGTTCATCAGATCCGACAAGGTCATGGTCACCACCAGGATCAGCGCCAGTGCTACCAGGGCGCTGCCCTGGGCCACCCCGTCCAGCAGCCAGCCCGCCACCAGCCCGGCGGTACCGCTTGATTCCATTACATCTGCCACCGGGATCAAGGCCCCCAGCAATACCACCACCGGCCAGTCCACCGCATTGTAAACCGAGCGTGGCGGCACGGTGCGAAAGGCCATCGACGCCAGCACGCCGGCAGCAAAGGCCACCGCCGCCGGCAGCAGGCCAAGGGCGGCTATCGCCACCGAGGCAGCCATGATGATGGTGGCGGTAATTGCCTTTTGCTTGTCGGGAATACGCAGCTCCCGCTCAGCCAGAGGCACACAGCCGGTGTTGGACGCAAACTCGGTAATCAGCTCGGGCGAGCCCTGCATCAGCAACAGATCACCGGCGCGAAAGGCCAGTGCCCGCAGCCGCTTGAAGGAGCGCTGACCCTGGCGGGACACCGCCAGCAAATTGATGCCGTAGCGGGTGCGCAGCTGAATGCCCCGGGCGGAACGCCCCAGCAGCTCGGAGCTGGGCAGGATCACCAGCTCCATCAGCACGATTTCATCCGAGCCGTCGGTCTCGGGCTTGTCTTTTTTATCCTTTTTCTCCTGCTCCTCGCTCGCAGGCTCGGCGGCATCCCGGGCCGTGCCTTCCTTGTCTTTATCCTTGCCTTTTTCTTTTTCCTTCTGGCGCTCATCATGGGTGGCCCGGGCTCCCTCCAGCTTGAGCCCCAAGGCCGACAGCGCTGGGGACAGGGCTTCGGCCTCCGCCTCCAGCAGCAGAATATCGCCGGCCCGGGTGCGCCGGCGCGGGCTTGGCGGCATTACCCGCACCGAATTGCGCACCAGGCCGAGCACCTGGGCATCGGCCTCGCTTAGCGCCTGCTCCAGCTCGCGCAGGGTCAGGCCCTCGGCCTTGCAGCCTTCCGGCACCCGCGCCTCGGTGATGTAGGAACCAGACTCGAATCCTTCCATGCCCGACTGCTTGCGCCCGGGTACCAGCCGCCAGCCAATAAGGGTGATAAAGAGCACCCCCAGCGCCGCCACCGCCAGTCCCACCGGGGTATAGTCAAACATGCCAAAACCCTCGCCACCGCCGACCTGCCGAAAGCCGGACACGATCAGGTTGGGTGGCGTCCCGATCAGGGTGGTCATGCCGCCCAGTATGGTGCCAAAGGCCAGCGGCATCAGGATCTTGCCCGGCGGCAACTGCTGCCGCCGGGCCATCTGCAGGGCCAGCGGCATCAGCAGCGCCAGCGCCCCCACGTTGTTCATAAAGGCCGACAGCACGGCGCCCAGAACGGTCAGGGCCATCATCGACAACAGGGGGCCGGATTGGGCAGGCAGAAACAACCGCGCCAGCACATCGACCGCCCCCGAGCTTTGCAGCCCCTTGCTAAGCACCAGCACACAGGCGACGGTGATCACGGCAGGATGGCTTAAGCCGTCAAACGCCACCTCGGGGGCCACCAGACCGGTAAGAATGCAGGCAAGCAAGGCGCCGGCAGCCACCATGTCGTGACGCCAGCGTCCCCACATGAACATCACCACGGTGGCGGCCAAAATAACAAGGATGGTGATCTGTGCCTGATCCATGCTTGCGTATCGCTCCTGATATGGCGGGCCCGCTCAGGGCGGGAACACAATCACCAAAGTGCTCGTCTGTTGCCCGAGTGTAGCAGCCTTTTGTGCTGCAAGGGCAAGAGAAAAATGATAATCCATTGAATTTAAAAGGTTAAATATTGATGTCGAGACGGACTTGCGCGTCTTTGCGCAAAGATGGTCTTTACCTGGCCGGCACGCTAAGATCACGACTTTTGATAATGACGGTGAACTCCATGATCAAGCTTGGCGACAACAACTCCCTGCCCCTGCTGCGGCTGGACGACAAGGGCGGCTGGCTGGACGGAGGCGACTACGGCGAGCTGTTTTTGCCCAACAGCCAATTGCCCGCCGGTTGCAAGCCCGGCGATAAGGTAGACGCCTTCATTTACTTGGATGCCGATCTGGAGCCGGTGCTCACCACCACCCGCCCCAAGGCCCGGGTAAACCAGTTCGCCTCACTGCGGGTGGTCACGGTCAACCGTCTCGGCGCCTTTCTCGACTGGGGCATGAAAAAGGATATCTTCGTACCGGCGCGCAACCAGGCCCAGCCCATGCAGGTGGGTCGCCACTATGTGGTGTATCTGTCCCTGGATCACGAGGGCCGCATGGTGGCCACCAGCAAGCTGGAGCCCTTTTTGAGCAAGGACACGCCCCGCTACCAGGCCGGCGACGAAGTCAGCCTGCTGATCGTGGCCGGCACCCCGCTGGGGCTCAAGGCGATTGTCGATGGTCGCTTCTGGGGCCAGTTGTTCAAATCGGAGCTGCCCGAGCGCCTGCCCATGGGCAAAAGCCTGCGCGGTTACATCAAGCAGGTGCGGGACGACGGCAAGCTGGATCTCACCCTGTTCAAGCCCGGCCCGGGCAAGACCGACGAGGCGGCGGACAAGGTCCTGGCCCGGCTGGAAGCCGCCGGCGGCAGCCTGCCGGTGAGCGACAAGACGGATCCCGACACCATCTATCGCCAGTTCGGCATCAGCAAGGGCACCTTCAAAAAGGCCATCGGCGGCCTGTACAAGCAGGGCAAAATCCTGATTGAAGCGGACGGTATTCGGCTCAATCGTGAGGGGTGAGATGGGAGGGGGAAGGCGTACAACAGCGCTTCCCCCGAAACCGTCCAAGCATGCATTCTCACGCCAAGCGTGGGAAAGGGATGAAATCAAGTCGTCTTTGAAGCGCGGGTCTTGTCCCCGGATGGGGGCAGCCTTGCCCGCATATTGCCGCAAAGCGGCAACCCGGACGGCCTCAGAGTTTCTCCATCCAGCCCTTGAGCCATTCCAGAGCGGGCACTTCCGGCTCCAGGGTGTCGGTGGCATCCACCAGCAACCGTTCGGTGACGGGCTGGGCCTGCAGCTCCTGCAGTTGCTCGTCGAGCCGGCGGCCGGCACCACAGAAATGCTCGTAACTGCTGTCGCCCAGGGCCACCAGGGCATAACGCACCTGAGGAATGGGCGGGCAGGTTTCCCGCAGCGCCTCGAACAGGGGAGCCAGGTTGGGCGGAAGGTCGCCCTGGCCGGTGGTCGAGGTGACAAACAACCAGAAATGGGCGGGGTCCAGCTCGGCCAGCTCCGCATCCTCATGCAGGGCCACGCTGTGCCCCGCCTTCACCAGCGCTTCTTCCAGGGTTTCCGCCACCAGCACCGCCGAGCCGTATACGGTGCCGATAATAATATCCACTGTCGCCATATCTCCTCCTGTCAGAAAAGTCGTAAGTCCAGTGCCCGGGACAGCTCTTCCAGCGCCCAGATCCCCGCCACCGAATTGCCGTAGCAGTTCAGCTCCGGCGACCAGACGCACACCGTGAAGCGTCCCGGCACCACCGCCACTATACCGCCCCCCACTCCGGACTTGGCCGGCATGCCTACCCGGTAGGCGAAATCGCCGGCTGCATCGTAGAGTCCCGAGGTGAACAGCAGGGCGTTGAGCTGCTGGGTCTGCAGCCGGGACAGCCACTGCTCGCCGGTCACCACGCAGCGACCGCCATTGGCCAGAAAGCTGAAGGCCCGGGCCAGATCCACGCAGCTCATGGACAAGGCACAATAGCTGAAATAGGCCTTCAGCACCTCGTCCACCTCATTGCGGAAGTTGCCAAAGCTTTTCATCAGGTTGGCCATGGCCGCATTGCGAAAGCGGTGATCGTATTCAGAGTCGGCGACCTTGTGGTCAATGCGTATTCCCGGATTGCCGGCCCGCAACCGCATCGCTTCCAGAAAGGCGTGCACCGGGGCCGACAGGCGGGAGCTGAGCGCATCCACCACCACCAGGGCGCCGGCGTTGATAAAGGGATTACGCGGTATGCCCTGCTCAAACTCCAGCTGTACCAGGGAGTTGAAGGCATTGCCCGACGGCTCCTTGCCGACCCGCTGCCACAGCTCGTCGCCATAGCGTTGCTGGGCCATGGCCAGGGCGAAGGCCTTGGACATGCTCTGGATGGAAAAGGGCTCCCGGGCGTCGCCACTGCAATACAGCTCGCCGTCCAGGGTACAGATGGCCATGCCGAAGCGCTCGGCGGGCACCCGCGCCAGGGCGGGAATGTAGTCGGCCACCTTGCCCAGGCCAATATGCCGGCGGGCCTGGGAGTCTATCCGATCAAGTAAGGGTTGAAGTGTCACACTATGCGCCTACGCCACTCAAAGCGCGAATTTTACCCCGTCCGGCGCTTCGGGCGCGAGGGCCCTTTCCCAACCGAATTCACAGATTAGCGATCGCCAGGTCTCGTCCAGGGGCGCGTCCAGCCGCAGGGCCTCACCGGTGACCGGGTGAGTCAGGCCGAGCCGGGCGGCGTGCAGCATCAGCCGCTCGCATCGATAGGTTTCACGAAAAAAACGGTTATGACGGCCATCGCCATGGCTGGTATCCCCGACGATGGGATGGCGCAGGTGCGCCATGTGCCGGCGCAACTGGTGCTTGCGGCCGGTTTCCGGGCTGAGCTGTACCAGACTGTACCGGCTGGTGGCGTGCTTTTTGGACACTGCAACGGGTAACTCAATCCGCCCCAGCCCCTGCCAGCGGGTCACCGCGTCCTGGGCCGGCTTGTCGGCATCGGCAAATTGGTCGGCGATGTCGTCCAGCTCTCGGGTCAGCGCATAATCGAGCCGGCCTTCGCCTTCCAGGTAGCCCCGCACCAGTGCCAGGTAGGTTTTATTAACCCGCCGCTCGGCGAAATCCTCGGTCAGGGTGCGGGCCACCTCGGCGCTCTTGGCAAACAGCAGCAGACCGGAGGTGGGCCGGTCCAGCCGGTGCACCGGAAACACATGGCAGCCCACCGCATTCCGGGTCAGCTGCATGGCAAAGCGGGTTTCGTGGCGGTCGAGCCAGCTGCGGTGCACCAGCAGTCCCGGTTCCTTGTTAACCGCCACCAGCCAGTCATCCTCATACACCAGTTCGATACTCATGCGTCCCGCACCACCCGCTGACCGCTGAGGGCCTCGTCCAGCTGCGCAATGGCCTCGGCCAGCGCCTGTGTGTCTTCCTTCATCCCGCGGAAGCTTTCCACCGCCATGGGATAAACGGCAATGCGGGTCGGCAGGGGGCTGCCTGCCGCCACCAGGGCCCGCAGCCGAGGCAACAACACAAACTGCAGCCACTGGGGCAGGCTCAGGGTATCGACACAAAAGGGCTGGGTACTCGCCAGCGCCTCGGGAGATGGCGGCGCGTCCTGCCACCAGCCAAGCGCCTTGAGCGCTTGTTCAATGTCGGTCAGCAGGCCAGGAATGTCGGCGGGCATGGGGCAAACTCCGGGTAAAACGGCCCGCCACTATACCATCCCGGCCCCCAACTCCCTATAATTCGCCCTCAAGACTGGAGGAGCCGATGCAAATAGACACACTCAGCGAATTTTTGACCCAGGCCGGTACCGACTTTCGCCTGTTCGACCTGGGCCGGCGCTTGCAGCCCCTGGAGCAGGACGACTTTGTCGCCATCGAGCGCGGCCAGCGCCCCTACCCCTGGCCGTTGCAGCGGCATGCCTGGCTGGCGGTATGCTACTGGCAGCAACAGGGCGGCCAGCCCTATGTGTGGTTTCTCAAAATTCCCCTGGACGAACGCGGCCTGTTCAACAACGCCGCGGTCAAGCATTTTCTGTCGGCGCTGGTCGAACAGCTCGGCGGCGACATTCACGCCCCATTGACCGATGCGCAACAGCAACGGCTGGCGGATACGCCCTTTACCTTTCAGCCGCCCCAGGACAAGCTGGCCGCCTTTCACGCCCGCCTGAGCCTGGCACTGGATCATGCGCCGTCCGCCTATTATCAGGACACCCTGAACTATTTGAGCCATCCCGGTGCCCACGACTGGCAACAACTGGGCCTGCAGGGGCTGGCCGACGTGGCGGCCCGGCTGCATACCGATGCCGCCCTGGCCAGCTCGGTGCAACAGCGACTGTGGCAACTGCCGGCGCCGGTGCAGCAGGCGCTGCTGACCCAGTGCGAGCATCATCCGCTGCCCGCGCCCTTGGCCAGGGCCATGATCGACGCCATTAACGGTGAGCTGGAGCGGGCCGAGCCCGACGAGGCGCGCATCGCCCTGCTGCTGCGCGCCACCGCCGGCTGTGCCCCCTTTCGTGAGCGCAGCGCCAAAATCGCCAGCCTGCTGACCCAGCAGCCGAGCCAGCCCCTGCTGCTGACCCTGGCCGCCCGGTTGTGGCAGGAGCTGACCGACGAGGCCCTGCTGCTGCCCTACCTGACGCTGCTGGCCGAGCGGCACGGCGAGCTGTTTAACGGCCTGTTTGCCGAACTGGTGTCGGTACCGGCGCTGCGTCCGCTGATCCTGGCCAACCTGCACAACCCCGAGCTGTCCACGCCGCTGAAACAGGCCCTGGGTGGCCTGTTCGCCATGGCCCGTGACTGAGCTGCTCGGGCTGCTGGCACTGGCCCTGCTGGGGGCCGGGCTCTGGCAGTTGCGCCGCCAGAGCGAGTTCGCCAACCGCTGGCTGGTGCACTATTGCAGGCGCCAGCAGTTGCAGTTGCTGAGCGTGTATCGCTATCGTTTTTGTCGGCGCCAGGGCCGGTGGCTGGCCCATTTTCGTTTTGAGTTCAGCCATGACGGCCTGCAGCACAACGAGGGCGACCTCTGGCTCAGCGGCCTGCGCGTGGTGGAGGTGTCGGTGCCGGTGCTGCGCGAGCCGCCATCACCTATGCTGTAACCTGAATGCCATTGATCACTGCAACCGGAGGTAACCATGGAGCATATTGTTCACCCGTTCAGCGAATTGTTTGAACAACTGGGGCTGGATGCCAGCCACCAGGGCATAGAGCACTTTCTGCACAATCACCGGCTGCCCCCGGAGGTGGAGCTGGTGGAGGCGCCGTTCTGGAACCACGCCCAGGCCAGCTTTTTGAAGGAAGGGCTGCAGGAAGACTCCGACTGGGCGGAAGTCATTGATCAGCTCAATGCCAGCCTGAGATAACCACGGAGCCCCCATGTCCCAGGAGATCATCGATATCATTCACCGCCTGGCCAGCGAGGGCAAGGCGATCACCACCGCCACAGTACGGGCCCGCTTGTCGGGCCCGGTCAACATGGCCGAGCTTATCAGCCTGGTGAACCGCCACCGCCAGGATCCGGCGTCGCTGCCCGCAGCCCGGACCACGCCGGCTCAGCCCCCCCTTGCACCAACCCCGGACGATCGCCTGACGGCGCTGGAAGAAAAAGTCCGCCTGCTGGAGGCCCGCCTGGCCCGCCTTGAGGAGCCAAACACCTGATGTGGGTTTGTGAACTTCAGTTTGACTGCTACCAGGACACCGCCCTGGCCGAGGCGGAATCCGCCATCCGCCAGTTGCTCGACGCCCTGCGTTACAACGGCCAGATCCTCGGCCGGGAATTTCCTACCGTCATTCACCAGGGCTGGCTCACCAGCCGGGTGGTGTGCCCGGAAGCCGACAGCCTGCACCCGCGTCATTACAGCCGTCAGGTAGAGCGGGCGGTGGAGCGGCTGCACCAGGCGGGGCTGACCAGCCCGAAAGTGACCCCGCGCGGCCCGGATCTCAACTCCGACACCACCGACGAGGCGCACCCCCCTTCATGGCAGGTGCTTTATACCAGCTATCTGCACACCTGCTCTCCCTTGCGCTGCGGCGAGCATTTCGCCCCCATTCCGCTGTACCGGATTCCGGCGGTGGCCAACGGCGACTTCAAGCAGGTGCTGAAATGGCAGGAAGACTGGGAAGCCTGTGATCAGTTGCAGATGAACGGCTCCATTCTGGAGCACCAGGCGGTGGAGGAGATTGCTTCCACCACCAGCCTGCTCAGCCGCCGAGGGCGCGATCTGGCCAAGCGCATCGAGTTCCTGACCCGAGTGCCCACCTTCTACTATCTGTACCGGGTGGGCGGCGACAGCCTCGCTGCCGAGCAGGCCCGCCCCTGCCCCGGCTGTGGCGGCGACTGGCGGCTGGACACGCCGCTGCACGACATTTTCGACTTTTTCTGCGAGCCCTGCCGGCTGGTGTCCAACCTGTCCTGGGATTTCAAGAGCTGACCGGCTCGGCCCGGCGCAGAAAGCTGGCCAGATTCGGCGCCAGGGTGCCGATGGCGCCCTGGCCGAGGCGCTCCAGCAGCACGGCGCCGCTGGCGTTGTCCAGGGTCACCAGCCGGTGCTCATCCCGGCAACTGGCAATAAACCAGGTGGCCGGCAGCCCGAGCTTGCGCTGCATCAGCTGATGGCCAATCTGGTTTTGCTGCAACCGCTCGAAATCATCCCGGTGCCAAGGCTGCAACAGGGTAATAAAAAGTCCCTTGTAACACAGGGGTAAATGGCCGGCGTAATAATGACCGAACAGCGCCGTCAGCGAGGGGTGTACCGGCATGTCGAGGGCGTGGGCCAGGTTGTCGAAACTGCCCGGCTCGGTGCGCAGGAAGGGCCGCCAGCCCACCCGGCCTTGATGGGCCGGCAGCAGCTCGGCGGGCGATGACTGCTCGGGGTCGTGTTCGGCCAGGGGCTGGCCGTAGAGCCGCCGGTAACGGTCGAACAATTCGGACAGCGCCGTCACCTCTTGATTCTGCATGACAAAGTCTCACAATAAACGGTAAAAATGTGCACAACCTCTTTACGTCAGGCGCACGGCCGTGACGCCGACGGCCCCATCGGCCGGCACCGGCGCCAGGCCGTTATTTTAGCAACCGGAATTTCAAATGACACCAGAGCAGAAATACCAACAAAGTCCGTCCCTTGCCGGGCTGTCACTGGGCAAGCAGAGCAGCTATGTCAGCGAGTATGATCCGCAGCAGTTGCAGGCGGTGCCCCGCAGCCTGAACCGGGACGATCTGGGGCTGGAAGCCGATGCCCTGCCCTTTTCCGGTGAAGACTTGTGGAACCTCTACGAACTGTCCTGGCTCAACGCCCGGGGCAAGCCCATGGTGGCCATGGGCGAAGTGCGGGTGCCCGCCACCAGCGTCAACCTGATCGAGTCCAAATCCTTCAAACTGTACCTAAACAGCTTTAACCAGAGCCGTTTTGAAAGCCTGGCGGCGGTGGAAGAAACCCTGGCCCGGGATCTGTCCGCCTGCGCCCAGGGCACGGTCACGGTCAAGCTCTATGAGCTGCAGTACGCCCCGGCCCAGTTCGGCCGCCTGCCCGGCCACTGCATCGATCAGCTGGATATCGACATCGACCGCTATCAGCCCGACCCCGCCCTGCTGGTTGACGCCACCGAGCCGGAGGTGGTCAGCGAAACCCTGCATTCCCACCTGCTCAAGTCCAACTGCCTGGTCACCGGCCAGCCCGACTGGGGCAGCATCATGATCCGCTACCAGGGGCCGCGACTGCGTCAGGATGCGCTGTTGCGCTACCTGGTGGGCTTTCGCCAGCACAACGAATTCCACGAACAGTGCGTGGAGCGTATTTTTATGGATCTGATGCAGCACTGCCAGCCCAGGGAGCTGACCGTCTATGCCCGCTACACCCGCCGGGGGGGGCTTGATATCAATCCCTACCGCAGCAACGTCGCCGGCAAGGCGGCCAACGTGCGGCTGCAGCGCCAGTAACCGCCGGCCAACACCCGCCGGGCTGGACGCGGACCGGCGGGCTTCGTAAACTGCGCTACTGGCTCGGTTTTTTCGGTATCGATTATTGTGATTCTGTCTGTCGCCGTTCTGGTGTCGCATCTGGCGGGAGCCCCGCCACTGTCATCCTACCCACCGGAGCCCGCCGAACTGCAGCGGGCCCGCCAGCTTATGCTGAGCCGGCCGGACGAATGCGTGGCCCTGACCCACTATTTTCTGCAGCGCAAGGAAGCCAGGCCCGCCTCCATGTTCAACTCCCGCCAGGAGCCGGATCAACTGCAGCAGGCCAAGCGCTTTCGTACCCGCGGTCAGACCTTTACCGCCTGGCAATTGCAGGCCCTGTGCCAGGCCAACGACGGCCTGCTGCTGCCGGCGGACGCCAGCATCAACCAGGCCATCGCGCTGGCCAGGGAGCATCGCCAGCAGGATGTCCTGGCCACCAGCCTGCTGATCAAGGCCAAGCTGGCCCTGGCCCGCCAGCAGCCGGATCTGGCCCAGGCTCAGCTGGATGAGGCGGCCAGCCTGGCACTGCCCCCCGACACGGGACTGAAGGGGGATCTGCAACTGTTGCAGGCCGCGGTACTGCTGCACAAGCACCGCTTTGACGAAGCCCGCCTGACCTTTGAGCAGGTGCGCCTGCAGGCCCTGCAACAGGACGACCGGCCGCGCCAGGCCTGGGCCAACTTTTTGCTGGGCGAATACTACCTGCAACTGCAGCAGGACGAGCTGGCCCTGTCCCATTTTCTGGAAACCCTCGACTCCCTCGGGGATCGCCGCCAGTTTTATGTCAAGGCCCTGGCCGCCAAAAAGGCCGCCGCCATCTATGCGGCGCTGGGCCAGAACGACAAGGCCGTGCAGTATGCCAACCAGTCCACCACCGAGTTCGAGCTGCTGGGCAACAATCCGCTGCTGATAAGCTCGCTGATCAACCTCGGCCGGGTCACCCGCACCGGCAACGATGCCAACCTGGCGCTGGTGTACTTTTTCAATGCCCTGGATCTGGTCCGTATTCAGGGCGATACCGGCCTGATTTACCAGCTCTACCTGGAAATCGGCCAGTCTTATGCCATGCTGGGCAGCTTTGATGAAGGCCAGCATTATCTCGGCATGGCCCGCACCGGCTTTGAACACAATCAGGACAGGCCCCGCCAGATCGATGCCTTGGTGCAACTGGGCAAGCTGCATCTGGCTCAGGGAGAAAACGGCCTGGCGCTGCTGCGGCTGGAGCGGGCGCGGGCCCTGGCCGAACAGCAGGACGATGTGCTGCGGCTGATGGAAAGCCACCGGCTGCTGGCCGAGTTGTTTGAACAAAGCGGCAACACGGCTCAGGCGCTGGTGCATCAGAAGGCGCTGCATGCCAACTTCAGGCGCGCCACCACCGTCAACCGCCTGCTCACGCAAAGCCTGGTGCAGGATAATGAACAACAGCTGCAACAGGAGCGGGAGCTGACCGAGCTGGGCCGGCGCAGTGAACAGCTGCGCCAGGAACGGGAACAGTTTGCCCTGCTCGCCGCTGGCCTCAGTCTGCTGTCTCCGCTGCTGCTGTACGGGCTGCTGCGCAATCATCTGCGCAACCGACGGCTGCTGCGCCATAATCAGGAATTGCAGCAGGCGCTGCTGATCGAACCCATTACCGGCCTGCCCAACTGGCGCCAGCTGATGCAGCGCCTGCCTCAGGAAATGGCCCGGCAGCAACAGCGCTCGGAACAGTGGTACCTGAGTGAAGAGCAGCCCCGTCCCTTTGACGACAAAATCTATTACCTGCTGCTGCAGGTGCCCTTTATGGCCAACCTGCGCGAACGGGTCGGCCTCGGCCATGCCACCGACATTCAGCGCCAGCTCGGCAACTACCTGCGCGGACGCATTCACCCCAGGGCGCGGCTCTATGATTTGCGCGAGGGACAGTTTATTTATGCCATTCCCCAGAAGGAGGTGGCCGAGCTGCACCAGACCCTGGAGGCGCTGGAGCGCATGTTTGCCGAGTTCCCCTGCCAGTTCGAGCTGGATCGGCGGCTCGTCACCGGCATTATCGGACACCCCTTTCTGCCCAAGGCACCCAATGTACTGGACGATCTCAGGCTCGGCGACATTCTCTACCTGGCGATGGCTGCCGCCCATCAGCTGGCGGAAAAAACCCAGGAGTCGGCCTGGGTCGAGCTGCTGGCGGTGGACTGCCAGCAGGCCGCCTTTTTTAACGGGGATATTCGTACCTGCTGCATTCAGGGTATTATGAAGGGGCTGGTCAAGGTGAACAGCTCCCATAAAAAACAACAAATTGAGTGGCAAGCACTGCTGCCGGCGTTACCATCCGAGAACTGACGGATCAACGCCGTACCGGGCCCCATGGTGACTAATGAACAACCACAATGACCAAACGATGTTAAAGGATCTGGCATCCGTTATCACCGAGCTGCAGCGCCTGCTGGACTCCCTGCCCCGGCAAGCCCCGGACACGGCGCTGCCGGAACAAGACGACCGCAGCCTGCTGATACAGTGGCAGAAACTGTTCGGTGGCCAGGGTAGCGTGTCGTCACCCCCCAGCGAGACGGCTCCCTTCGAGCCGTCGGCCCTGGGTGAGCGGCTGCAGCCACTGCTGGATCAGTTGCGCGCCTGCCAGCAACAGGCCGACCGCCAGCAACAGCAGGCCGGCGAACAACTGCTGCAGGCGGCCCGGGAGCTGCAGGAGTTGCCTTGCGCACCGCCCCAACTGCCCGCCCTGCTGCACGATCTGGAAACGCCCGGTCATTTTTTCTATTACCTGTGGCCGCTGCTGGAATGCTATCAGCAGGCCCTGCGATTGTGTGCCAGCCGCCAGCAGCAGGGGCTGCAGGACCAGCGCGAGCTGTGCCAGCGCCTGCTGCAGCTCATTGACGAGCTGGACTATGGTGGCGACATTGGCCGGGACATCGCCGACATTCAGCAACAACTGCTGCAACAAGGCGAGGCCGGTGCCCTGCCGCCCCTTTGCCTGCGCCTGATTGAACTGATCATTCAGGGCAGCCGCACCGAACGCCAGCATTCCACCCGCTTTCTGGCCCGGCTCAACGAAGGCCTGGAAGGCATGCAGGACCAGTTCGCCAGCTCGCTCAATGAAGGCCAGTCATTGGTGCATGACCGCCAGGCCCATGATGCCGATCTGGCCGGCGAGCTCAGGGCCATCGGTGCTCACCTGGCCAGTCAGGAACAGACCCGGCTGACTCAGGAGATTGAGCAACACATGACCGGCATCAGGGGCATACTGGGCCGCCACGAGCAATTGCAGCAACGGGAAGCCGCCCTGCTGGGCCGTCTGCAGGCACTGGAACACCGGGTCACCGAGCTGAAGCAGGAAGCTGGCGATTACCGCCGGCGGCTCACCAGCCAGAATGAGAAGCTGCTGATCGACGACCTGACCCAGATTTACAACCGTACCGCCCTCAATGAACGCCTGAAAACCGAGTTCCGCCGCTGGCAGAGCACCCAGCAGCCCTTGTGCATTACTCTGCTCGATATCGACCATTTCAAAAACATCAACGACAAGTTCGGCCACCTGGCCGGCGACAAGGCCCTGCGGCTGATTGCCCGCACCCTGCGCCAGAGCCTGAGGGAGAGCGACTTTGTGGCCCGCTTTGGCGGTGAGGAATTCGTGGTACTGATGCTGAACGTGGATCCGCTCCTGCTGCACCGGCCACTGGAGCAACTGCGCCGAAAAATTGAAGCCATTCCGTTTCGTTTCAAGCAGGAGCGCGTTACCATCACTGTCTCCATGGGGGCCACTCTGCTCCAGAGCACAGACACCATCACCTCTGCCCTGGACCGCGCCGACCAGGCCCTGTACCGGGCCAAAAATGCAGGACGCAATCAGCTCGTCATCATCTGAGCCCTGCCTAATTACATATCTAGGGATAAGACATGATCACCCATATCAATCCGGTTGGCAGCATGAACCTGCTGTCCCAAATCGAGGTGGATCGCCTCAAACAGTCCGCGTCGGGCAGCCTGTATCAGCTGTTTCGCAACTGCGCCCTGGCGGTACTCAATTCCGGCAGCAAAACCGACAGCTCCAAGGAAATCCTCGAGCGTTATCGCAGTTTCGACATCAACGTCATTCGCCGGGAGCGGGGCATCAAGCTGGAGCTGTTCAACCCCCCCGAGCATGCCTTTGTGGACGGCGAGATCATTCGCAGCATTCAGGATCACCTGTTCTCGGTGCTGCGCGACATTATTTACGTGAACAGTCATTTGCAGGTCAATCCCCAGCTCAACCTGACGGCGTCATCCCACATCACCGATCTGGTGTTTTCCATTCTGCGCCACGCCCGGGCCATCAACCCCGGCGCCGATCCCAACCTGGTGGTGTGCTGGGGCGGCCACTCCATCAGTCCGGTGGAATACCAGTACACTCGGGAAGTGGGCAACGAACTGGGTCTGCGCGAACTCAATATCTGCACCGGCTGCGGCCCGGGCGCCATGGAAGGGCCAATGAAGGGCGCCGCCGTGGGCCACGCCAAGCAACGGGTAACCGGCAGCCGCTACGTGGGCCTGACCGAGCCGTCCATCATCGCCGCCGAGCCGCCCAATCCCATCGTGAACGAGCTGGTGATCCTGCCGGATATCGAAAAGCGTCTGGAAGCCTTTGTGCGCCTGGGCCACGGCATCGTTGTCTTTCCCGGTGGCGTGGGCACCGCCGAGGAAATTCTCTACATTCTGGGCATCATGATGCATCCGGAAAACCGCAATCAGCCGCTGCCCATCATTCTCACCGGCCCCAAGGAAAGCGCCAGCTACTTTCGCAGCGTCGACGAGTTTATCGGCAATACCCTGGGGCCGGATGCCCAGGCCCTGTACGAGATCATCATCGACGATCCGGCGGAAGTGGCCCGGCGCCTGAAAACCACCATGCCGCTGGTACGGGATTACCGCAAATCCGTGGGCGACGCCTACTCCTTTAACTGGTCGCTCAAGATCGAGCCCGAATTCCAGCTGCCCTTTGTGCCCGACCACGACAGCATGGCCAACCTCAACCTGAACTGGGAGCAGGCGCCCCAGCAGCTGGCCGCCAACCTTCGCCGGGCCTTTTCCGGGATTGTGGCGGGCAACGTCAAGGAAAGCGGCCTCAAGGCCATCGAGAAAAAGGGCCCCTTCCTGATCAACGGCGATCCCAAGCTGATGAAGATGATGGACAAGCTGCTGCGGCAATTTGTGGAGCAGCAACGCATGAAACTGCCCGGCTCCACCTACGTGCCCTGCTACCGCATCAATCGCTGAGGTGTCCGTGCGCTTGCTGATCCTCGACGCCATGAACCTGGTGCGCCGCCTGCATGCGGTGCAGCAGGGCCAGCATGCCCAGGTGGAGGCGCAGCTGGCGGCCACCCGGGCCGCCCTGGTGCAGGCCGCCGGCAAGCTGCTGGGTCGCTTCAGCCCCAGCCACGTGGTGGCGGTATTTGACGGCGCGCCGGAGGGCTTTCGCCACCGCCTCTGCCCCGACTACAAGGCCAATCGCCAGCCCATGCCCGTGGCGCTGGCCGGCTACCTCGGCGAGCTGCAACAGGCGCTGTGGCAGCAGGGCATCGACGCCCTGCTGTCGGACAGCGAGGAAGCGGACGATCTGGTGGCCACCCTGGCCCGCCGGCTCGCCCGCCACGGTGGCCACAGCATTATCGTCTCCACCGACAAGGGCTTTTGCCAGTTGCTGTCTTCCAAGGTGCAACTGTGGGATCACTTCGGCCAGCGCTGGCTCGACGACGCCCATGTGCGCCAGAAATTCGGCCTGGAACCCGCTCAGCTGGTGGATTACTGGGCGCTGACCGGCGTGTCCGGCAGCAATATTCGAGGGGTGCCCGGCATTGGTCCGAAACGGGCCCTCACCCTGCTGCAACACTTTGGCAACCTGGATACCCTGCTGACCGCCCCCGGCGACAGCAAAGAACAAAAAACCGTAAAGATGCACAAAGATGATGCCCTGCTGGCACGGCAACTGGTCAAACTGGTGGATGATATTGAGCTAGGGGTGAATTTACAGCAGCTTCGATATCACCATTAGACCAAAGAGTCATAGGCAAAATGGGTACAAAATGTTATAAAGTCGCGGTAAAACTGAATATAGACCAACCACTGATAACGGGACGCTGCCCATGAGCAAACGCAGTATTACCGTGATCCCGGGGGATGGCATCGGTCCCAGCATTATCGATGCCGCCCTGCGCATTCTGGATCACGCAGGTTGTGACTTTCACTACGATTACGCCGACGCCGGCCTCACGGCCCTGGAACACCACGGCGAGCTTCTTCCCCAAGCCACCCTTGACCTTATCGCCAAAAACAAAATCGCCCTCAAGGGGCCCCTCACCACCCCGGTGGGCGGCGGCTTTACTTCCATCAACGTCTCTCTGCGCAAGCTGTTCAATCTCTACGCCAACGTACGCCCGGTGGTGTCGTTTGAGGGTACGCAAAGCAAATTCGACAACATCGACATCATCACCATTCGGGAAAACACCGAGGGCATGTATTCCGGTGCCGGCCAGAAACGCGCCGAGGACAACAACAGCGCCGAGGCCATGAGCATCATCACCCGGGAAGGCGCCGAGCGTATCGTGGTGTTTGCCTATGAGCTGGCCCGCAACGAAGGCCGCAAAAAGGTCACCGTGGTGCACAAGGCCAACATTCTCAAGTCCACCTCCGGGCTGTTCCTGGAAGTGGCGCGGGAAGTGGCGAAACGCTACCCGGACATCGAAACCAACGAGATGATCGTGGACGCCGCCTGCATGAACCTGGTGATGTACCCGGAGCGGTTCGATGTGATCGTGACCACCAACCTGTTCGGCGATATTCTCTCGGATCTGTGCGCCGGTCTGGTGGGTGGCCTGGGCATGGCGCCGGGCGCCAACATCGGCAAGAACGTGGCCATTTTTGAAGCCGTGCACGGCTCGGCCCCCGACATTGCCGGTCAGAACATCGCCAACCCCTGCTCGGTGATCCTCGCTTCCATTCAGATGCTGGAGCACCTGGGGATGACCGACAAGGCCGCACAAATCCGCACTGCCGTAGCCAAAACCATTGCCGACGGCAACACCGTCACCCGGGATCTGGGCGGCAACGCCAGCACCACGGAGTTTACCGACGCCATTATTGCCAACCTGTAACCGGCACCTGGCGGAAAGAAATTGCTGAAAGAAAAACGGCGCCTGAAGGCGCCGTTTTTTATGTGTTCACTCTGCAGGCCCGGATCAGGCCTTGGGTTGCAGCTTGGCCACCTTGCGCGGCTGACACACGTGCACCGTGATCTCTTCCCGATCGTGGTAGAGCTGCTTGGCCTGCACCTGAAAACCGCCCAGCTCGTCGAGCTTGTCCTTCAGCTGCTGCAGGTTGTACACCGCCTCGGCGTAGCGTTTTTTCATCGGCAGCTTGAGGTTGAAAATCGCCTCCTGGCAATCTTCCGCCAGCAGCCAGTCGGCCATCAGCGCCACCACCCGGGCGGGCTTTTCCACCATGTCGCACACCAGCCAGTAGACGTTCTTGCGACTCGGCCGCCATTTAAAGCCGTCTTCCCGGTAGTGCTTGACCTGACCGGTCTCCATCAGGCTCTCAGCCATGGGGCCGTTGTCGATGGCGGCCACCATCATGCCCCGGGCCACCAGCTGGTAGGTCCAGCCGCCGGGGGCCGCCCCCAGATCCACGCCCCGCAGGCCGGAGGTCAGCCGGGTATCCCACTCTTCCCGGGGAATAAACACATGGAACGCCTCTTCCAGCTTGAGGCTGGAGCGGCTCGGCGCATCGGCGGGAAAACGCAGCCGGGGAATGCCCATGTGAAAGGGCGACTGGTTATAGGAATAGGAATACCCCAGCATCGCCCGATTATTGGCGGTAAAAAACAGATGCAGCGTGGGCCGGTTGCGGGCCTCGGCCCGGGTCAGCACCCCTTTTCCGCGCAGGGCCTGACGCGCCGGCACGGTAAACTTGCGGCAAAAGCGCGACAGCTCCTTGCCCGCGTTGGTGTCCGGCGTCTCCACCCGAATGTCGCCACACAGGGGCATGCCTTCGGCGGCTTCAACCAGGGGGCCGATGCGATCCTCCAGCGGCAGGTCGTTCAGCTCGGCCCATACCACCAGCATCTGGCGGGCAAAGATCAGCTCGCGAAAGGGCAGCTTGCGCGCCAGCAGGTCGCCGTCTTCCGGCTGAAAACACTCGTACACCACATAACCACTGTCGTCCTTGGCCCGAGCAAAGCCCGGACAGCCCATCTGCCCGGCCCTGTCCTGTATTTCGGCGGCCGCTTCCTTTTCAAATCCGGGGCGGCAATATATCAACAACTGTTTCATTCAGACCTCAACCAGGCGCGACCGGACAGCATCAGACACAGCCAGCCCGCCATAAAACACACTCCCCCCAACGGGGTAATAAATCCGATCCCCTTGGTGCCAAGCAGCACCAGGGCATAAATACTGCCGCTGAACATCAATATGCCCAGCACAAAACACATTACCGCGGCATGGAGCAGCCCGCTGGCCTGCCGCTTGAGCATGACAGTCACCAGCAGCAGCGCCAGGGCGTGCAGAAACTGGTACTGCACCCCGGTGTTAAAGGCCGATACCAGCGAAGGCTGAGCCGCGAGGCCGTGGGCACCGTAGGCGCCCAGGGCGGTGGCGCTCAAGCCCGCCAGCGCCGCACTGTAAAAGGCGAGATTAATGATCACCAATAAAGCTCCTCATGCGCTCAATCACTCGTGCCAGGTTGGCTTCCAGGGTGGTCCCAGAGGCCTTGCGCGGCGAAAATCCGTGATCGCCGTCGGCTACCCAGCAGGTCTCCACGGTGTCGGCCAGATCATAATCCCCCACCGCGTCACGGTTGCCGAAGGCGTCCCGCTCGCCCTGCAGCAACAGGGTGGGCGTACGTATCGAGGCCAGGTGCTGGCCACGAAAGCGCGCCGGCTTGCCCGGCGGGTGAAAGGGAAAGCCAAGCAGCATCAGTCCGGCGGGTTGCAGTTCGTCCGCCACCAGCGACGCCATGCGCCCGCCCATGGACTTGCCCGCCAGAAACAGCCTGGGGTGGGCAAACTCGCCCGCCATGGCGCGCCAGCAGTCCAGCAGCACCGGCTCGCGGTCGGGCGGCCGGCGCCGGCCATCGGCCCGGGTCTTTTGCATGTAGGGAAACTCAAAGCGCACCACCTGAATGTGCTCGCTGGCCAGCCCCTCGGCCAGGGCCTGCATCACGGCGTGCTCCATGCCGGCGCCGGCGCCGTGGGCCAGCAATACCCGGTGAGTGGCGCTGTCGGGCCCGTTTTTCAGTACCTTCATCCGTTCACCGCCTTTTGTTTTTCTTCTTTGTTGACCAGGGCCAGCATCCAGTCGCGAAAGGCGGCAATCTTGCCGAGCCCGGCCTGGGATTCATGACACACCAGGTAGTAGGCATTTTTCGACATCAGTACCTGCTCAAAAGGGCACACCAGGCGGCCGGCATCGATCTCCGGCTGGGTCAGCACGCTGTGCCCCAGGGCCACCCCCTGGCCGTGAATGGCAGCCTGGATCACCATGGACGAATGACTGAAAATGGGCCCCTGGTTGACGTTGGCCGCCTGAATGTCGAGCTGCTTGAACCAGGCCTTCCAGTCGCGGCGCGAGGTGTCGTGCAGCAGGGTGTGCCGGGTCAGATCCTCCGGGGTTTTCAGCGGCCGGGTGCCCATCAGCAGCATGGGCGAGCACACCGGAATCAGGTATTCCGCGTGCAGCTTGTCGGCCCTGAGGCCCGGCCAGTTGCCCCGGCCGTAATAAATGGCCACGTCCACGTCGTCGGTGAGCGAGCCTTCATCCAGATCCACCGCCTTGATGCGCACGTCGATGTCCGGATGCGCCTCGCTGAAACGCACCAGCCGCGGCACCAGCCACTGAATGGCAAAGCTCGGCTGCAGGCTGACGGTGAGCGCGCCCTTGGCACTGCGCGCCAGCAGCCGCTCGGTGGCATCGGAGATGGCGGTAAAGATATCCTTGATCTCCAGGAAATAGCTCTGCCCTTCCTCGGTCAGCAACAGGGAGCGGTTGCGCCGGCGAAACAGCTTGATCCCCAGAAACTCTTCCAGCCCCTTGATCTGGTGGCTGATGGCCGCCTGCGTCACAAACAGCTCTTCCGCCGCCCGAGTAAAGCTCAGGTTGCGGGCGGCGGCCTCAAAGGCCTTGAGCGCGTTGAGCGGGGGTAATCGCCGGGACATGCACACCTCGGTCGGAAGTTCGATGGCTGTGGATTATAGGGGGGCAGGCCGGTGCATGCCAGCGCTGACCGAGCCCGGTGAGCAAAAGCCGGATACCGGTCGAGATGCCGGAACAGTTCTATTTCCATGAGCGGCTGGTACACTGACGCTCTTTCCCTTCTTTGCGGATGTTGTGCGCGATGATCGACTGGTTGCCCGTTTCCCTGCTCGACTGGCTGATGCTCGGCCTGGTGTGTCTGCTGGTACTGCTGACCCTGTTCAGCCTGCTGCGCCGGCTCTGGCGCGGCAAGCCGGGCCAGGCCTATGTACAGAAGGTGATGTTCGGCCCGGAAGCGGCCACCGCCCTCACGTTGCTGGAGCAGGCCGCCGGTCACACCCTGCGGGTGTTTCCTGCGGTCCAGATGAGCGAGGTACTGGAGCTCTCCCCCACCCTGAAGAAAGCTCACCGCGACGCGGCCTGGCAGGACTTGTTCGGCGAAAAGCTGGATTTTGTGCTGTGTTCGCCAAAAGACCTGCGGGTGCGGCTGGTGGTGGCGCTGATGGACGACAGCCTGAGCCAGACCGATGGCCGCCACCGTCACCGGCTGCTGGAGCAGATTGAAACCGCCGGCCTGCCGGTGCTGCACCTGTCTCCCAAGGACTGGCCCGGCCCCGATGCCCTGCGCGACGAAATTCGCTCCCTGCTACAGCCGGTCGAGACCACGCCTCCGCTCGGCGGTGGCCGCCAGGAGCCGGTACTCAGCCTGCCCGCCGACGAGCCCGACGACGCAGACGAGCCCCGCTTTCGGTTGTAGGTAGGGGCTTACAGCCACAGCTCACTGAGCGGCGTGTCCGGCGAATAATGATACGCCACCTGGGCCTGCAGCAGCTCGGCGGTGGCCAGGGCATCGGTCAGGGCATGATGAGGGGTGTAATAAGGCAGGTGATAACGCTCCCGACAGGCAGCCAGACGAATGGAGGCCGGCTTGCGCCGACGCAGCCGGTCCCACAGGCTGAGCTGTCTGGGGTGAAAGCGGGCTTCCAGCGCCATGGTGTCGATCACCGGAAAACGAATGTCCTCGTTGAGCCGGGCCTTGAGGGCGGCGGCAAAAAACACCTGTTCAATGCGCCGGTAGTGCACCACCACCACCCTGCCTGCCAGGGCTGCCAGCACCTCGTCCAGCACCTGCAGCAAGTCTGGGGCTTCCTTCACTTCGGAGTGGGTAATGTGGTGCAGGGCCACGGTTTCTCCTGCCAGCGGCTTGTGCGGATTCACAATCCAGTGGCCCGCTTCACGGCAGCGAATGCGTTGCAGGGTAAAGGGCACCAGACCAATGCTGACGATGGCATCCCGATCTGCATTGAGCCCGGTGGTTTCAAAATCCATGGCCACCAGCGGCACCTCGGCCAGGGGGGTGTCGGGGGCCGGCAAACCGGCCCGGTAAAAGCGCTGCAGCCGGTAATCCCGGGCGCTGCGTGCCCGCTGTTCAAACAGCCCCGGCCAGTCGGTGGCCCGGGCGGGTTGCACCAGGGCAGAGGGTCTCAGGTATACCATGGTGGCCTCAGGGCGCCCGACCGGGCTGGTAACGGAATTTCAGGTACTTCTGGGCCTGGCTCAGGATCTGAAAGGCATCCTTGAGGTTGCGCCGCTCGAACTCGGACAGGTTTTCCGGCTCGATATTGTTGTCCGGCTCCCGTCCCGCCTCCACGTCCATGGCCTGGTGACGGATGCGCACCATGGCGATGAACTCCATGGCATCCCGCAAGTCCGGCCCCCGGCCCCGGGGCAGTATGTCCGCCTCGATCACATCGTTCAGCCGCTCAAAGGAGTTGCGCGCCTTGGAGCCCGTCGCCAGGGCATGCACCCGCACCAGATCCGCCAGCGGGGCCGTGCCCCGGCGCTTGAGGTTGATGGAATTGTTGTGCTTGCCATCCTGCTCCATCACGAACTCCTTGAAAAAGCCCAGCGGCGGCGTGCGCAGCAGGGCGTTACGGGCCATGCTGGCAAGAAAGCGGGGGTTTTTCCTGGCCCGGCGCAGGATCAGCCGGTTGAGCTGCTCGGCCCATTCGAGATGACCATAAACGCCATCGAGATCAAAAAAGATGGCGCTGTTAAGCAGGGTCTGAGCGCTGGGCTTGTCGATCCACTCCATAAAACACTGCTCCCACTGCCGCCGGGTTTTTCGCCACTCGGGATTGCTGGCCATGATGCCGCCGGTGCAGTAACTGTAACCGCAGGCCGCCAGGCCGTCGCACACGTACTGGGCCAGGGCGGCGAAATAGTCGTTGTGCAACTCAGGATCGTAGCCGTTGTCGAGAATGATGGCATTGTCCTGATCGGTCACCACCAGCTGTTCGTCCCGGGCCATGGAGCCCAGCGCCAGAAAACAGTAAGGCACCGGCGGCGGCCCCAGTTGCTCTTCCGCCAGCTCCAGCAGGCGCTGCTTGAAGCTGCGTCCGATCACCGCCATGGCCGAGCCTATCATGTGGGAATTGGCGTCTTCCTTGACCATGCGCACAAAGCAGGCCCGGGCATCGTCGGCAATGGTGGCCAGCTCAGAGGCGTCGTGGGCACGAAAAATATGACGCACCACAAACAGGCTGTTGCGGGACTCGTGCCGCAACACATCCGACAGCGCCACCACACCGATGGGCCGGCCCCGGTGCAGTACCGGCAGGTGATGCAGGTTACAGCGCAGCATGGTGAGCATGGCCTCAAACACGTACTGATCGCTTTCGGCGGCCACCAGGTCGGTGGACATCACCTCCGATACCGGCGTGGCCGAGGGCAACTGCTCGGCCAACACCCGGGTACGCAGATCCCGGTCGGTGATGATGCCGGCCACTTCCTGCTCGGCGTCACTCCCTTCCTTAAGTACCAGGATCGAGGACACCCCCTCGTCGGTCATTTTTCGCGCGGCATCAAACACGCTGGCCGCGCAGCCGATGGACACCGGCTCCCGGGAGATCAGCTCGCGAATGCTGGACGTCATCAGTTCATTGGCGCCCTGATGGCGGGACACGGCATGGCGCAAGCGGGTACTCTCCCCCACTTCCATAAAGTCGGAGAAGGCCTCAAAGCGCTCATACAGCTCGTTGAACAGGGACTCGGGCAGGCAGTAGACCAGGGTGTCTTCCAATGCCGTGGCCGGCAGCCGGTTCCGGTTGTTCATCAACAGCCCCATCTGGCCAAACAGGCTGCCTTCGCTCAGCCGGTTATGCAGCTCGCCGTTGCGCCGGTACAACTCCACCGCGCCACTGCGCACCAGGTAGAGATCGTGTACCGCATCGCCGTATTTGAGAATAATGGTGCCGGCCCGGTAATAGGCGACTTCCACCTCGGTGGCAATGCGCTCCAGTACCTCTTCCGGCAAGGCCGTAAAGGGGGCCCGCTGGCGAATAAAGCCCAGTACTTCCAGCTGCTCTGCTTCCATTTACCCTCCCGCCAACCGAAAAAAGGCAGCACCGCGGCTGCCTTGGCAATACAGTGAATGTCCTCAATCGCCCCTGGGCTCCGACATCAGCCCCTTGATCAGGGCCACGCAGGAGATCAGCAGCACTATGGTAAAGGGAAAACCGGTAGACACCGCCATGGCCTGCAGGGCCGCCAGGCCGCCGCCCAGCATCAGGGCAATGGCCACCAGGCCCTCAAAGGTACACCAGAACACCCGCTGGGGCTTGGGCGCATTCACCTTGCCGCCGGCGGCGATGGTGTCGATCACCAGGGAGCCGGAGTCGGACGAAGTGACGAAGAACACCACCACCAGCACGATGCCGATAAAGGAGGTAATGGCCGTCAACGGCAGGTTTTTCAGCATTTCAAACAGCTGCAGCGGCAGGGCGGCTTCGGCCACGGCCTGATACCCCTCACTCACGACCTGATGAATGGCGGTGCCGCCAAAGGCGGTCATCCACAGCACACAGGCGGCAGAGGGCACCAGCAATACCGAAATCAGAAACTCGCGCACGGTCCGGCCACGGGAGACCCGGGCGATAAACATGCCCACAAAGGGCGACCAGGAGATCCACCAGGCCCAGTAGAAGGCGGTCCAGCCCTGGGAGTAGTTCGCATCTTCCCGGCCAAAGGGCATGGACAGCGCCGGGAAATACTCAAGGTAGGCGCCCAGATTGGAGAAAAAGCCGGTGAGGATCATCAGGGTCGGCCCCACCGCCACCACAAACACCAGCAGCAGCGCCGCCAGTACCATGTTGATTTCCGACAGCCGCTTCACCCCGGCATCCAGGCCGGCCAGCACCGACACCAGCGCCACGGCGGTGATCAGAATAACCAGGATCACCTGGGTGGTGGTGCCGCCGGGAATGTCGAACAGAAAGTTAAGGCCGGCGGCAGCCTGGGAGGCGCCGTAACCCAGCGAGGTGGCCAGACCAAACAGGGTGGCGACCACCGCCAGAATATCGATGATGTGGCCCGGCCAGCCCCACACCCGCTCGCCCAGCAGCGGATAAAGCACGGAGCGCATGGTCAGCGGCAGCCCCTTGTTAAAGGAGAAAATGGCCAGCCCCAGCGCCAGCACGGCATAAATGGCCCAGGGGTGCAGCGCCCAGTGATACAGGGTGGCGGCCATGCCCAGACGGGTCGCCTCGGCGGCATCGCCGGCGGCCGCCCCCAGCGGCGCCCAGTCGGTACGCACCCCGTTTTCCAGGGTAGTGCCGCCCATGGCGGTACCGAAGTGGGTCAGCGGCTCGGACACCCCAAAAAACATCAGGCCAATGCCCATGCCGGCGGCGAACAGCATGGAAAACCAGCCCAGGTAGGTGAAGTCGGGGCTGGCCTCGGTGCCGCCGATACGCACCCGCCCAAGCGGGGACACAATCAGGCCCAGGCACACCAGCACGAAAATGTTGCCGGCGCTCAGGAAAAACCAGTCGAGATTAGACGTCAGCCAGCCCCGCAGGCTGCTGAACATGGGCCCCACCTGGTTCTGAAAGGCCAGGGTCAGAAACACAAAGGCCACGATGGCCAGACCGGAAATCAGGAACACCCGGTTGTGAATGTCGAGCCCGAAGGGCCCTATCTGCAGGGCGATGTTATCCTGCCCTACCTGATAATCGGTATCAATGGGATTGACCCTGCCCTCGGGGGCAATCACATCGTGATTGTCTTTGTCTGCCATTGGCTGCCTCGCCTCAATGCTTAGATATGTAATTTAAAAACATGCTGAAAATAGCACTAAAAACCATAAAAATCATAATAGTAGTGAAAAACAGCGGTCACGAGCACAAAAAACAAACAGCAACATCTGGAGCACCTTTCACCCTCTCCCCCTCATTGCCTTGCGCCCATCAAGCATAGTTCAGTCACTGGCATTCCCCTGGCGGTGGAGCTGCCGGCTTTCTCCTTAACCGCAGGCCCGCCGGCGCAGCGAGAGCCCCGTGCTGGGGGAGCAACAAGATGGGAAAACGGGCGCAGCCTTCATGATTTTGAGAGGCAGGACAACAACTTAACCATGCCTATCGCTATTCTGTCATGGTATTGCGGTACCTCTCGCGGTAACTTGTGAGGCAGCCACCATCGGCACCAGTCCCACCGCCACGGGTTCAAGGAGACACCACCAGCATGACCGTCAACACGCCTCGTTGGCACCGCCTGAGCACAGCGCAGGCGGTAACGGAACTCGACAGCGACCGTCATCAGGGCCTCAGCCAGTCTTTGGCGGCACAACGGCTGGCCGAGCAGGGCGAAAACCGCCTCGATGAAGCCATCCCCCGCGCTCCATGGCTGAAGTTTCTCGATCAATTCAAAGGGTTCCTGGTGCTGGTGCTGCTTTTTGCCGCCGCCCTGGCCTGGGTTATCGGGGAGCTCAAGGATGCGGTGGTCATTCTGCTGGTGGTCTTGTTCAACGCCGTTCTGGGCTTTCATCAGGAGCACCGGGCCGAGCGAACCCTGGCGGCCCTCAAGGGCATGCTGGTGCCCAAGGCCAGGGTCCGGCGCAACGGCCTGGTGCAGGAGATCGCCACCGCCGAGCTGGTGCCCGGTGATCTGGTTCTGCTGGAAGCCGGGGATCAGGTACCGGCCGATGGCCGGGTGTTGGCGGCCCACGCCCTGGAAGCGCAGGAGGCGGCCCTGACCGGGGAGTCCCAGCCCATCGGTAAATTTGCCGAACCGCTGGAGCAGGACGAGCTGCCCCTGGGCGAACGCGGCAACATGCTGTACATGAACACCACCGTCACTCGGGGCCGGGGAGAAATGCTGGTGGTCGCCACCGGCATGCGCACCGAAATGGGCGGCATCGCCTCGCTGATTGCCCAGGCACCGGAAGGCGAAACCCCGCTGCAACAGCAACTGGACCGGCTGGGCAAACGGCTGGCCGCCATTGCCGGTGTGGTGGTGGCGGTTATTTTTGCCATGACCCTGATGCGCGGCACGCCCTGGGCCGACGCCGCCATGACCTCGGTGGCCCTGGCCGTTGCCGCCGTGCCCGAAGGCCTGCCGGCGGTGGTCACCGTTACCCTGGCCATCGGCATGTGGCGCATGGCACGCAAAAAGGCCATTCTGAAAAAACTCGCGGCCGTCGAAACCCTGGGGGCCACCACGGTGATCTGCACCGACAAGACCGGCACCCTGACGCTCAACCAGATGACCGCCCGTGCGGGCTGGTATGCGGGCCACCGTTTTACGGTGACGGGACAGGGCTATCGGCCCGAGGGGGAGATCCAGGTGCCCCATGGCCCGCCACCGGCCCCCATGCTGCCGCCCATGGCGCTGTGTACCGAATCCCGAGTGCGTGACGGCCAGCTGATTGGCGATCCCACCGAAGGGGCGCTCTATGTACTGGCCCAGAAAGGCGGCCTCGATCCATCAAGGGAGCAGGTGCATGCCCCGCGTCTGGCCGAAATCCCTTTTGATTCCGCCCACAAATTCATGGCGACCTTTCATCACCGGGCCGACAAGGTGGTCATGTACATCAAGGGGGCGCCGGACGTGCTGCTCGGCCATGCAAGCCGCTGGCGGCAAGCGAAGGGGCCACGGCCATTAAGCGAGGCCGTGGCGAGCACCATCATGCAGGAAAACGATCATCTCGCCGGCCAGGCCCTGCGGGTGCTGGCCGTGGCCGAGCGGGAAATTCCGGCCCGCGACTTTGATCCCGACGCCGATTTGTGGTGCTGGGTCGGTGACTGGACCTTTCTCGGGATGGTCGGCCTGATGGACCCGCCCCGCCCAGAAGCCGCCGAGGCCATTGCCCTGTGCCAGGGGGCGGGAATACAGGTCAAAATGATCACCGGCGATCACAAGACCACGGCGGCGGCCATTGCCCGGGAGCTGGGCCTGACCGGCGCCGTATTGTCGGGAGCCGAGCTGGATGGCATGAGTGATGCCGAGCTGGCCCGCCGTATTGACGACGTGACGGTGTTTGCCCGGGTTTCCCCCCAGCACAAGGTAAAGATTGTCCGCGCCTTGCAGGCGGATGGCCATATCACTGCCATGACCGGAGACGGCGTGAACGACGCGCCCGCCCTCAAGGCGGCCGACATCGGCGTGGCCATGGGCCTGACCGGCACCGCCGTCACTCAGGAAGCCGCGACCCTGGTGCTGACCGACGACAATTTTTCCACCATTGTTCAGGCCATAGAGGAAGGCCGCACCATTTACGACAATATCGTCAAGTTTGTGCGTTTTCAGCTGTCCACCAATATCGCGGCCATGTTTACCGTGCTTGCCGCCACCCTGCTGAGCCTTCCCGTGCCCTTTACCGCCATTCAGCTGTTGTGGATCAACATCATCATGGACGGCCCGCCCGCCATGACCCTGGGGGTAGAGCCGGCCCGTGCCGGTCTGATGGGCGAGCCCCCGCGCGCGCCGGGCACCCTGATCCTCTCGGGCCGCCGCCTGGGCAAACTGCTGCTGTACGGCATCACCATGATGGTGGGTACCCTGACCATGCTGAGCCATGGGCTGAGCCTGGACTCGCCCGGGCTGGCGGGCACCCTGGCGTTCACCACCTTTGTGCTGTACCAGTTTTTCAATGTGTTCAATGCCCGGGCCGAGCAGGGCTCGGCCTTTAACCGCCATTTTCTGTCAAATGGCAAGCTGTGGCTGGCCCTGGCGTCGGTGCTTATCCTGCAGTGGCTGGTGGTGCACTGGCCGCCGTTACAGCAGGTGTTTGGCACAGTGGCGCTCACCGGTGTTCAGTGGCTGCTCTGTGCCCTGGTGGCCTCCAGCGTGCTGCTGCTGGATGAAATCGCCAAGCTGGGCCTGCGAGTCTGGTCCCGGGCGGTGCGGCGCTGAGCGGGCACACTGGCCGGCCCCGGGATCGGCGGCCCTGCCGTGCCCTTACGGCTTGCTGCGGGTCAGCTTGTCCAGATAGCCCATGGCGAACGCCGACACCACAAACGTAATGTGGATCAGCAGGTACCATTTGATCTTGTCGTTATCGATATTTTCGGTGTTCATAAACACCTTCAGCAGGTGAATGGAGGAGATCGCCACGATGGAGGCCGCCACCTTGTTCTTCAGCGAGCCGGCATCGAGCTTGCCCAGCCAGCCCAGCTTGTCGTCGCTGTCGTCCACATCCAGGCGGGAAACAAAGTTCTCGTAACCGGAAAACATCACCATCACAATCAGGCCGCCCACCAGCGAGAGGTCGATCAGGGACAGGGTCACCAGGATCAGATCCACTTCTTTCATGGCCAGGATGTTGGGCAGAATATGAAGAATTTCCTGAAAGAATTTGATCGCCAGGGCCAGCAAAATCAGGCTCAGTCCCAGATAGATAGGCGCCATCAGCCAGCGCGAGGAATACATCAGTCGTTCGATCAGTTTTTCCATTGTCGTCATGTCTCTGTAGAGGCAAGGCCTTGATAAAAAGAATACTGCCAAGATCAGTCACGCAGCCGGCCCGCTAAACGGGCCTGCTGTTGCTTAGTCTTCCGCCAGACTTTTAAGACGGTGTTTCCAGCGGCGCTTGGCATAGCGGCGCATGTTGGGAATGTCGTCGGTTTCATCCATGATCGGCTTGCCAATAATGGTTTCGATCACGTCTTCCATGGTCACCAGCCCCAGCCAGCTGCCGTATTCGTCATACACCAGGAACATGTGCTGGCGTTCATGCATAAACTGGCTCATCAGGTTCTCGGCATTGAGCTTGTCGGACACGATGGTGACCGGTTTGATCAGGGAGGTGACCGGCAGCGCCGGGTCGGCGTGAATGATGTCATAGCGGAACAGCAGCCCCAGCGGGTTCTCGTCCTTGTCGATGACCGGATAACGGGAAAACTGACCGGATTTGACCTGTTCGGAAAACTCGGCCACCGTCGTGTCGGGTGAGACAACCTCACAGACGGTTCTGGGGGTCATGATGCTGCGGACATTGATGTCGTGCAGATCCAGAATATTGGCGATCACCCGCTGCTCGTCTTCATCCAGCTTGTTCAGTTCACGGCCAAGCACGGACAGGGCCTTAATTTCCTGACGCAGATCGTGCTCGGGGGTATGACCGCCGAACAGTTTCATGATCTGGTCCGATACCCAGATAAAGGGCCTGAGCACAAAAATCATGCCGTTCAGCACACGCGGCAAAGCCGGTGCCAGCGTGCGCCAGTAACGGGCACCGATGGACTTGGGCAGGATCTCGGACAGCACCAGGATCAGTATCGTCATGACCGCCGAGGCCACCCCAAGATAGCCGTCACCGAATACCATGGTGACCTGGGCCCCCACGCCGGTGGCCCCCACGGTGTGGGCAACGGTGTTCAGGGTCAGGATAGCGGCCAGGGGCTGGTCAATCTTGTCCTTGAGCAAACGCATGCGCTCATGCAGCCTGGGGTCGGACAGCTTCAGCTGGGCAATGTAACTGGGAGTGATCGAGAGCAGGGCGGCTTCGAGGATAGAGCAGAAAAAGGACACACCGATGGACAGGACAGCAAACGCAATAAGAAGACTCATAAAAGTCTGGTAATACCTCTGTAGTGGACTAATGACATCTTATGTCGTCGCTTCAGGGAAAGACAACCGATTTTCTTCAGTCAACCGCGGCCCGCCGCACCGACGGCGTTAGCGGTGACAACCAGTGCCATCGCGGGAATGGAGCCATGCCTTCAACTGATCGCTGTCGGTAAAGGATTCCGCGTCCAGGATCAGGGTGCGTCCCACTATCAGGGCCCGGCGCTGGCAAGCAAGCCGAAGGCCGGCATCCGCAATGCCAGCCAGATCCGCCACCTGGGCGATGCCGATGGTACGGCGAATAAGCTCGGTGCCGGCGTAGCCCAGGCTGTCCTGCCACACTCGGGCCAGAAAGTCGGTCACATAGCCAGGCTCGGCCAGGGCCGGATCCTCGCAGCCTGCCGCCAGGGCAGAAAACTCGTCGTGGAACGCCTGCCACAGGGTCTGCACCTCCTCCAGCCGCCGCCGCTGCTCCGCCAGTCCTGTTTCATCCCCATGCAGGCCAGGCTGGCCACAGTAGTTGAGCAGCAGGTTCCCCATGGCAGAGCCCAGATCGAACCCCATGGGGCCGTAAAAACCGAACTCGGCATCAAACACCTTGAGTCCGCCCTCGGTCACGAACACCGAGCCGGTATGCAGGTCGCCGTGCAGCAGGGCCTGGGCGTCACAGCGAAAGCGGTGCTTGAGCGCCGCCACCCGGCGTTTGAGGGAGCCATCTCGCCACAATTGCTCGGCCAGGGGGCGCAGGGCGGGCGCGATCTGGTTACGCGGATGGTCGTGATAAGGGTCGTCAAAGAACACCGTCTCGGTGGTGGCGCACAGCTCCGGGTTACTGAACCGCACCATGTCCGCCCGCTTGGCTATGGATGCCAGATGAAAATCGGAGCCGTGATAGAGCACCCGGGCCAAATAATGCCCCAGCCGGACCGCCATACCGGCGGGGGCATTCCCTGCGAGCAGGGCCTGGCGCCAAGGCTGCCACGCCGACAGATCCTCCAGCATCAGCACCGACAGCTCGGCGTCGTGGTGCAGCAGCGCCACCGTGTGCTCGGGGCAATGCTCGCCATGGCGCTGCAGTACCCCGGCCTCGATCCTGGCCCGCTCCCGGGTCAGGGGCCAGGACTCGCCCACACAGCGGATGTAGGGCAGCGCCTGCTTGACGATAACGCTGCGCCCGCTGGCGTCGTCCATCACCCGGAACACCTGATTGAGGTTGCCATCGCCCACTTCGGCAACCGACAGGTGGGCGGTGACAAAGCCGGGTGCATGCCGGCGGGCGTAGTCGAGGGCGTGATCGGGGCTGAAGATATGGTAATGGCTCATGGACGGCCTCGGAGAGAGAGATATCGGCGGGCGGCCGATTTTGGGCACCCGGCTCTAAGCATAGCGCCGTCCGGGCGGCCCGGCAGACGCAACAGCCCAAAGAATTAAGCCTGCCGCGCATTCGGCCTGAAAGATCCTGGCCGCGCGCCGGGTATAAGCTTTAGACAAGGCGGAATCGAATCGGCTGTCACCATCGGCCCCCGTCGCACGATGCTAACTTATCCCTTTCCATCCGTGGAGAAGCACCATGAGAGACACCCTGCCGCTGCTGGATCTGACCGACTTTCCGGCCATCCGCCGCCACCGGCTCGATACCCTGCAGGTGAACCTGGGCTACCAGTGCAACATGAAGTGCGTGCACTGCCACGTGGCCGCCGGCCCCCACCGCACCGAGATGATGGACGAGGACAACCTGGCGCTGATCCCCGAGGTGCTGCGGGCCCGTGGGCTCTCGACCCTGGATCTCACCGGCGGCGCCCCCGAGCTGCACTCAGGCTTTCGGGCGCTGGTGCGGGCCGCCCGCGCCCAGGGGGTGAAGGTGATCGATCGCTGCAACCTCACCATACTGTTCGAGCCAGGCCAGGACGATCTGGCCGAATTCCTGGCCGGACAGGGGGTGGAGGTGGTAGCCTCCCTGCCCTGTTATTCGCTGGACAACGTCGACAAGCAGCGGGGCAAGGGCACCTTCGACAAGAGCATGCTCGCCCTGCAGGCACTCAACCGGCTGGGGTACGGCCAGCCCGGTTCGGGGCTTGAGCTTCACCTTGTCTACAATCCCCAGGGCCCCAGCCTGCCGCCGCCCCAGGCGGCGCTGGAAGCCGACTACAAGCGCGAGCTGGGGGAACACTTCGGCATTCGCTTTAACCGGCTGTTCGCCCTGGCCAACATGCCCATCAAGCGCTTCGGCGACTACCTGCTCAGCAAGCGCCAGTTCCACGACTACCTGCGCCTGCTGAAGGAAAACTTCTCCGCCGCCAACCTGCCCGGACTGATGTGCCGCAACCTGGTGAGCGTGGACTGGCAGGGGTATTTGTACGACTGCGACTTCAACCAGCAACTGGGGCTGCGCCTGCCCGGCGCGGGCCGCCCGCACCTGCGCGATCTGCTGCACCGCGAGCTGGAAGGCCAGCCCATCCGGGTGGCCGAGCACTGCTACGGCTGCACCGCCGGCCAGGGCAGCAGCTGCGGCGGCGCCCTGCACAAGGAGCCGTCATGACGATGTCGATCATTATGCCGGTGTTGAACGAAGCCGCCATCCTGCCCCGGACCCTGGCCGCGCTGCCGCCGGGGGGCGGCCAGGCCGAGGTGATCCTGGTGGACGGCGGCAGCACGGACGAATCCGCCGCCCTGGCCCGCCGGGCCGGAGTCAGGGTGGTCACCAGCGCCCCCGGCCGCGCCCGGCAGATGAACGCCGGCGCCGCCGAGGCCCGGGGAGAGCTGTTGCTGTTCCTGCACGCCGACACCCGGCTGCCGCCCGGGGCCTTGCCGGCGGTGGAGCAGGCCCTGTCCCGCCGGCACTGGGGCCGCTTCGACATCACCATTTCCGGCCGCCATCCCCTGCTGGCCCTGGTGGCCGCGCTTATCAACCTGCGCTCCCGGCTGACCGGCATCGCCACCGGCGATCAGGCCATCTTCGTGCGCCGGAGCAGCTTCGAGGCCATCGGCGGCTTTCCCGAGCAACCCTTGATGGAGGACATCGAACTCAGCAAGCGATTGAAGCGGCTGGGGCCGCCGGCCTGCCTTCGGCTGAAGGCGCACACCTCGGGCCGGCGCTGGGAAAGCCGGGGGCTGTTTCGCACCATCTGGCTGATGTGGCGACTGCGCTTCGCCTACTGGCGGGGCGCCGACCCGGCCTCGCTGGCGAGGGCCTACCGATGAGCACCCGCATCATCGTCTTCGCCAAGGCCCCCCTGGCCGGCCTGGCCAAGACCCGGCTGATCCCGGCATTGGGGCCCGAGGGCGCGGCGCGCCTGGCCCGGCACATGCTGATGTCGACCCTGGCCCATTGCCGGGCCGCGGCCCTGGGTCCGGTGGAGCTGTGCGCCAGCCCGGCGCCGGACCGGCCGCCCTGGAGCGAGCTGCCCCTGCCCGCCCATCTCGAACTCAGCGACCAGGGCGAGGGTGACCTGGGGCAACGCATGGCCCGGGCGGCCCGGCGCGGCCTGCAACGGGATGAACACCTACTGCTGATCGGCACCGACTGCCCGCACCTCAATCCCGCCCTGCTGCAGGCGGCCGCCCGCCGCCTCGGCCGGTGCGAGGTGATGTTCCACCCCACCTGCGACGGCGGCTACGCCTTGCTCGGCCTGCGCCGTTTCTCCCCCCGGTTGTTCGAGGACATTCCCTGGAGCACCGACCGGGTCGCCGAACTCACCCGGCGGCGCATTCGCGAACTCGGCTGGTGTTGTTACCAGGGCGAGTGCCTGCGCGACATCGACGAGCCCGCCGACCTGTTCTGGCTGCCCTCCCAGTGGGTCGGTGCCGCCCGGTTCGACCGCTGACGAGGCCCCTCATGCCGAACGAAATATTCACTCAGGAACCCCTGCTTCGGCTGGCCGCCTTCGCCGGCATCCTGTTGGTCATGATGCTGTGGGAGGCGCTCGTCCCGCGCCGCCACCGGCGTTATCCGCGCCGACGCCGCTGGCCGGCCAACCTGCTGCTGGTGGCCATCAATACCCTGCTGCTTCGGTGGCTGTTTCCGCTCGCCGCCGTGGGTGGTGCCCTGCTGGCGGAGCAGCGCGGCTGGGGACTGTTCCAGCTGTGGCCGCTGCCGCTCTGGCTCACCCTGGTGCTTTCCCTGCTGGCGCTGGATTTCCTCATCTACCTGCAGCACCGGCTGTTCCACGCCCTGCCCTGGCTGTGGCGGCTGCACCGCATGCACCACAGCGACCCGGACATCGACGTCACCACCGGATTGCGTTTCCATCCGCTGGAGATACTGCTGTCGATGGGGATCAAGCTGGGCGCCGTCATCCTGCTGGGGGCGCCGCCGCTATCGGTGCTGCTGTTCGAGGTGCTGCTCAACGCCACTTCCATGTTCAACCACGGCAATGTCCGGCTGCCGCCCCGGCTAGACGCCGGCTTGCGCCTGCTGCTGGTCACCCCGGACATGCACCGGGTGCACCACTCGGTGATCCCACGGGAAACCGACAGCAACTTCGGCTTTAACCTGCCCTGGTGGGATCGCCTGCTGGGTACCTATAAGGCCCAGCCCGAGGCGGGACACCAACGCATGACCATAGGACTGAACGACTTCCAGGATCCGGCCGAGCTGCGGCTGGGCCGCCTGCTGACCCAGCCCTGGCGGCGGACACCCAAATGAAAAAGCTTCTCCTGCTGCTGGTACTACTGACGCTCGCCTTGCTCTTCTTCGCCCTGGGCGGCCACGACTGGCTGACCCTGGAAGCACTCAAACAGCACCAGGCGGAATTCGCCGCCCTGCGCGACCGGTCGCCCTGGCTGACCGCCGCCGGTTTCTTCCTGCTCTATGTGCTGGTGGCGGCCCTGTCCCTGCCCGGCGCCGCCATCATGACCCTAGCCGCCGGCGCCCTGTTCGGCCTCTGGCAGGGGCTGGTGCTGGTGTCCTTCGCCTCCAGCCTGGGCGCCACCCTGGCATTGCTGGCGGCCCGCTTCCTGCTGCGCGACCAGGTGCAGCAGCGGTTCGGCAACCGGCTCAAGGCGGTGAACGACGGCATTGCCAAGGACGGCGCCTTTTACCTGTTCACCCTGCGGCTGGTGCCGGTGTTTCCTTTTTTCCTGATCAACCTGCTGATGGGGCTCACCCCCTTTCCCGTCCGCCGCTTCTACTGGGTAAGCCAACTCGGCATGCTGCCCGGCACCCTGGTGTATGTGAACGCCGGCACCCAACTCGCCGCCCTCGACTCCCTCGGCGGCATCCTCTCCCCGGTCCTATGGCTCTCCTTCGCCCTGCTTGGCATCTTTCCGCTGCTGGCCCGCCACCTGGTGCGCTGGCTGCAACGCCGCCGGATCTACCGGGGCTGGCAAAAACCCCGCCACTTCGACCGCAATCTCATCGTGATCGGCGCCGGCGCCGCCGGCCTGGTCAGCGCCTACATCGCCGCCGTCGTCAGGGCCAGGGTCACCCTGATCGAGGCGGGCAGAATGGGCGGCGACTGCCTCAACACCGGCTGCGTGCCGAGCAAGGCGCTGATCCGCAGCGCCAGGCTGGCCCACCAGATGCGACACGCCGACCGCTACGGCCTCCACGCCACCCAGCCCGTATTCAGCTTTCGGCGGGTGATGGCGCGGGTACAGGAGATCATCCAAAAGGTAGCACCCCACGACAGCGTGGAGCGCTACACCGCCCTGGGGGTGGAGGTGCTGCAGGGCCATGGCCGCCTGCTCGATCCCTGGACAGTGGAGGTGACTCTCAACGACGGCGGCCGCCGCCGACTTAGCACCCGCTCTGTGATCATCGCCGCCGGGGCCGAACCCCTGGTGCCCGAGCTGCCGGGGCTGGAAGAGGTGGGCTATCTCACCAGCGACACCCTGTGGCAGGCCCTGGCACAGCGGGACAGCCCGCCCCGCCGGCTGCTGGTGCTGGGCGGCGGCCCCATCGGCTGCGAGCTGGCCCAGGCCCTGGCCCGGCTGGGATCGAAGGTGACCCTGGTGCAACGCAACCCCCGGCTGCTACCGAAGGAAGACGAAGACGTGAGCGAGCGGATCAAGGAAGCCCTCACTCATGACGGCATCGCCGTGCTGACCGACCATCAGCCGCTGCGGCTGGAGCAGGACAACCGGGGCAAGCGGCTGATCGTCCGCCATCACCACCGGGAAGTGGCGCTGGAATTCGACGATCTGCTGGTCGCCCTGGGCCGCCGCCCCCGGCTGACCGGCTACGGCCTGGAGCAACTGGGTATCGATACCGAGCGCAAGCTCGAGACCAACGACTACCTGGAAACCCTCTACCCCAACATCTACGCCGCCGGCGACGTGGCCGGGGGCTACCAGTTCACCCACACCGCCGCCCACATGGCCTGGTATGCCAGCGTCAACGCCCTGTTCGGCCAGTTCAAACGCTTCCGGGTGGACTACGCGGTGATCCCCTGGTGCACCTTCGTGGATCCGGAGGTGGCCCGGGTGGGCCTGTCCGAGGCCGAGGCCAGGGACAGGGGCATCGCCTGTGAGGTGACCCGCTTCGGGCTGGAGGATCTCGACAGGGCCATCGCCGACGGCGCCGATCACGGCTTTATTAAGGTGCTGACGGTACCGGGCAAGGACCGGATCCTGGGGGTGACCATAGTGGGGGAACACGCCGGCGAGCTGCTGGCGGAATATGTGCTGGCGATGCGCCACGGCTTAGGGCTCAACAAGCTGCTGGCCACCATCCACATCTACCCCACCCTGAGCGAGGCCAACAAGTACGCCGCCGGCGAGTGGAAAAAGGCCCACGCCCCGCAGCGGCTGCTGGCCTGGCTGGCCCGCTACCACCGCTGGCGGCGGGGCGGCAAGCAGCCCCAGAGCCCTCCGTAACCACTCCTCCCACGGTTTGCCGCAAATCCCGTCGCAGAACGATGTGTAAGGTCCATCTGCTTTTGAAAATGCCAAATACAGAGCCGGTGGGTACCAAGAAGATCTTGTGGACCAATATGTTGAAGTCGCCGCCAAAAACGATAAACGGCCATGTTTCAAAAAGGGTATTGGATAGGCGCAATCTTTCGGCATAGATCCGCTGGCTTCGTAATGACGAGCCAACGGACAATAAGCTGAACTGCGTTCACGAAACTTTCAGACTAAAAGGCTGCTCCTCGGCGCACGGCATGGGCAGCGCCTTGATATTGCGCCAGGGGCTATCGTACTCAAACCGCTCCGCAGCCTCGTTTACGATCATCCGCAGTGACCAGGATGTGTCTGTAGTTGCATGCGTCCATACCGGTAGCTCCAGGAGGAGTAATAAGTTTGAATAAGAATCTCGTCGTTTGTTACAGTTAGCATCCCTCCTTCCCCGTAAGCTTCATCCATAGGCAATCTTATGCGTTCGTTACCGGCACTGACTTCGTTACGCGTTTTCGAAACCACGGGCAAGTGCCTGAGCTTCACTCAGGCAGCAGCCCAGTTGCATGTCACTCAGAGTGCGGTCAGCCGGCAGATCAAGCAACTGGAAGACTACCTGGGTGTGGCGCTGTTTATTCGCCGCCATCATCACTTGGAACTGACCGAGTCTGGCAAGCAACTGCTTGCCAAACTAGAGCAGTCTTTCAACCTGATGGAAAGCGCAGTCCAAGAGCTACGGGATCCTAAACAACGACAACGATTAACACTACTGGTACCTCCCACTTTTGCCACTCGCTGGCTGGCCCCCCGCCTGGCCAGTCTGCACCGGCATTCTCCCGAGCTTGAGCTGTCCATTCACAACAGCGACAGCGACCACAAACTGTTCGATTGCTGTATTCGTTTTGGCCGCACCGCCAGGCCGAGCCATTACAGTGAACTGATCATGCTGGAGCAACATGTGGCCGTCTGTGCACCGGAGCTGGTTAACCGGGCACGTCATCTAGACCAGACCGATGGCAGCCTGCTTCACATCTTGCATAAAGGCGAACGGCTGCCGGTGTGGCAAAACTGGCTACAGGCCGCCGGCCTCACCGATCAGGTTGATGCCAATCGCGGCATGGAATTCAGCACCCTGGATCAGGTGACCAATGCCGCCATTAACGGTGCTGGTTTTGCCATTATCGACAAACACATGATCAGTCGTGAACTGCAATCAGGTGCCCTGGTGCCCTTCAGCGACATAGAAGTCAGCGGCCCATATGGATACTGGCTTGATATCAACGCAGAACGTCAGGGGCTGGCCAAGGTGATCCGCTTTACCGAGTGGCTACGAGAGATCAGCCCGGGCTAAACAACCCCAAGGGTAAGAGACACCAACTCCATCAATTTGAACCACAAAAAAGCCCCGCAAGCGGGGCAAAAAGACCTAAAGCAAAACAACGTACCACGGAAACACTTGAGGGCGATCAGTCAATAAAGGGGGCCCGAGCTGGACGTGGGCTTCGCGCAATCCGTTTGCCGGCAGTGTAATCGTTGATCAAGTCGCACGGAGTGTAGTTGCGTTCAATCTCGTAAAGCTCTTCTGCGCTCAGAGTCATTTCGAGTGCCGCTAGCGCGCTGTCAAACTGGGCCGGGCTGTCGGCTCCTACCAGCATTGAGGACACTTCCGGCTTTTGCAACACCCATGCCTGTGCTATCTGTGCAGGCAGGCAGCCGCGCGCAGCCGCCACTTTAGCGACAGAATGGGCAATATCCTTGGAGGCCTGATCGTTGTACATCTCGGCGGTAAAAAAGTCGGTCTGGTTGCGGGTAGACTGCAGATCACTGGTCAAAATACCCCGAGCCAGCGGACTGAATACCGACACCCCAATGCCCTGATCCATACAGAAGGGGATCATCTCCCGCTCTTCTTCACGATAGGCGCAATTCAGTTGAAGCTGCATGTTGATTGGGCGGGCCCAGCCATTCTTGTCACATACCTGCAGGATTTTCGCCAGTTGCCAAGTGTACATGGTAGACACACCGATATAGCGGGCCTTGCCGGCCAGCACGATATCGTTCAGGGCGCCCATGGTTTCTTCCACCGGGGTTTCGGTATCGAAATAATGCAGCATGTAGATATCGACATAATCCATTCCCATGCGCTTCAGTGAGGCGTCGATGGCATCGAAGATATGTTTGCGCGAGTGGCCCTGAGCATTGATGTCATCACTCATGGCATAGCCTACCTTGGTGGTGATAACCAGCTCGTCACGACGGGCAATACGACGCAACACATTGCACACCACTTCTTCACCCGCACCGGTAGAGTAAAAATCTGCCAGATCGATAAAGTTAACGCCCATGTTAAGTGCGTGCGCGATAATCGGCTCGCTCTCCTTTTCATCAAAGATCCAGGGTTTCCATTGCTTAGAGCCCATGTTCATGGTGCCGAGGCAGAGACGGGATACTTTCAAGCCGGACTGGCCGAGTCTTACGTATTGCATGTTAAATCCTCAAAGGTAATGACGGAGCCGAACCTATTCGACTCCATTTGTTACAAAGTCGAATAGTTTATTTCTGTCCCAGTCCTGCCAGCAGTACTGTACGTCCGGATTCAGAGTTAGCTTCCATCTGAGCCAGCACAGTCGGCTTCAGTTCGACGATTTGGCCATTAACCTGCACTCGTTGCGCCAGTCTCAGAAAGGCAAACCCTGCTCCCAGCACAATCAGCATGCCCGGCACACCAGACAGGTTAAACAGCATCTTGATAGCATCGACACCGATATAGCTCGCGCTGATCCAAGCAACGAAAGCAATGGCACAACCCCAGGTAGCCTTAACCCACAAGGGGGATTTCAGGTTTTCGGCATCCACACCCTTGATACAAAGGCCACCGATAGCATCGGTATTGGAGTCAGCTGCAGTAATAAAGGTGATAAAACAGGCGAAGATAAACAGCGCACTGAGCAGGGTGCTACCGGGCAACTGCTCGAACAGCACATAAATGACCGAGGCAAAACCATGCTCCTGATAGGCCTGGTACATGATGCCGCCGAGGCTAGTATCAAAAAACAGTGAAGATCCGCTGAAGATGCTGAACCACAGGAAACCAAACAACGAAGGCAGCAACAGGTTGACGATGATGAATTGACGCACTGTGTAGCCACGGGCGATCTTGCCAAGGAACAAACAACTAAGCGGGGCCCAGGCAAACCAGCTGGCAAAGAAAGCAACGGTCCACCAGCCCGGCCATTGGTCATTACCAGAAGCGCCGGTCACCAAGTTACGGGCAAAGAAATCTGACAGATAAACACCTAGTGACTCGACCCCCAGTGACAGGATGAAGGCGGTAGGCCCCACGATGAAGATAAACAGAGCACCGACGAAATAGAGCCAGGTGTTAATACGTGCCAGAGTCTGAATACCACGATACAGACCAGATGCGGCCGATATAATGGCAGAGCCAATAATGGCAATCGCAATAATCGCGTAGCCGGTAACACTTTTCTCAATGCCCAGTACCGACTCCATCCCATCGCCAATTACCAAAAGTCCCGATGTCAAAGTGGCCGACATGCCCAATACCACGGAGAAAAGTGCCAAACCATCGATGATCTGGCCACCGATACCATCAACCCAGCGTCCCAGTAACGGGCGCAGCATGGAGCCGATAGAAAAGGGAAGCTTGAGGTTGTGGAACGCCAGCGCAAATGCCAAACCTGCAACGGTATAGATGCTATATGGCGTAATAGTCCAGTGTACGAAGATGGTAGACATGGCAAAGCGCATCGACTCGGCACTCTCGGGAGTCACGCCCAGATACTTCGGTGGTTCATGGTAGTGCAGCACAGGCTCAGCCACCGACCAGAACAAGATCCCCATGGCAATCACGGTGGTTAAGGAAACCGCAAACCAGCGGAACGGGGTAAGCATGGGTGTCGCTTTTTCACCACCGATGCGTACCCGGCCGATAGGTGATATAAATGCATAAGCAGCGATAAACACCATTAGCAAGGCGCTGAGGTTGAACAGCCACGAGAGGTTGGCCATGATCACATTGTTAAGTGTCGAGGTACCGGCAATGAAGTTTTGCTTGTCAATGATGGTATAGATGACCGTCAGGGCAAGACAGGCAAATGCCGGCCAGAATGTAATAGGTCTGATGTTTTGCATATTAATCCCTACATAATTACTCCGCCGGTGTGGCGAATGTTCCTTCAGATGTCCTCATCACTGGCAAGAATGCTGCAGCACAGAAAATTTTCAAAATGACATAAATTCGCTCAACCATGAAAAAAAGTCATAACACAAAATCAACATCTTTTTTCGAGGAGTTATTAACAATGAACGCGCTAGAAATAAAAAGCCCGCACCGGCATTCGCGCGGTACGGGCGGTGTAGCAAGTCAGTGATCAGGCAGCCCTGACATCCCCCAGCCAGGCAAGCTCCCGGCTCTGGAAGCGTCTCGACAGCAGACAATGGATCAGGGCGGCGTTACACCCCAGTACAATCAGCAATGCGGGTAGACCGCCCAGGTTCGACATCATCTTGATACCATCGACCCCAGCAAAACTGGTCATAACCCAGGCTACAAAGCCGATGGTGCCGCCCCATATCAGTTTCAGCTTCAGGCTGGCGCCATGGGCCTGGGTGTCACCGGACAGACTGGCTTCACTGTCTTCGCAGCACAGATTACTCATTGCTTCGGTGTTAGAGTCCGCCGCCGTTACATAGGATAGGAAGGACACAAAAATAAACACCCCCGCAGTAATGCCCGCCAGTGGCAGGTTATCCAGCATGGTATAGACCACAGACTCAGCACCGGTAGCCTGCAGGGCCTTGTTGAGTAAACCATCGCCGTTCATGTCCATACTCAGTGCGGTACCACTGAAAATCGACATCCAGACACAGGCAAACAGGGCCGGTAACATCATGTTAATCACCAGAAACTCGCGAACCGTATATCCCCGGGATATTTTGCCCAGAAACAGGGCTGTGATCGGCGCCCAGGCCAGCCAGTTGGCCCAGTAGAAAATGGTCCACCACTGCGGCCACTGATCACCCGAAGCCGCACCGGTAAACAGGCTCTTTTCGATGAAGTTACCGAGATACACTCCCAGTCCCTCGACCCCGATAGACAGTATCCAGGTGGTCGGGCCACACACGAACACAAAACCGCAAATCAGGAAAAAGATCCGGGTATTGAGACTCGAGAGCATGGCTATCCCTTTCTTCAGGCCACTGGCCGCAGACAGGATAAAGCTGACCACGATCAACAGGGTGATCGCGCCCAGTACCACGGGGCCGGTGCCGATCGACAGCATATTGTCCAAGCCGCCGGCCAGGGTCAGTACGCCGGTACCGAGTGACGCCGACATGCCGGCCACCAGGGCATAGAGCGCCAGCGCATCAATCAGGTGTCCCGGTTTTCCTAACATGCGGTCACCGAACAACGGGCTCAGTGCGGATCCAAGTGAAAATGGCTTACCCAGGTTATAGTGCGCCAGTGCAAACATCAGTGCCGGCACCGTATAGATGGCATAAGGCGTAAAAGACCAGTGTAAAAACATGGTCGAAATGGCGAACTGGGCTGCATCGGCCGAGCCGGGCTCAAGACCTAACGATGCGGGCGGACTGTGCAGATGATACATGGGCTCGGCCGTGGCCCAGAACAAAATGCCGATCGCTACTGTGGTACAGAGGGCGATGGAGAACCAGCGCCATCGGCTGATCAGCGGGGTGGCATCTTCACCGCCAATACGCACTTTGCCCAAGGGTGAAAAAAACACCCAGATACAAGTGGCGACCATAAGCAGAGTACCCAGACTGAACAACCAAGAAAAGTGATTCAGGATCCAGCTGTTGATGGCTGAGGTAACACCGAGGAATGCCTCCAAATCGGCAAAGCTCATGGCCACCGCGGCCATCAACAGCAGGAACGGGGGCCAAAACACCAGCGGTTTGATTCTTTTCGCGTTTGTCATAATCCATTATCCATCTTTTAATTAGCTGTCGACATGACCGCGACCTGCCGAGTCGGCATGATCGGCAAGCACCATGTCGGCGCCTTTTTCCGCCACCATCATGGTGGCGGCATTGGTATTGCCAGAAGTGATACTGGGGAAAATCGAGGCATCGATAACCCTGAGCCCGTTGAGCCCGTGCACCCGCAAGCGGCTGTCAACAACCGCGGTCCGGGGGTCCGGTCCCATGGCACAAGAGCCGCACAGGTGATAAATGGAGCCCGCGTTCTCGCGAAAGTACGTCAGCATTTCCTCCTCACTCTCGACTGCTTTTCCGGGCAATACTTCTTCGGCGGTGATCTCCCGCAGTGCGGGCGCCTGCATCAGGGCCCGTATCAAACGACTCCCCTGAATGACCTCATTGATATCCTTGTCGGTCGATAGGTAATTGGGTTTGATTAACGCCGCGTGCTGCGGGTTACTCGATGCAAGTTCAATGCGCCCTTTGCTGGTCGGGCGGCAGGCATTGAAGGCCACCAGAAAGCCTGAATAAGGTTCCGGCTCCAGCCTAGCATTGGAGTCCTTCGGTATCTGGTAGGACATGGGGTTGAAGTAAAGCTGAATATTGGGGGCCTGCTCGGTGTCGCTACCCCGGAAAAACCCCCCGGCCTGGTTGACGCTCATCGACAGCGGCCCCGAGCGGTTGATCAGGTATTCGAGTCCGGACCAGGCCTTACCCCAGAACGAACGGAAGGTATCGTTCAGAGTTTTCATATTGGCCCGGTAGTAATAGCTGACACAGAGGTGATCCTGCAGGTTCTCACCTACCGCCGGCAGATGGCACCGGACTTCAATACCATGGCAGGTCAGCGTTGCCCGATCACCGATACCGGACAATTGCAGCAGCTTGGGAGAATCCACGGCGCCGGCCGACAGGATCACCTCCCGCCGGGCCCGATATTGCTGCAGGCGCCCTTGGTACAGCACCTCAACCCCTGTAGCCTGTTGCTGTTCGTCAACCAATACCCGCTGTACCATGCTTACCCGCTGTAAGCTGAGATTAGGCCGGCTCAACGCCGGCTTCAGGTAGGCGGTATTGCTGGAGTCACGCTGACCATTGCGAATATTCGTTTCGTAGATACCGGCACCCTCCACCCCGGCGCCGTTAAAGTCGTCATTAAGAGGCCAGCCAAGCTGTTCAGCCGCCCGCAGATAATAATCGCAGATGGGATGAGCTCGTCCTTTCATCGGTGTTATGCCAATGGGACCACTAGAAGCATGGAACTCGTTGTCGCCAGCCGGATGTTGCTCCAACTTCTTGAAATAGGGCAACACCTCCCGATAGCTCCAGCCCTCGTTGCCGGCCGCCGCCCAATCGTCGAAGTCCGACGCCTGGCCGCGCACATAGATCATTGCATTGATGGAGCCGGAGCCGCCCTGCACCTTGCCCCGGGGAGCGTATACTTTTCGCCCCGCCATACCTGCTTCTTCCTCGCTGTAATACATGTAGTTGTAGCGGGGGTTGTAATAGGTCTTGGCAAATCCGACCGGCAGTTTGAACCAGGGCGAGCTGTCCTTTTCACCAGCTTCCAGCAGCAGCACCGAATGCCGCCCCGACTCGCTCAGGCGACTGGCCAGAATACAGCCCGCCGAACCAGCCCCGACAATGATAAAATCGAATTCCATGCTCATTTCTCCACCGTATCCGGCTGGCGCTTCCAGTCATCGCTGCGCGCCTTGTAATCATAAGGTTTGGGATCCATCAGCAGGTGTAGGCGTTTGCCGCTGTAGGGTGAATGGGCCTTGACCACTTCCATGTTCAGCTCCACGCCCAGCCCTGGCTTGGTCGAGGGAATGATGTAGCCATCACGCCACTCGATCTTCTCCTGCAGCACCTCGGCATGGAATCCGTCCCAGGTGCGAATACTTTCCTGGATCAGGAAGTTCGGTGTTGCGGTGGCCAGTTGAATGCTGGCGGCGGCACCCACGGGGCCGTTGTACAAGTGCGGGGCTATCTGGGCATAGAAAGCCTCGGCCATGCCGGCGATTTTCTTCGCTTCCAGAATGCCGCCAACACGGCCCAGGTTCATCTGCAGGATCGACGCCGCCTTGTGGGTCAGCAGATCATGGAACTCGTACTTGGTAGTCAACCGTTCTCCTGCCGCCACCGGAATCGAGGTGTTTGCCGCAACCCTTCCCATGGCTTCGGCCTGCCCCGGAGGGACCGGCTCTTCGAACCAGAGCGGATCATAGGGCTCGAGCCGCTTGGCCAGTCGGATGGCGGCTGACGGTACCATCTGGCCATGCGTTCCAAACAGCAGGTCACACTTATTACCTACCGCCTCGCGAATACGGCGGCAGAAGGTCGCGCTCTTGTCGATATCTTCCAGCGCCAGTTGATGCCCGGAATAAGCGGTATAGGGACCGGCAGGATCGAACTTCAGTGCAGTAAAGCCCTTTTCCATGTTTTCCAGGGCGCACTCGACCGCCAGTTCAACGTTGTCGTAGTCATACTCGCCGGCTCGGTTGACCGGGTACAGGTAGGTATAGGAGCGCAGCTTGTCGTGTACCCGCCCTCCGATCAGCTCATACACCGGTTTGCCCGCCGCCTTGCCGATGATGTCCCAGCAGGCCATCTCCAGACCGCTGATAATGCCCATCATGGTCAGATCGGGCCGTTGGGTAAAGCCGCTCGAGTAAGCCTGCCGGAAGAAGCGCTCGATATGATGAGGGTCTTCTCCCTTTAGATATCTATCAAATACGTCCTCGATGGCCGGGACCATAACCCTGGGGTGAAAGGTGGACGCATAGACCTCTCCCACCCCTTCAATGCCGCATTCGGTCCGCAGGGTCACAAAAATCCAGTACATGCCCCCCACATGAGGGGGCGGTACGGCAACAACATGAGTCTGACAGGAAGCTACTTTCATCTGAATACCTCGTAAATCGTCGAGGGCTCATCGACAACGGAATGTACGGAGCCCATTGCAGGGGCTTAGTAACTGAGCACGACCAGTCGGGTCTGGGTAAACTCGAGCATGCCATGCTTGCCGTCGTCCCCCCCCAGTCCCGAGCGCTTCCAGCCAGCGTGGTAGCCTTGATAGGGATCGGCCGGTGTGCGGTTGATATAAATCTCGCCAGCCTCAATCTCGTTGGCCACCATCATGGCCGTACGGTAATTCTCGGTGTAGATCACCGAAGCCAGACCAAACTGGTGATCGTTGGCCAGCATCAGTGCTTCCTCGGCATCGCGATACTTGAGCACCGGCAAGACAGGACCGAAGATTTCTTCCTGAACAATTTCCATATCCTGGCGGCAGTTGGTCAGCAGGGTCGGCGGATAGAAATGACCCTTTCCTTCTGGAATATAACCGCCGACTTCCAGCGTGGCACCGTCGTCGATGGCCCGCTGTACCATCTGATGAATACCGAGGCGCGTGTTCTCGTTAATAAGCGGCCCCATAACCCCCGGACTCTTCGAACGATCACCAAACTCGCGCTGTTTGAATAGGTCACGCAGCAGGCCGACGAAACGGTCATAGACGGCCTCATGCACATAGACCCGCTCGACCGCGGTACAAAGTTGTCCGCAGTGGGTAGTTTTGGAGGCGACAATCTGGCTGGCCGCCTTTTCCAGATCGGCATCGGCCTCGACGATGGCCGGCGTTTTACCGCCCAACTCCAGTGACGACTTGGCGATATTGACCTGAGAGTATTCCAGCACCTTGCGCCCCGCTCCCACGCTGCCGGTCAGGGTGATCATGCCAACTCTGGGATGGGTGCAGACAATTTCGGCAGTGCTGTGATCCATCGCCAGCACATTAACCACACCGGGCGGCAAGCCGGCTTCCTGAACCGCGCGGGCAATTTCAAACGCCGAACAGGGCGTGTTGTTACTCGGGCGCACCACCACGGTATTGCCGGTGATCAAGGCCGGGGCAATCTTGCGCATCAGGGTATAGACCGGGTAATTGAACGGGATCAGGCAGGCCACCACACCGATGGGCTCACGCTGCAGCAACAGGTTTTCAGACGGACTGTCACTGGGAATAATCTCGCCTTCGATCCGGCGCGCCCACTCGGCGTGATAGCGGGTGATATCCGCCGCATACACGGCTTCACTGGTTGCTTCATCCAGCGCCTTGCCGGACTCCAGCGCCAGTGCCCGACCGATATCATCCTTGCGGGCCACCAGGGCATCAGCCAGTCTGCGCAGGTAATCTCCCCGTTGAATGCTGGTCAGCTTGCGCCAGCCCTTCTGGGCCGCCGCCGCAATCTCGACCGCTTCCTTGGCATCTTCTGCACTGGCGGCACTGACCTGCCCAATGATCTCTTCAGTTGCCGGGTTGTAAACCGGGATCTTCGTGGCTTCTGCCCTTTCGACAAATTCGTTATGGATGAAATTGTTATACATTTTCATGGAAAAACGCCCATTGTTAAATTTGGTAACAATCCTATGGACAGGCCTTTCTGCTGTCAAATTTAATTCTTATATAGAATTTTATTTCCAAATATGGAAGAATATTAATGAATGTCTGCAGCTAGAAATAAAAGTATTTTTATAACAAGGACATGCGCGATGCCGAGGAACAAGCAAAGCGCACCAAAAACCTGACAGTCAGACCGCAAGGCTTGGTACTACCTGCTTTTTCAAAAGGTTACGTATTTGATATTTTTTCTTTCTGTTGGGTTAACAGAAGGAAGTGGATAGTTGGCTGGCCATCCCGGCGAGAAACCCACCACTTTTTCCATATATAGAAGAGAGTGAAACAGTGAACGAACACGTCGAAAAATCAAAGGCGCCGGCCGTCGACGCCTCCGTACTGATCCTGGATCTGTTGGCCGCCGCCTCCTATCCGCTGACCTTAACGGAGATCTGCGAGCAGACGGGAATTCCGGTGGCCAGCGGCCACCGTATTGCTCAGACCCTGCTCAGGCATCAATTGATTGCCATGGATCCAAGCCGCAAAAAAGCATACTGCATCGGCTCACGCATCTTTCAAATCGCCTCGACCGTGTACAACAAACAAAGCCTGATTCCCTACTTCTTTCCGATTGCCGAAATTCTCAAGAACGAGATCCACAAGCTGATTTTCCTCGCCGTACCGGTAGGTAACAAGGTGGTGGTGGTGTCCAAGGTGGAACCATCGCTGAATACGTCACTTAACCTCTTTATCGGCCAGACCATGCCAATGCACCGCTCAGCCGCCGGCAAGGCCATTCTGTCGATGCAGTCGGCCAACTTCAGGAAAAGCTACATGGAAGGCGAGAAAAAAGTGGCTCCGTTGGCGGATGATAGAGTGACAGTGCTGGAAGAAGAATTGTCCCGGGCACACCGGCTTGGCTATGCGGTCAGCCAGGGCGAAATAGAGCACCATCTCAGCTGTATTGCCGCGCCGGTGCTGAATCTGAGAAATGAACCGGTTGCCGCCATCAGCGCCTGTATCGACGGTGCGACACTCAGTGCACAGGATTCCAGGAATTATTCCAAGTTCCTGATCCAGGCGGCAAGACAGTTGTCATCGCGGTTTGTCTGACACACGACGGAACGGGCGAAAAACGGACATACGCAAGCAGTAGTCGGCCTGCTGGCCGACTACTGTTAATAAACGGACTCGCCCGTCGAATGTGCAAAAGCGGTTATCAGGCGTCGCCGTAATACACCCATACACCCTTGGTCTTGGTGTAGGAAGACAGGGAGTGAATCGCCATCTCCTTTCCCCAGCCACTCTGGCGGAAACCGCCGAAGGGAGCGGCCAGGCCGTAGCAACCGTAGCGGTTGATAAACAGCATGCCGGCGTCGATTTGTTCCGCTACTCGATGGGCACGGGATACGTCTGCGGTATAAATGCCGGCCGCCAGGCCGTAGGCAGTGGCATTGGCCATTTGCACGGCTTCTTCGGAGGTGTGGAAACGAGTGCAGCACAGCACGGGACCAAAAATCTCTTCCTGGGCGATGCGGGCATTCAGGTCCACCTCGGAGAAGATGGTGGGGCGAATGAAATAGCCGTTGGCATTGTCACCCTCGGTATCGGCACAGCCGCCAGCCACCAGTTTGGCCTCGCCCTTGCCAATTTCAATGTACTCCAGGATCTTGTTGAACTGGGCCTCGTTGCACTGGGGTCCCTGGTCGACATTTTCATCGAACGGATTACCGCACTTCACCGCATTGGCCTTGGCGATCAGCTTTTCGAGCACCTGATCATAGATGCTGTCGTGGATCAGGAAGCGGGTCGGTTCCGAGCACTTCTCACCCTTGTGCGAAAACATCACGGTAAAGGCCCGATCGATGGCACCGTCCAGATCCGGTGTGTCTTCAAAGAAGATGCAGGGTGACTTGCCGCCCAGCTCCAGGGTGGCCGCCTTGAGGTTGGACAGGCCAGCGTTTTGCACTATTTTGCGCCCTACCCCGGTGCTGCCGGTAAAGGACACCTTGTGTACGTTGTTGCTCAGGGTCAGTTGGTTAGCCATCTCGCCGTTGGTCAACAGCATGTTGATCACGCCCTTCGGAAACTCGAGCTCACGGTCGATCAGCTCCATCAGGTAGATGGTGGTCAGCGGCGTGTATTCCGACGGTTTGATGATCACGGTATTGCCCATGGCCAGTGCCGCCGCTACCTTGAGGCTGGTCTGGTACAGGGGAAAGTTCCAGGGCGCGATCAGCGCGCAGACACCAATCGGCTCCTTGAGCGTGTAGTTCAGAAAACCGTCTTCTACCGGCGACGTTTCGCCATAGAACTTATCGGTCCAGCCAGCATAGTACTCAAAAATATCGGCGCAAGTGGGAATATCATCGGCCATGGACTCGGCAAACAACTTGCCATTGGGCAGGGATTCGAGCACCGCCAGCTCTTCGGTATGCTCGCGGATCAGACGGGCAACCTGGCGCAGCATCTCTGCCCGCTGAGTGCGGCTGACCTTGGACCAGGCGCCGGATTCATGTTGCTGGTTGGCAACTTGAGCAGCGTATTCCACCTGCTCCGCATCGGCCATTACAAACTCGCACAGGGCTTCGCGGTTAGCCGGGTTGGTCACTACCCACTTGTCCTGGCCGGCGCCGTCTACCCATTGGCCATCGATATACTGCCGCTTGGGTTGCTGAAGCCAATCGTAGGCCCAGGACAGGGGGATGTTTTTTACAGAATCCATTTGATACTCCATTTCTATTGCGACGAAGTTTACATCCTGTGAGGACGAGTGCTGTAGTGGTTCTCAACGAGAGTAGAAGGATGGCTATTCGAGCACAATTGACATTAGGGTATGGCGCCCTGCAAAAAACTCATCCTTCTTCCCAAGTTCTTATTCCTCCAGGTAACGCCGGATTTGCTCCAGGTCACCGCCGCTTTCCTTGTAAACACGGGCAGCGAACGAATAGCCGCATTGCTGCTTAAGCCGAATCAATGTGGGAATCAAGGTATTAACGTTATGGGCGTTACGCGCCAGATCCGGCTCCATACCGGCAAGGCAATGTTGCCGGAAGGCCTCCATGCCGCTGGTCAAAACCGAGATGGCGTCGAGCAAATTGCTGATCACCACAGACTGCCAGGGGGTATAGTCGAGCTCACCATGATCCTGGGTCATCTGCACCGAGTAACAGCGCCCGCAGGCCTGCATACAGCACTGGATCAGGTATTCCGGAATGGTCGGGTTGACCTTGCCCGGCATGGCCGAGGAGCCGGGTTGCACCGCGGGAAGACGAATTTCCCCCAAGCCCGTTGCCGGGCCCGAGGCCATCAGGCGAAAATCCTTGGCAATGCGCAGCAGAGCCCTCGCCAGCTGGTCCAGCCCGGCAGCCACCCTGGCCAGATCATCATGACTCTGAGAAGCATCAAACAGGTTGTCGCTGTGCACAAACCCTGTTTCCCCCATCATCCGGTTCAGCCCATCGATAACTCTGTTGAAGAAGGCCTCGGAGCAGTCTCCTCTGCGTCCGATAATATTGCCGCCCAGGTTAACCCGGTACAGCTCACCGGTGTCTGTATCCAGTCGTTGACGGTGGCGTGCAAGCTGTGATGAATAGCCCCAAAACAGATCGGCAAAACTGATTTCGACCGCATCCTGCAGACAGGTTCGGGAAATCTTCAGCACATGCTGCCACCGTTGCCCCTGCTCATTGAAGGTGCCGACCAGTGCCGCCAGCTCGCTATCCAGTTGCTTTATCCTGTCGATCACCGCTAAGTGGCAGGCCGTGTTTAACACATCACTGGTCGAGTTGTTCAGGTTGACGTGATCATTGGGATGCACCGGGTGGTAGCTTCCCAGGGGGCGATCAAAGGCATTGCGGTTGGCCAGATTGGCCACCACCTCATTAACATTCATGTTGCTGGAGATCCCTCCGCCACCATGAAAGGCATGCACCAGAAACGCCTCGGCTGGCATCTCCTCAAGCAGCAGATCCACTGCCGATACGATGGCCTGGCCAATCTCGGGCTCAATTTCCCCAATATCGATATTGGTCTGGGCCGCCAGTTTTTTGACCAGCAGCAGCCCGCGCAACAGCTCCGGGTAGGCCGACAAGGGCTTTTCGCCATTCAGCGGATACAAGTTGATGGCCCTTTGCGTTTGCACCCCGAAAAGTGCCTGTGCCGGTACTTCGAGCTCCCCTATCAAGTCTTCTTCAATACGGTATTGCCGCTGCTTCGCTGTCATTAATTCCTCTCCATACCTGTAACTAACAAGCCAGGGGTTATCAGAACCAAAGAGCGGATAAAGCACCAGTGACACTTTCACACAGAGGAATACGAAAAACTCATGACTCCACGAATTTAAGAAGTACGTTGTAGTCAAATTCAAAAAGCAGGCTCAGTATTTCGACCTGAAGCTTTATCAGCATATGGACAGCGCAGGTGGTGTGGTTTGAACACCGGTCAAAACAGGGTCCGGGTCACGAAATGGTCACGGTGTGGTCACGAGGGGGAATTTGACAGAATGCAGGTGTGTGATTTTACTGAAGACAGAAAAGCAAAAATCCCTTAGCTATCAACTAGCTAAGGGATTTTTAAATTTGGCGGAGCGGACGGGACTCGAACCCGCGACCCCCGGCGTGACAGGCCGGTATTCTAACCAACTGAACTACCGCTCCGGTGCTTGGCTTTTGCTTCAAGCGAGGCGGATAATAGGGCCGGCGAATCGGGTCGTCAAGCTGAAAATATCTCTTTTTATCCCTTTCGGTTATTTTTTGTTCTCAAGGTTTCAAAAAGACGATTTTTCGTTCAGCCGCGCCGCCGGCGCCACCACCACAGCCCACCGCCGGCAGGCAGCAGCACCAGGCCGGCCAGGCCCGCCCACAGCGGCCAGCCCTGCCAGCGACTGGCCGTGGCCGGTACCGGTGCCGTGTTTACCGCGGGCAAGGGCGGCACCACCCGCACCACCTGTTCGTCCAGCTGCAACTGAATTTCCCGGCCATCCGCCGTGGTGGCGTAGGCCCGCCCCTGCCAGTGATAATTGCCCGGCTGACGCGCCGGCGGCAGCTCGATATGGCGCCCCTGCCCGGAAATGGTCAGGGCCTGCTCCAGGGGGTTGATCAGGGTGCCCACCACCGTCAGGCTGTCGGCAACGATGTCGCTGTCGGCGTCGAGCTCAATACGCCAGTGGCGCTGAGTGTCGGGGGTGGTAAAGCGGGCGCGTACCGGCATGGGATACAGGGTGAGTTCGCGCTCGGCATAACGGGCCAGCACGCCGTTCGAGACCTCGGCCTGAAACAGATAACTGCCGGGCAGAGCATTGAACACCATTTCCGCCGTCATGGCGCCGTCTCCCGGGTGCGGATCCAGTCCGGTGCCATCATCCACAAACTCCCCCAAAGGCAGCGGCGCCCGGTTAAAGGGATCTTCCTGCTGGGCATCGGCGTGGGAATACAGCTGGGCCGTCAGCCGCAGGCCATCTAGGTAATAATTGGCATCCAGGGTGGTATTGCCGTGCCGCAACTGCCCGTGCAGCCGAATTACCTCGTTCTGGTAGAGCTTTTCCGGCAGCGCGTCAAGCTCCAGCCGAAACACGCTGAGCAGGGTAATGCCGTGCTCACCGGCAATTTTGCCGGTGGCCTGCCAGGGACCCGGCTCCGGCTGCCACAGGGTGATCACGTCCCGGGTGGGAGTGGAAGCCCAGCTGACGGTGTCGGGATGGCGCTGGTAATAATACTTGCTGCCATCGGGCCTTATCAGCACCACCGGGGTGGAAGGCGTTTCCCGCTCGATGAACAGGGTCACTTCCCGAATGGAGGGATCGATGCGAAAGGTATTGCCCAGCCAGCGGGCACGCTGCTCTTCGGCAAACGTGGACACGGCCGGCAGCAGCGCCAGCAGCAGCAACACAGGCCGCATCAGGGTCGCCACAGACAGCTACCGCCTTTTTTCTGGATCAGATCCAGCCGGCTTTCATGGGCTTCCAGCTCGGCGCCCTGAGCCCGGATCACCCGCAGCGGCGGTCTTCCGGCCGCCAGCCGGCGCAGCTCCCCGCCATTGCCGCTTTGCTGGCCGCCGTCGGTCTGCAGGTTGAGCCTGGTCTGGCCGCCGGTCATCAGCAGGTAAACATCGGCCAGAATTTCCGCATCGAGCAAGGCCCCGTGCAGGGTGCGGTGGCTGTTGTCGATGCCGTAACGGTCGCAGAGCACGTCCAGGTTGTTGCGCTTGCCCGGATACAGCCGGCGGGCCAGGGCCAGAGTATCGGTGATTTTGCACAATTCGGCCATGCGTTCGGGCCGGCCCATCAGCTCCATTTCGTAATCGAGAAAGCCGACGTCAAAGGGGGCGTTGTGGGCGACCATTTCGGCGCCGCGAATAAAGTCGATAAACTCGTCGACCTTGGTGGAAAAGACTGGCTTGTCGGCAAGAAAATCGTCGGTAATGCCGTGAACGCGAATGGCTTCCTCGTCCACTTTTCGGTCCGGCTTGAGGTAAAGGTGCAGATGCCGGCCGGTGAGGCGACGGTTGACCACTTCCACACAACCGATCTCGATCACCCTGTGGCCGAGATAGTGCGGACCGGAGTCCATGTTCATGCCCGTGGTCTCGGTATCGAGCACCACCTGCCGCTGATAGCCAGATTCGGTGATCACAGTGTCTTTTCCTCCGCAAATTCGGAGGCCAGTATATCGTCTGCGCGGGGACATGATAAGGGCTGTCGGGCTGGCTCCTGCCCCTTTTCCTGTGGCAGACTGCGCCCCTTCACCGCATTCACCCAACAGGCAACACCATGAAACAGGTTCAGCTATTTACCGACGGCTCCTGCCTCGGCAACCCGGGCCCCGGTGGCTACGGCGCCGTGCTTATCTACAAGCAGCATCGCAAGGAGCTCAGCGGCGGCTACCGGCTGACCACCAACAACCGCATGGAGCTGATGGCCGCCATCAAGGGGCTGGAAATCCTCAGCCACGACTGCGCGGTAGAGCTGACCACCGACAGCCAGTACGTACGCCAGGGCATTACCCAGTGGATCAAGGGCTGGAAACGCAACAACTGGCGCACCGCCGCCAAAACGGCGGTGAAAAACGCCGATTTGTGGCAACAGCTGGACGATCTCTGTCAGCGCCACACCGTGCAGTGGCACTGGGTTCGTGGCCATACCGGCCACCCGGAGAACGAGCGCTGCGACGATCTGGCCCGGGAAGCGGCCATGCACCACGCCGTTCAGGAAGATGAGGGCTACTCCCGCTGACGGGCCATTTCCGGCCGGGCCGCCGGGGCCGTCACCCGCTGGCGCTCGCGCACCGGTGTCAGCGGAAAGCGCCGCTTGCGCGCCAGCATGATATAGACCGCCGCCGGTGACGGACAAAAATGAGGGCAGCGCTGGCGCTGCCAGCGATCCAGCCAGGGCATCAGGTTGGTAAAACCGATGTAATCCCGCTCAATCACTTCAAATCCCAGCAGTTTCAGCCAGTCTTCCACCCGGGCCGGTGCCAGCATGCGGCGCCAGCCGGGCAAGCCCGTGCGCCAGCCCGGCAGCAAACTGGCCCAGCCGGCGCTGCCGTAGGGGTTAAAGCCAGTCAGCACCAGCCAGCCGTCATCCCGCAGCACAGCTTCGGTTTCCCGCAAAATGGCGTGAGGGTGCTCGCTGTAATCGAGCACATGGGCCAACAGGCAGGCGTCGAGGCTGCCCGGCGCGAAGGGCATGGCGGTGGCATCGCCGAGCAGGTCCATGCCTTCCTGCTCCCGCTGGGCCATGACCACGCCCTGGCGCAACCGGCTGCCATCCAGGGACAACGCCGCACTCAGGGCGTCCACCTTGAGCAGAGTAAAGCCGAACAGGCCCGGTGCCCAGGCGTCCAGGCGCTGCTGCAACTGCGCGGCAATATGGTTGCCCCTGGGCAGACAGTCCCAGCGCTCGGGCGCTGGCGGCGGCATCTTGCTGGCTGTGTTCATGATCCCTCTGGTAAGCTTTGGCATTCTGCTCATGCCAAGGATGCACTCAACGATGAACGTGATTTCGATTCGTGCCTTTAACGATAACTATATCTGGCTGATTGGCAATGGCCGCCAGGCCGCCGTGGTCGATCCGGGCGACGCCGCCCCGGTCCAGGCCCTGCTTGCCGAGCGCGGCCTTGAGCTGGTGGCCATCCTGATTACCCATCATCATCAGGATCACACCGGCGGCGTGCCGGCGCTGCTGGCCGACTGGCCCGATGCCGCCCTCTACGCACCGGCCGACGAGCGGCTGCCCGCCCCCGGCGCCATTGCCCTGCACGACGGCGATCCGGTGGCGCTGCCGGCGCTGGGCCTGGAGCTGCGCGTTCTGTCCGTGCCAGGCCACACCCGCGGTCACATCGCCTATTACGGCAATCGCCTGCTGTTTTGCGGCGACACCCTGTTTTCAGGCGGCTGCGGCCGGCTGTTTGAAGGCACCCCCGAGCAGATGCACCAGTCGCTTGCCCGGCTGGCCGCCCTGCCCGACGACACTCAAGTGTATTGCGCCCACGAATACACCCAATCCAATCTGGCCTTTTGCCATGCGGTGGAGCCCGACAACCCGGCGCTGCTGAATTACATGAAGGAGGTGGCCAAATTGCGCCAGCAAGACGTACCCACCCTGCCCTCCACCCTGGGCCGTGAAAAGGCCGTCAACGTCTTTCTGAGAACCGCCGAGCCGGCCGTCCGGGCCGCCGCCGAGCAGCAGGCAATGAGGGAGTTAAATGAAGAGCACGAGGTGTTCGCTGCACTTCGGCGCTGGAAGGACCATTTTTAACGAACTTGATTAAGTTGCTCACAAAGCATACACTGGCCGCCGTTTTTTTGAGAAGCAGACACGATGATAAGACTTTGCATTTTATCCGGTGCCTTGCTCCTGGCTGGCTGCCAGGCGGTATCGACCGATTCGGCGCGCCAGACCCATGGTCACCAGAACCGCACCGAAGAGCAAAACAGCCGGCCGCTGTACCCCAAATCAGGCAACTACACCGCGCTCAAGGCTGCCGGTCGCGACAGCCGTCATTCTTCCGATGAAGGCCCGCAAGCGCACCGGGGCGAAGCCCGCCAGCAGGATCTGTGGCAGGCCATCGCCGACGACATGACGCTGGATATTCCTGCCGACCACCCTCGGGTGGTGGCCCAGCGCAAGTGGTACCTGAAACAGCCGGGCTATATGCAGGCCGTCTCCGAACGGGCCAGACCGTTTCTCTATCTCATCAAGGAAGAGATAGAAAAGCGGGACATGCCGATGGAGCTGGCCCTGCTGCCGGTGGTAGAGAGTACCTTTGATCCCAAGGCCTATTCCCACGGCCATGCCGCCGGCCTGTGGCAGATGCTGCAGAGCACCGGCAAGAACTTTGGCCTGCATTACGACAGCTGGTACGACGGCCGTTACGACATCATGGCCTCGACCCGGGCAGCCCTCGACTACCTGGAGTACCTGCACAAGTTCTTTGATGGCAACTGGACTCACGCTCTGGCCGCCTACAACTCGGGGGAAGGCCGGGTGCAGCGCGCCATTCGCGCCAACCGTCGCCACGGCAAGCCGACCGACTACTGGTCATTGTCGCTGCCCAAGGAAACCCAGAACTATGTGCCCAAACTGATGGCCCTGGCCGACATTCTCAAGCAGCCCGATCATTACGGCATGGACGTGCCCGCGCTGCCGAACCGCCCCCAGGTGACGGCGGTGGCGGTGGAAGGTCAGGTGGATCTGAACATGGCCGCCGATCTGGCCGGGGTCAGCCGCAGTCAGCTCAAGGAGCTGAACCCGGCGTTCAAGCACACCACCACCTCGCCGCAGATCGATACCCAGATCCTGGTGCCGGTGCGTCACGCCGAAAGCTTTGAACTGGCCATGGCAGACCTGCCTGCGGCAGAGCGCCAACAGTACCAGCGCTACCGGGTCAAGGGCGGCGACAGCCTGGGCGTGATCGCCCGCCGTTACGGCACTCATATTACCGCCCTGAGGCAGGCCAACAACCTGAGCGGCAACACCATTCGCATTGGTCAGACCCTGCTGGTGCCCGCTTCCGCCGCACCGGCACCGGCCCATACCAGCACGGAAAGCAGCACCTACCAGGTGCAGGCCGGCGATTCGCTGTCGGTGATCGCCAGCCGTTTCAGCGTCAGCATCGCCGATCTGCTGCGCTGGAACCGGCTTAGCAACCAGCACATGCTGCGCGCCGGTCAGCAGCTGATCGTGGCCGCCAATTCCGGCTGATGTCGTGAACGTTCCATGCAAAAGGGAGCCTTTTCGGCTCCCTTTTTGTTTTTTATTTTTGTTTTTTATTGCCCCGTTGCCTTATCGCGCCCGGCCACCGCCCGGGGGCGGCCATTGGCGTCGATGGCCACGTACACAAACTCGGCACCAGCCACCGGGTAGCGCGGCCCGCTTTCCGGCGTTAGTACCGGCTTGACCCAGACTTCCACCTTGATGGTAATGGAGCTTCGGCCCACCCTGACCAGCTCGCCGTAGCAGCAAATGACATCCCCCACCTGCACCGGACGGGCGAACACCATTTTATCCACCGCCACGGTACACACCCGGCCAAGGGCGATTTCATTGGCTAGCAGGCTGCCGCCCAGATCCATCTGCGACATGATCCAGCCGCCGAAAATATCGCCATTGGCATTGGTATCGGCCGGCATGGCCATGGTGCGCAGCAGCAGATCACCCCGGGGATTTTGTGATTCGCTCATGTTTCATACTCTTGTGTCGAACTGAAAGCGGGCATCATAGTCCGCCTTGTTTGCCCCCGCAATCACCGCTCAGGCCGGCGGGCCGCCAGCCAGTCGAACCAGTCAGTGACTGCGTAATCCATGTTCAGCCAGCGACACAAGGCACTGCCGTCGATGATTTTGCCCGCGCCGCCACCGCCAAATTCCGGCGGAGGCAGCCCCTGCAGCCGGGCCGCCTCACTGTAAAAATCGCACCGACTGGGGTGATGGGGGGCGCTGATGTTCAGCACGGCGGGCCAGTCGTTGCGCCCAAGGATGGCGGGGATCATACGCAGCAGATCCTCCAGCGCCACCAGATTGACCGGCTCATCGCCGCCATCAAAGCGTTTTCCCGAAAGAAACCGGCCCGGCTCCCGGTTGCCGCCCACCAGCCCCGACAGCCGCAATATCAGCACCCGCCCGGCGCCGCAAGCCTGCACCGCCCGTTCGGCCGCCAGCATGCGCGCTCCCCGGGGGCCATCGGGCGCCGCATCCGCCTCGGTCTTGACTCCCACCCCGGCGTAAACCGAGGTAGCACTGGTAAAGATCACCCGCTGAACGCCCCCGGCTACCGCCAGCCGGGCCAGCCGGCCCAGGATGTCCGGGTAATCGATCAGCTTACCCGGCGGCACACACAGCAACAGGGTGTGGGCACGCAGCCGTTCGGGCCAGTGCAGGGGCAAGGGCGCGTCGAAATCCCACACCTGGGTGTGGATGCCGGCTGCGGTCAGCCGGGCCGCCTTGCCGGCATCACGGCTGGTCCCGCTTACGCGCCAGCCCTGCTCAAGCAGGGTATGCCCGAGCGGCTCGCCCAGCCAGCCCAGCCCGAGTATGGCCAGGCTGCGCTCAGTAGACATAGTCCAGCTCCCGAGAGGTGATGAAGGTCTTTTCCTGACCCAGCATATCCTGGTAAATCACCGAATATGCCAGCACGTTCTGCACATAGCCCCGAGTTTCACGATAGGGAATGTTTTCCACCCACACGTCCAGTGGGCGGCTGGCGCTTTGTTCCAGCCAGCGGTTGATACGGCCAGGACCGGCATTGTAGGCGGCAATGGCCGGAATACGGTTGCCCTGGTAACGCTGTAGCAGCTCCTTGAAGTAACTGGATCCCAGCTGCACATTGACCTCCGGGCGGTATACGTCGGTGGCCCTGCGATAATCGCTGATGCTATGCTTGCGCGCGGTTTCCCGGGCGGTGGCCGGCATCAGCTGCATCAGGCCAGCGGCGCCCACCGGCGAGCGGGCCTGCTCGTAAAACGCGCTCTCCTGACGGGCGATGGCAAACAGTGTGGATTCGTTCAGATCCAGTTTGTTGGCCTGGCCACGAAACACATCCCGATACACCACGGGAAAACGCAGCTCCAGCTGATCCCAGGCCCGGGCTTGAATGCTGGCCAGGATCGACTTGTCATGCCAGCCCCGCTTCAAGGCCAGGGCGCCCAGGGCCAGCTGATCGGCTTCACTCACCCGGCCCAGCAGGTGATACCACTCGCTGCGGGCCGCCGCCTTGTTGCCCAGCGCCAGCCATTCCGCTACCCGGGCCAGCGCCGGCCAGCGCTCGACCGCCTGCTGCCAGTCGGGCGCTGCGGGCGGTGCAGCCCGGTTGAGTGCATAGGGTCGCTGACTGCGCTGGGCCGCCAGAAAGCCGTAATAATCCCGCTCGGATGCGGCCTTGGCCCAGGCCGCATCCGCCTCCTTCGCCTTGCCCTGGCTGGCCAGTGCCCGGCCCCGCCAGTATTGCCAGCGGCTGCTGTTTTGTTCATCCGCCGGCAGCCGGTCTATCCAGTCCACCAGATGACGCCAGTCCTGCTCCCAGATGGCCAGCCGGGCCCGCAGCTCGAACAGGGCGTCGCTGCCGATCTCGGGCAGACGCTGGTCGAGCCAGCTGCGGTATTCGTGAGTGCGGTTGTACATCAGCCGCCGGGCCAGGCTGCGCTCCACCTCGGCCACCTGCAGTGAGGTCAGCCCGGGGGCACGCTGGTAGCGCGGATAAAGGGTCATGGCAAGGCCCGGATCCCGGTCCGCCAGCCGCGCCAGCGCTACCGCCATGGCCGCCTGATGGCGGGGGTTGGAGGAGCCGAAGCGCTCGCTGTCGGCGAGCAGGGCGGGATTGCGATCCAGGGCCAGCAGCAGCTCGCCACTGGCCCGGGCGGAGCCGCCCAGCAAACCGGACAGATACGTGAGCAGGCTGCTCTGGCCGGACTCGTAGGCCAGCAGCATACGCTGCCATACCTGCTCATCGTTCAGGCCGCCCCGCGCCTTCCAGGTATCAAACAGGGGATCGCAAGCATCGGGCCGGGAGCCGCCATAACGCCACAGCCGCTCGGCGCCTTTCATCGCTTCGGCCAGGTCGCCGGTGGCCCATTTGGCCCGGTAATGGGCGCATTGCAGCTCAATGCTGTTGGGCAGCTCGGGGTAAAGGGCGAGAAACTCCTGCCAGCGCTGCTCCCGGGCCAGGCGAAACAGGTACTGTCGCTCCAGCCGGTCGGCCAGCAGGGAGTCGGAATAACGGGACATAAAGCCACGGACATCGCCGGTACCGATGTCTTTCAGCCGGTCGGCCAGGTAGCGGTAGTCCAGATAGGGAACCAGCGGATAGCCGTCGAGCCCTTGCCGCAACTGGCGGTATTCACCGGTTTTGCCCTGGGCCAGGGCCTGCTCTGCCTGGCGGTACTGCTCCCGCTGCGGCGATGCCTGGGCCGCCAGCCCCAGACTCAGTAACAACACTCCCACCCCTAGCCGTTTGAACACGCTGATCTCTCCCGCAACGATATAATTAAGGCTATCGTAAGAAATGGCGACAGGGCTGCCAATGGCAGACGGAAAATTCTTTTGATGTACAGGACAAGTGGAGTCGTTAAGCACCGAAATTCAGCCGTGATCACAATTATCGCCTTCCTCCTGCCCTTGCCATCGTTACTTGATCCAGCTCACGACAGGAATTTGCAAAGGGGGTAATCTGAAACCGTCAATCAGACGCAGAAAATCAGACAGTAACCAGGGGGTCTTTTATGTCCGTTGCCATTACCAGCCATGTTATCGACATCACTCCCGCCATTCGTGAACGGATTGAAAGTCGCTTCGAGAAGCTCGACCGGCGCCAGATTGCGCTCATTAACCCCCATGTGGTGATCCAGAAGGAAGGCCTGAACTACCAGGTGGAAGCCAGTGCCGGCCTGCCCGGTGAGACCTTGTTTGCCCAGGCTGAAGATGAAAACCTGTATGCCGCCATCAATGAGCTGGGCCACAAGCTAGAGCGTCAGCTGACCCGCTACGCAGAAAAGCCCCTGGCCCAGCGCACCCAGGCCGTTCAGCCGGCGGTGGAAGAAGAAGAGTAATCCCCCCTGCCCTCCTCATGGCTTAAAAGCGGCGGTTTCGCCGCTTTTTGGTATCAATGGGACAAAAAACCGGGAAAAGGCTTGCCAGCTCCGCCGCTTTTCAGTATTTCTATGGGTTGCGTTAATCAAGAGTCCTGAAGTATGTCCGTGCACCTGTTTTTCTTTCGCTTCTTTTTTGCATCCTGACCCGGGAGGCAAGGTCTTACGAGAAACAAGCGAAAGACGAACAGCCAAGCCTCCCACCGGGAGGCTTTTTTTATTTACGCGCAGTCTGGCGAGGAAGGAAGCCCTATTCATGAACCTGGACGAGATAAGAAGCAAGATCACCCGCCTGGACCAGGAGCTGCTCGGCCTGCTGGCCCAGCGTAAGGCCCTGAGCCTGGACGTGGCCCGCTCCAAACTGGAAACCCCGCGTCCCATTCGCGATCAGGAGCGGGAGCAGGCGCTGCTGGTGGAGCTGGTTAATCAGGGCCGCCAGCTCGGTCTGGATGCCCATTTTGTCACCCGCATCTTTCACACCATTATTGAGGATTCGGTGCTGTCCCAGCAGGCCCTGCTGCAGGATTTGCTCAATCCCCAGGATCAAGTACCCGCCATCAGCGTGGCCTTTCTCGGGCTCAAGGGATCCTACTCCAACATGGCGGCACGCAAATACCTGTCCCGCTTTCAGGCGCCCTTGGTGGAGCACAACTGCGAGACCTTTCAGCAGATCTTTGAGACCGTGGAGTCGGGCCAGGCCCAGTACGGTATTCTGCCCATTGAAAACACCAGCTCCGGCTCCATCAACGATGTGTTCGATCTGATGCAGCACACCAGCCTGTCCATCGTCGGCGAGCTGACCCAGCCCATTGAACACTGCCTGCTGGTGGCCACCGATACCACAGTGGAACAAATCAAAACCCTCTACACTCACTCCCAGCCCTACCAGCAGTGCTCCCAGTACCTGAGCCGCCTGGGCGAGCTGGAGCTGAAGTTCTGCGCCGCGTCCTCCAACGCCATGGAGCAGGTGGCCAAGCTCAAGCGGCCCGACGTGGCGGCGCTCGGCAGCACCGACGGCGGTGAGCTGCACGGCCTCAAGCCGCTGGTGGAAGGCCTGGCCAACCAGAAGCAGAACATGACCCGTTTTATCGTGGTGGCGCGCAAGCCCATCGAGGTGGCGGAGCAGATCCCCGCCAAGACCAGCTTTATCATGTCGACCGGTCAGCAGAGCGGTGCCCTGGTGGAAGCCCTGCTGGTGCTGCGCAATCATGGCATCACCATGACCAAGCTGGAGTCACGCCCCATTATCGGCAACCCCTGGGAAGAGATGTTCTACGTGGACGTGGCCGCCAACGTCAACAGCGACGCCATGCAAAGCGCCATGAAGGAGCTCGGCCGCATTACCCGCTTTATCAAGGTGCTGGGCTGCTACCCCAGCGCCGAGGTGGCACCCACCCGCATTCCGCCGCGGCTGCTGAACCAGGCCCAGCCCGCTGAGCGGGCCGAGCCGGTGCGCTACAGCCGCCATTACAAGGCGGACAACACCCGGGTGCAGGTAGGTCCCTTCACCCTGGGTGGCGAGGAGCCGCTGCTGATTGCCGAGCTGACGGCCTGGCCCAGCGAAGCCCGGCGGTGTGAACTGGCCCGCAGCATTAAGGAGCAGGGAGGCCAGGTGCTGGCACTGGACTGCTTTACCGGCGTGAACATGGAGCAGGGACTGGCACGGCTGCAGCAGCTGCGCGCCACCGCCGCCCGCTTTGATCTGGCCGCCATGACTCGGGTGAGCAGTGTCGAGCAGGTGCAGCGAGCCGCCGAATCGGTGGATCTGCTGCTGCTGGGCGCCGATGCCGCCGGCAATGAAGAGCTGGTGAATGCCGCCGGCCGCTGCACCCGACCGCTGCTGCTGGAGCTGGCCGGCGAGCCCGAGCAAAGCCTGAGCCTGGCCCAGCACATTCTGCAGCAGGGCAACCAGCAACTGGCGCTGCTGGACACCCAGGCCCTGCCCCTGACGCGCCTGCTCGCGCTGAGCAGCCAGACCCACCTGCCCCTGGTGAGCCGGCTGAGCGGCGACGCCGCTGCCCTGCCCCGTCTGGGCGAAGCACTCAATGCCGCCGGGGTCAGCGGTTTTTGTCTGACCGCAGACGAGGATCACCACGCCCTGGAGCAGCTGGTCCAGAGTCTCTACCGACACTGACCCCTCCCCCGGCACCAACCGCCCGGCCATTGAGCCGGGCTTTTTGTATGGGCGGTTTATTGCCCCAGTGCGGACAAAACAAAAAGCCCGCCGGGGTTGCCGGCGGGCTTTTTAGTCAGCGTGACACGGCGGTTAGCCGTTCAGGCGCTTGTCGTTGCGACGGGGGCGAAACTTGCCGCGCTCGCCACCACGGTCGCCACCGCGCTCGTCCTTGCTACGGAACTGGCGACGGGGCAGCGGACCACCTTCGTACTTGGCCAGGTTCAGCGGACGCTGACAGACCCGTACCTTTTGCAGTACCTGCTGCAGCTCGGCGGGAATGCCCTCGGGCAGATCCACGGTGGAGAAGTCATCATGGATCTGGATCTGGCCGATATAACGGGACTCCAGATCCGCCTCGTTGGCGATGGCGCCCACCAGGTGGCCCGGCTTGACGCCGTGCACCCGGCCCACGTCAACGCGGAAGGTTTCCATGGTCACACCGGACACCTCGTCCTTGCCACCACGACGCGGGCGCTCGCCGCGCTCGGGGCGGTCGCTGCGTTCAAAGCGCTCGCGGCTTTCACGCACATCCGGACGACGGGCCGCCATCGGTTTGTCTTCCACAAACAACGGGCGCTCGCCTTGCAGCAGACGGGCCAGGCCGGCGGCCAGGGCGGCGGTATCCATACCATCGGCCTGCAGCTCGTTCACCATTTCCACGAAGGGCGCCAGGGCCTTTTCGTCGGCTTCAACGCTGGTGCGAATGCGGGCCTTGAAGCGCTCGGCACGGATCTTGTTGATGTCGTCGGCGCTGGGCATGCTCATCTCTTCAATGGGCTGACGAGTGTGGCGCTCCAGGTTGTACAGGCTGCGCTTTTCACGGCCGGTCACAAACAGGATGGCATCGCCTTCGCGGCCGGCACGGCCGGTACGGCCGATACGGTGCACGTAAGACTCGTTGTCATGGGGCATGTCGTAGTTGATCACGTGGCTGATGCGCTCCACGTCCAGACCACGGGCAACCACGTCGGTGGCCACCAGCACGTTCAGGCGGCCATTTTTCAGACGATCAACCACTTTTTCCCGCAGCTTCTGGGGAATATCACCGTGCAGGGCCTCACAGGCGTGGCCTTCCCGGCTCATCAGCTCGGCCAGCTCTTCGGCGTCTTTACGGGTGCGCACAAACACCAGGCAGGCGTCCATGTTCTCGGTTTCCACCAAGCGGCACAGGGCTTCCTGCTTGGGCATGCCGCGCACAAACCAGTAACGCTGGCGAATGCTGGCGTTGGTACGGGTCTTGTTGGCGATGCGCACTTCCTGAGGATCTTTCAGGTACTTCTGGGCCACTCGCTGAATGGCCGGCGGCATGGTGGCGGAGAACAGGGCAATCTGACGGGTGTCCGGGGTGTGCTCCAGGATCCATTCCACGTCGTCAATAAAGCCCATGCGCAGCATTTCGTCGGCTTCGTCCAGCACCAGCGCCTGCAGGCTGTCCAGCTTGAGGGTACCGCGGCGCATGTGGTCCATCACTCGGCCCGGGGTGCCCACAACGATGTCGACACCGCGCTTCAGCGCACGGATCTGGCTGTCGTAAGCCTGGCCACCGTAGATGGAGACGATGCGAATGTCTTTCTGATATTTGGCGTAGTTTTCAAAGGACTCGGCCACCTGAATGGCCAGCTCCCGGGTCGGGGCCAGCACCAGCACCTGGGGGTAGGCGTTGCCGCCGCTGATGCGGCTCAGCATCGGCAGGGCAAAGGCGGCGGTCTTGCCGGTACCGGTCTGGGCCAGGCCCAGTACGTCGCGCCCGGTCAGCAGAGTCGGAATGGCGGCGGCCTGAATGGCAGAAGGCTGCTCATAACCGGCGTCGGTCAGAGCTTGAAGAACGGCAGGCGCCAGCCCGAGATCAGCAAAAGCGGGTACTACAGAGGTATTTGTCATTTAACAGTTCCGAAAAAATAAAATGTCGGCGGACTGATACAGTAAAAGGCCGAGGACAGCCCGGCTCACTTGAAGTGAGGGCTTTCCTTCACACGCAAGGTGTCACACATGAATACACAAGGCTAATCTGGCCGTTTTTGTCTCAACACCGCCATGGTCAATCTACTGGTACACACCAGGCGATTGCGCTCGTCATGGATGTCGATCTGCCAGACTTGTGTCGTCGCGCCCAAGTGGAGGGGACGTGCGGTTCCTGTTACCAGGCCGCTTCGTTTGGCGCGGACGTGATTTGCGTTAACTCCCTGACCAACGCAATAAAAACCCGCTTCAACGCACATATTGGCAGCTACTGAACCCAGGGTCTCGGCAAACGCGACACTCGCGCCGCCATGTAACATGCCAAGAGGCTGATGAGTACGGTAGTCTACCGGCATGGTGCCGCGCAGATAATCGTGACCCACTTCACAAAAGGTCATGCCCAACTGGGCTGCGAGCGTATTCTCCGACAGTTGGTTCAAACTGTCCAGTGTAAATTCACGTTTCCACATATTTAACTTCAGGGACTGGGGATTAGGGAATAGGGACTGGGATCGCTAATCCCTGATCCCCAATCCCTAATCCCTAATCCCTAATCCCTCATCTTTTTTTGATTTTGCCCACAATAAAAATCAGCAGCAGGGCGCCGACTACCGACATCACCAAGGATCCGATAATGCCGGTGGCCGCCAGCCCCAGCAGCCGGAACAGCACACCGCCGAGAAAGCCGCCCACCAGGCCAACCACAATATTGCCGAGCAGGCCAAAGCCGCCGCCCCTGGTCAGATTGCCGGCTATCCAGCCGGCCAGACCACCGATGATCAATCCCCAAAGCAGACCCATACGTTTCTCCTTGTTGGTTTACGCCAACAAGCTTAGCAAGGCCTGCACCGGATGGCGAAGGCCCTCTCCCTCGATGCGCTTGACCTGACTGCGGCAGGAAAAGCCGGTGGCCAGGCAGCGATCTCTGGGCAGCTGGCTCAGGGGCTCGGCCCAGCTCATGGCAAACAGGGTACGGGAGCCCTCGGCGTGCTCCCGCTCGTGACCATAGGTGCCGGCCATGCCGCAGCACCCCACGGGCACGGCGTTAAGCTTTGCCCCCAGATGACTGAAGATACGGCTCCAGTCCTGGTGGGTGGTGGGCTTGGCGGTTTTCTCGGTGCAGTGGGCAAACAGGTGCCAGGGCTCGCCCGTACTTTCACGGGCCGGTATGTGCTCCAGCACTTTAAGCAGCCACTCCTGGGGCAGCAAGACTTCAAAGTCGCCCCGGGCCGGGCCCAGCACCTTGGCGTATTCATCCCGGTAACAGAGCACCAAAGACGGATCCACGCCCACCATGGGAATATTGAGCCGGGCCAGCCGGTTGAGGAACTGGGCGCTGTCGGCAGCCATGCCGGCAAAACGGCGCAAAAAGCCCTTTACGTGAGCCGGCTTGCCGTTGGGTTTGAACGGCAACACCACCGGATTGAAGCCCAGCGCCGTGGCCAGGCGTACCAGATCGTGCACCACGCCGGCGTCGTAGAAGGAGGTAAAGGGATCCTGTACCACCAGCAGAGTCCGGGCGCGCTCTTCCTCGCTCATGGCCTGCAGTTGTTCCAGGCTGAACTGGGCCGCCGGGCCCTTGCCCAGGCGCTTTTTCAGGCTGGGCTGGCTCAGCGCCGGCATGTCCACCATGCCAAGCAATGAGGCGGTACCGCCCTGCAGCCACTTGTGGTTCATGATGGGGTTGAACAGGCCCGGGGCTTTTGCCATCCAGGGGGTATATGTTTCCACCCAGGACACCAGATAATCCCTTGGCGGACGCTGGTAGCGCTGGTAGTAGAGCTGCAGAAAACGGGCACGGAAGGTGGGCACGTCCACCTTGATCGGGCACTGGCTGGAGCAGGCCTTGCATGCCAGGCAGCCGTCCATCGCCTCTTTCACCTCATGGGAGAAGTCGTATTCGCCCCGGCGCTTGTCGAGGGTGTGCTTGATGCGCAGCACCATGTTCTTGACGCTGGTGCTCCGGCTCATGGCGGCCGCCTCGCCGGCCATGGGATCAAAGCCCTGGGCCGACAGCTGGCGCAGCCACTCCCGCACCAGGCCGGCCCGGCCCTTGGGCGAATGCCGGCGGTCGGCGGAGAGCTTCATGGACGGGCACATGGGCGAGCGCACGTCGAAGTCAAAGCACAGGCCGTTGCCGTTGCAGTCCATGGCCTGGGTAAAGCCGTCACGCACATGCACCGGGATCTGCCGGTCGAAATAGCCGCGTTTGGTGGCGTCCACCGACACCAGCTGCTCCAGGCTGTCCAGCGGCGTGCAGATCTTGCCCGGGTTCAGCCGGTTGAAGGGGTCAAAGGCCGACTTGATGCGGCGCAACTCGGTAAACAGCACCTCGCCAAAGAAGGTGGGGCTGTATTCGGAACGAAAGCCCTTGCCGTGCTCGCCCCACATCAGGCCGCCGTATTTGGCGGTGAGCGCATTCACCTGGTCGGAGATGCGCCGCAGCATGACTTCCTGCTCGGGATCGACCATGTCCAGGGCCGGCCGCACGTGCAGCACGCCGGCATCCACATGGCCGAACATGCCGTATTGCAGGCCGTGATCGTCCAGCAGCTGGCGGAACTCCATGATGTAATCGGCCAGGTGCTCCGGGGGCACGGCGGTGTCTTCCACAAAGGCCACCGGCTTTTTGCGGCCCTGGGTATTACCCAGCAGGCCCACCGCCTTTTTGCGCATGCCGTAGATGCGGTTGATGGACGCCAGGTCATCGCACACCTGATAGCCGATCACCCCGGCCTCGCCCCGCTCCATCAGGCCGTCGAGCCGTTTGCACAGCGCGTCCACTTTTTCCCGCTGGGCGGTCTCGTCCTGGTCGGCGTATTCCACCATGTTGAGACCATCCATCACTTTGCCGGGCACGTCCTGAATGAGATCGCTCACCGAGTGCCAGACGATGTCTTGCCGGGCCAGGTTGAGCACTTTGGAGTCCACGGTTTCCACCGACAGCGCCTTGGCTTCCACCATCAGCGGCGCATTGCGCAGGGCCGATTCAAAGCTGTCGTACTTGACGTTGACCAGGGTGCGGTAGTTGGGAATGGGGGTAAGATCCAGCCAGGCTTCGGTAATGAAGGCAAGCGACCCTTCGGAGCCGCACAGAATGCGGGTCAGATCCAGGGTATGGCTGGCCTTGTCGTAAACGTGTTTCAGATCGTAACCGGTGAGAAAGCGGTTCAGTTTGGGAAAGCGCCGCTCAATTTCCCCGGCGTTGCCGGTCACGCTGTGATACACGCAGCGGTACAGCTCCCCTTCCCGGCTGTCTTCCTCCAGCTTCTGGTTCAGCGCCTCGCCGGAGACCGGGCCGGTTTCAATCAGGGTGCCGTCCACCAGCACGGCGGTCACGCCGAGCACGTGATCCGAGGTTTTGCCGTAAACCAGCGAGCCCTGACCGGAGGCATCGGTATTGATCATGCCGCCCACGGTGGCCCGGTTGCTGGTAGACAAGTCCGGCGAGAAGAACAGATCGTGGGGCGCCACCAGCTGGTTGAGCCTGTCCTTGACCATGCCGGTCTGAATGCGCACCCGGCGGCCGTCGGCGTCCAGGGTCAGCAGCTGGGTCATGTGCCGGGACAGGTCCACCACTATGTTGTCGTTGAGAGACTGACCATTGGTGCCGGTGCCGCCGCCCCGGGGCGAAAAGCGAATGTCCCGGTAGGCGTCTTTCGCGGCCAGGCTCAGCATCACCACCAGATCCTGGGATGAACGGGGAAACACCACCGCCTGAGGCAGGCACTGATACACGCTGTTGTCGGTGGCTACCGCCAGCCGGCTGGCATAGCTGCGCTCGATGTCGCCGCGAAACCCGCTGTCGGCCAGCGCCTCAAGAAATGAATAATAGGTGGGGGTTGTCTGCTGCTGCAGCGCTAACCTTGGGATCATGACCTGCGTCCCCTTTGTCCTTGTCGATTACGCCCGAAGTGGCGGTCATTATACACCGGCGCCAACGTTGGGCGAGTACCGAAAGACGTCCGGACTGCCCGGTTATTCACCCTGGCCTTCGTCTTCGGTGATCAGATGATTGAGAAAGCGGGCAAACAAGGCTCCTTGAGAGCCGGCATTCAGCTTGGCATAAAGGTGCTTGCGGTGGTTTCTGACCGTGCCCGCGCCTATGCCCAGACTGGCGGCAATGGCCTCGTTGTCCATCCCCTGCACCAGCAGGGCAGCCACCTGAGCTTCACGCCGGGTCAGCCGCCCCCGGCCAAAGCTGGCCAGGGCCGCCTTTACCCGGGCATCCATTCGGGCCGGTGCCGGCGGCGACTGCGCCAGCGGGCCGGTCCCTGCCGGCCAGTGCCGGCGGCACAGGGCCCTGACCAGCGGCAACTGCTCCCGCAGCGCCGCCTGCTCCGCCGGCGCAAAGGGCCTGGCCTGCAGCCGCCCGAAAAAAATCATCAGCCATTGTTCTTCGGTCAGCCGAATAACCAGCCCCAGCTCTTCACGCCAGCCGGTGTCCTGATAAAAGGCCGCAGAATACTGGGGCGGCATGCCCTGCGCCATGGCCAGGGCACGCAGGGAATAAACGCCGTCTTTCAGGCCACGGCTCAGTGCCCGGCAAAAGGGATCTTCCGCATACAGGCCGTTGAGATAGCGCTGAAACAACAGCTCGCGCCGGTGGCGCAGATTATCAAACAAATACACCGCCGGACCGCCACGACGATAACTCACCATCAGCAGACAGTCACAGCCAAGGCCGGCCTGCAGCAATTGCGCCAACAGGCGGGGAAAGGCCGGGCTGCCCAGGGCATCAATCACTCTGGCCAGCAGTGTGTTATTCGGCTCTGTCATCACCTGCCCTTTCTGCAATGAAAGAAGATGATTATTGCAAACTATCCCATAAAGGACATATCTGAATGACGGGGTTCCGGTCAGTATCGGATTTTTGCCAACGGAGCCCTGCATGAGCCAATCCCTGTCCCTACTTGACGAACTGCACCGGCGCGGCCTGATCGCCCAGTCGTCCGATGCTGCCGCCCTGGCGGTGCACCTTGATGAACAGCCGCGCACCCTGTATTGCGGCTTCGATCCCACCGCCGGCAGTCTGCATATCGGTCATCTGGTGCCATTACTGATGCTGCGCCGGTTTCAGCAAGCCGGCCACCGGGTGGTGGCGCTGGTGGGCGGCGCCACCGGCATGATTGGCGATCCCAGCTTCAAGGCCGGTGAACGCGCACTCAATGAAGCCGGCACGGTGGAAACATGGGTGGGCGAGCTGAGCGCCCAGATACGCCGCTTGCTGCACACAGACCCGCATGCCGAAAGCAGGCTTGTGAACAACGCCGACTGGATGAATGGCATGGCGGTGCTGACCTTTCTGCGGGATATCGGCAAGCATTTTTCGGTCAATGCCATGATTGCCCGGGAGTCGGTGCGCCAGCGGCTGGCCCGGCCCGAGCAGGGGATTTCCTTTACCGAGTTTTCCTACTCACTGCTGCAGTCCTATGACTATGTGATGCTCAACCGGCAATATGACTGCACCCTGCAGATAGGCGGCAACGATCAGTGGGGCAATATCACCAGTGGCATCGATCTCACCCGCCGCCTCAACGGGCAAGCGGTGTTTGGCCTGACCCTGCCGCTGATCACCAAGGCGGACGGCACCAAGTTCGGCAAGACAGAAAGCGGCACCGTCTGGCTGGATGCGGCCCGAACCTCGCCCTATGCCTTTTACCAGTTCTGGCTGAACACCAGTGATGAGGACGTATACCGTTTTCTGCGTTACTACAGCTTTCTTGAGCTGAACGAGATCACCGCGCTGGAAGCCAGCGACCGGCAACGGGGCGGCCGACCCGAAGCCCAGCAGGTGCTGGCCCGGGAGCTGACCCGGCTGGTGCATGGCGAGCAGGCCCTGGCCGCGGCAGAGCGCATCAGCCAAGCGCTGTTCAGCGGGGAATTCAGCACACTGAGTGAAGAGGAATTGGCACAGCTGGAGCTGGATGGCATGCCCATGACCCCATTGGAGCTCGCCGCAGACAGTACGCCACCGGCGCTAAGCGAGCTGCTGAAACAGGCCGGTCTGGCCAGCTCTTTGCGCCAGGCCCGGGAGCTTATCAGCGCCGGCGCCGTCTCGGTCAATGGCGTGCCGGCCACCGCCGACACCAACGCCCAGCCCCTGCTGCACGGCCGCTATGTGATCCTGCGCCGGGGCAAAAAGCAGTTCCACCTGCTGCGGTTGTGCCATTGAACCGTCTTGGGCGCACTCAGGTTTTTGCACGCCGGATCGGGCATTGGGTTTACCGCCACCCGAACAAGGGGTGATGGATGCGTCGCCGCAACGGCCTCAGGCTTACTTGCTCCGGCCCGATGTGGGTGCTTTCCAACGCTGAATGCGGGAGCGGCCAGACGGCTTGTCGCCGGGGGCTTGCCGGTGCGCTTGGCGGGAACCACTCCGCTCCTTGCCGGCCCGCGGTGCACTGCGCCGCTCATTGCGGGCCGGGCGGTGCTCCTGGTCAGGTGACTTGCCCGCTGCGTTGCGGGCCGCTCTGGGCTGTTCCAGCACCGAGGCTTCCTCGGTTTTGCTGGAGCCCGCAATCATGCGGTTGATCAGGGCCAGCTCGTCCTCGCTGACATAACGCCACTGGCCCGGCTTGAGGTTGCCAAGCTGAATGTTCATGATGCGCACCCGCTTCAGGCTGGTGACTCTGTAGTCCAGGTATTCCGCCATGCGCCGGATCTGGCGATTCAGCCCCTGGGTAAGAATGATATTGATGGTTTTGGGGCCGATTTTGCGCACCTTGCAGGGCTTGGTCACGGTATCGAGAATGGGCACTCCCGCCGACATTTTTGCCACAAAGTCCTCGGTGATGGGCTTGTCCATGGACACGATATATTCTTTTTCGTGGGCATTGCCGGCGCGCAGTATCTTGTTGACGATGTCGCCGTCGTTGGTGAGCAGAATCAGCCCACAGGACGGTTTGTCGAGCCGGCCGATGGGAAAGATGCGGGCATGGTAGTTCACCGCGTCCACAATGTTGCCGGGAATGGCGCGGTCGGTGGTGCAGGTAATGCCGATGGGCTTGTTGTACACCAGATACACCGCCTTGGGCTTGGCCCGCAGCGGCTTGCCACGCACGGTGATCTCGTCGGCGTCCGTGACTCGCACGCCCATGCCGGCCACCTCGCCGTTTACCGTCACCAGCCCCTGCTCAATCAGGCGGTCCGCCTCCCGGCGGGAACAAATGCCGGTTTCACTGATGAATTTATTCAGGCGAGTATCAAGATTGGTTGCCGTCATGGAAGCTCCTTCCCGGTTTATTAAACACAGCCGGGCAAGGGCGAATCAAAGCGGGCCTGGCTAAACCGCGCCAGTGTAAGGCTCAGCCCCCCACCCCGCAAGGGTCGGCGTTGTTGAAAGACTCGTCACGCGAAGCAACAGCGCGGTTGCACTCCACCGACACGCTTCAAGCCCATCCATGGGACGCTCGGCACATGCCTTCCATGGCATGTGACGGTCGGTTACGGCAATCCCCGCTGTTGCTTCGTGAAATTTGGGCGCTGTCTGACAGTATCTCGAAAGACGACTCTGTGTCTGGCCCTGGAGGGCAAAGCGTGTCTGCTTCGCCGTGCCCTTTGCGCCATGGATGGCGCAACGGAGCCCCCAGGGAAGGGTTTACGGCGTGCCGGCGAAATAGTGCGCTTTGTCCGACGAGGGTGCACAGGCTTACAGGCAAAGTGTTAAAGCCAGCGCCGCACCCGAGCGCAATAGTCGGCATAGGCCTTGCCAAAGCGCAGGGCCAGGGCGCGTTCCTCGGCGGCGATCTGCACCCGGTTCATGTAGAGCACGAACAACACCGGCCCCAGCAGGGCCGGCCAGCTTTGCAGCCAGAGGGCAAAGGCCAGCAACAGCAGCGAGTCACCGAGATAAATGGGATTGCGGGAACGGGCAAACACCCCAGAGGTGACCAGCCGGCTGGCCCGTTCCGGGGCAAAGGGCAACAAGGTGGTGTCGGCACGGTGCAGGGTACGAGCCGCCAGCAGCATCAGGCAGCCCCCTGCCAGCAAGGGGACCACGGCCAGCCAGCGCGGCCAGAACGCCGCCCATTCAGGCAGCAGCCACATCAACAAGGCCACCAGCGCCGCCACCGCCGGGGGCGGCAGCCACAGCAACCACCGCGCCCGGTTCATGCCTCTCGCCTTACCGCGTTACTGATCTCGGCCGCGTCGCCGTCTTCCGGCGCTGAGGGAGTGAGATAACAGCGGGTCATGCGCAACGCCTCGTACAGATCCGGATACACCAGCACGCCATCTTCCCCCACGCGAATACCCGCCTGCTGCAGCCAGTGGGTCATCTGGCCGCGCCGGCCCGCCATCACCATGTGAATGCCGCGGCGTTTCAGCTCCTTGTGCAGCTCCCCCACCACGCTCATCACGCTGATGTCCTGGTGGGTAAAACAGGACACGGCGTCGATGATCAGGCAATTGGGCTGGGCCTGCTCGTGGCCGATCAACGACAGCACCCGGCGCTTGAAATAGGAGGCGTTGAAATAGGTGAGCGGCGAGTTGAAACGGTAGATCAGCACCCCGGCGATGGCCTTGACCTCCTCGTTACGTCCCAGGGTGTGCACCACGCCTTCCTCGTTCATGCCCATCAGCTGATCCGTGGGCCGCATCACATTGCGCAAAAACTGGAACAGCCCCAGCAGCACCGCCAGGGTAATGCCCGGAATCACCCCCATGAACAGCACGCTGACAAAGGTGATCCAGGCCAGCCAGAAGGCCGCCATGTCGGACTTGCGCAGCCCCCACTGGCCGCGCAGGTTGATCAGCGACCAGGACGCCATCACCAGCACCACCCCCAGGGCCGCCGAAGGAATGTACTGCAGCGGCGCGGTCAGGAAAAAGGTCACCAGGGCGATCACCCCGGCGGCCACAATGGAGACCATCTGGCTCTTGCCGCCGTTGGCGTCGTTCACCGCGGTACGGGAGTCGGCCCCGCTGATGGCAAAGCCCTGGGAAATGGCCGAGGCCAGGTTGGCCACCCCCAGGGCACGGAATTCCCGGTCGGCGTCAATGTCGTAGCCGTTGCGGGCGGCAAAGCTGCGGGCGGTGAGCATCATGGATACAAAGCTCACCATCGCCAGGTTGAGGGCCGGCATCACTAGATCCCGCATCAGCCCGGCAGGAAACACCGGCAGCTGAAATTCGGGCAGGCCACCGGCCAGGTTGCCCACCACTTCAATGCCCGGCTGATTCGGCCCCCACAGCCACAGCAGGGCCGCCGCCGCCGCCAGCGCCAGCAGGCTGCTGGGCCAGAGCGGACGAAAGCGCCGGCACAGCAACATCAGGCCCAGGGTCAGGGCGCTCACCCCGAGGGTGGGCCAGTGCACCAGGGCCAGATAATTCGGGGTGGCTGCCAGGCGCTCGATCAGCTGGGACTCGTCAAAGGTAAAGCCGAAAATCCGCGACAGCTGTCCCACCATGATGGTGATGGCCACCCCGTTGAGCAGGCCGAGCAAAATGGGCCGGGACAGAAAGTCCGCCAGCACCCCGAGGCGAAAATAGCTGGCCACCAGGCACCACAGGCCGGTCATGGCGGTCATGGTCATCACCAGCTGCCAGTGGCGGGTGGCGTCGCCGGCCGCCAGCGGCGTGACCACGGCGGCAATCACCGCGCAGGTGGCCGCATCCGGCCCCACAATCAGCTGACGTGAGGTGCCAAACAGGGCGTAGGCGATCATCGGCAGAATGCAGGAATAGAGCCCCACCACGGCGCTCACCCCCGCCAGCTCGGCGTAGGCAATGGCCACCGGCAGCGCCACCGCCGCCACCGACAGGCCGGCACGCACATCCGCCGCCAGCCAGGTGCGCCGGTAGCCCAGCAAGGTCACCAGGCCGGGCATCCAGCGTGCCAATGTAAAGAAATCCCGCATTGTTTCTTCCCTTGCTGCGAGCAGCGCTCCCTGCCTTTCAATATGGCGCGGCACGCGCTAATTCACAATAGAAAGGCTTGGTTTTCAGTTGGTTAGTTAATAGCCGGTTCGGCGCTGACGCACCCCGGCCCGGTGCGGGAATATAGCGCCCTTTGGCCGCGCTGCCTACCGGCACAAAAACGCCCTTCCTGTCACCGCCAAAACCGCCCCGGCTCCCGCCGGCGCTGGCTTTGGAGATTGTCCGTTTTTTGCACCCGGTCCCGCTCCGGGCGCTTTTTTAGCGGCCGGTTCTGTGGTTAAATTAGCCACTCAGCGTCCCACGGACCGGGACTGCCACCAGGACACCATTTATTCCGGCATGACCACTCATATCCTTATCTGCGACGACTCCGCCGTGGCCCGCAAACAAATGGCCCGCGCCCTGCCCCCGGACTGGGACACCGAGCTGCACTTTGCCGAGCATGGCAGCCAGGCGCTGTCCATGCTGCGCCAGCACGCCTTTGACCTGCTGCTGCTCGATCTGAACATGCCGGTGCTGGATGGCTTTGGGGTACTGGAAGCCATTCGCCGTGAGCACCTCGAGGTGCTCACCCTGGTGGTGTCCGCCGATATTCAGCCCAGGGCCCGGGAGCGGGTGCAGGCACTGGGCGCCATGGCCTTTATTGCCAAGCCGGTCAATACCGGCGAGCTGGCCGGGCTGCTGCGCCGCTACGGCCTGTACCAGCCGGGGCAGCAACAGGCCGGCATTATTCCCGCCGCCCCCGACACCTCCCTGGAGCTGTGCGACTACCTGCAGGAGGTGGCCAACATCGCCATGGGGCGGGCATCGGATCTGCTGGCCCGGCTGCTGGATGTGTTTGTGCGCCAGCCCGTGCCCCGGGTGGCTCACATTGCCCGTACCGAGCTGAGCATGGCCATTTCCGCGGCCGACGATGATGGCGGTTTTTCCGCCGTCTGCCAGGGCTTTGTGGGCGCCGGCATTTCCGGCGAGGCGCTGCTGCTGTTTTCCGACAGCGGCATGGAGGAAATGGCCCGGCTGCTGCACCTGCCTTCCTCCGACACCACAGAGCCGGACGTGGAAGTGCTGATGGACATGTCCAGCATACTGTTCGGCGCCTTTCTCAAGGGCCTGGGGGATCAGCTGGATGTGCGTCTGGGGCTGGGCCAACCCACGGTGCTGGGCCGCCATCAGCCCATTACCTCGCTGCTGGAACACCACAGCAACAAGCATGAACAGCTGCTGTGCATCGAGATCCCCTACGCCCTGGAACAACACCAGGTCCACTGCAACCTGCTGGTACTGCTGACCGAAACCTCGGTGCGCCGGCTGGAGCAGAACCTGGCCTACATGACGGAGTAACCCATGCCCCTGACGGCCCAGACCCCCCGCGATTTTCACTGGCTGGTCGACATGCTGGAATCGGTCGATATCGGCCTGGTGGTGCTGGATGGCGATTATCATATCGAGCTGTGGAATGGGTTTATGGAAAACCACAGCGGCCTGAGCTCCACCCGGGTGCGCGGCCAGCGTCTGTTCAGTCTGTTTCCGGAGCTGCCCGAGCAGTGGCTCAGGCGCAAGGTGGAGACAGTGATCACCCTCAACACCCGCACCTTTACCAGCTGGGAGCAGCGCCCCTGGCTGTTTCGCTTTCGCAGCACCCGCCCCATTACCGGCACCCACGACTACATGTTCCAGAACCTGACCATTCACCCGCTGGCCGATCCGGACGGCAGCATTCGCCGGGTGTGTCTGATGGTGTATGACGTGACCGACGTGGCCACCAGCAAGCTGGCCCTGGAGCAGGCCAACAAGCAGCTGTCGCGCCTCAGCCGCACCGACCGGCTGACCGGCCTGCTTAACCGGGGCAGCTGGGAAAGCCTGCTCAATACCGAGTTTGCCCGCTACCGCCGCTACCGCCAGCCCTGCAGCCTGGTGATGCTCGATATCGATCACTTCAAGCGCATCAATGACTCCCATGGCCACCCGGCGGGAGACGAGGTGATCCGCCATACCGCGGACGTCATCAGGGACTGCCTGCGCGATGCCGATCTGGCGGGGCGCTACGGCGGTGAGGAGTTTGGCCTGATCCTGCCCCAGACCGATGCCAGGGGGGCTGAGGTGATCAGCGAGCGGCTGCGCCAGGCCATTGCCAATGCCACCGTTCATACCCACGGTCTGTCACTGGGCTATACCATCAGCCTGGGCGTGGCCTCCCTGACCCCCGAGATCAACTCGCCCCAGGACTGGCTGCAACGGGCCGACCAGGCCCTGTACCGGGCCAAACGGGAAGGGCGCAACCGGGTATGCACTCAGCCCGGCTGAACCGCCTCAGTTGAGAATGTCTTCCAGGATGTAGCGCACGTTCTCGGTGGCCAAGTCCACCAGCACCGCCTTGTTGTCGACCCGGCGCCATTCGTAGCCTTCGTAATAGGGCAGCCGCTCCCGAAACCTGGGGTCAAACTGCTTGGCAATACCCGGCGGCAGCGGCTTGCCCCGACGCAGGTTCTTGGCGATGCCCGGCGGCAGCTGGCGCCGGCCGCCATCATACTCCAGCCAGTCTCTGTGCTCCCGGAACAGCCGGCGCAACTGCCGTTCGTCCACCCGCGGTTCCCGGTCGTAATGGTGCTCCCGCTGATACCGGTCTTCCCGGCGTTCGTTCCGGTGCTCTCGCCACTCATTGTCGTGACGACCGTCTTCCCGCTGCCACTGTTGCTCCTGCTGCCGGCCGGGTGCCTGGCCCGGGCCTCGACCCTCGGGCGGTTGGGCCTGCACCGGCAGCGCCAGCCCCGCAAGCAGCAGTGAGGCAATCAAAGTACGCTTGTGCATGGCAAGTCTCCTGCCGTTAACGATGCTATTCACTGTATCGGGAAATTCGAGGATTGACCAAGCCGGACGGCATGCCATGGGATCGAAGCTGTCGAACCCGGACACAAAAAAAGCCCCGTAACGGGGCTTTGACATTCGCGGGTGAAGCGGCTCAGGCCAGTTCGACCACGTCGAAGTCGACCTTAGTCTCCACGTCGGCGTCGTAGTCCACACCGTCAAGGCCGAAACCGAACAGGCGCAGGAACTCGTCCTTGTAGCCCTGGTAGTCGGTGAGCTGGTAGATGTTGTCGTCCTGCACCTGTTGCCAGATCTCACGGCAGGCGTTCTGCACCTCGTCGCGCAGCTCCCAGTCGTCCAGGCGCAGGCGGTTCTGCTCGTCCACCGGAGCCGGCTGACCGCTGTAGAGGCGATCATGGAACAGGCGCTGAATTTGCTCGATGCAGCCCTCGTGAATGCCCTGCTCCTTCATCACCTTGAAGGCCATGGAGATATACAGCGGCATCACCGGAATGGCGGCAGAGGCCTGGGTTACCACCGACTTCAGCACCGCCACATGGGCGTTGCCGCCGCGCGCTTTCAGCTTGCTGTCGATGGCGTGGGCGGCGCGGTCCAGATCTTCCTTGGCTTTCCCAAGAGTGCCGTGCCAGTAGATGGGCCAGGTGAGATCGGTGCCGATGTAGGAATAGGCCACGGACTTGGCGCCCTCGGCCAGCACGCCGGCCTCTTCCAGGGCGTTCATCCACAGCTCCCAGTCCTGACCGCCCATTACCTGAATGGTGTCGGCAATTTCCTGCTCGTTGGCGGGCTCCACCACGGCTTCCACCAGCACGTCCTTGTTGGTGTCCAGCGCAGTGGACTTGTAGGGCTCGCCGATGGGCTTCAGGGCGGAGCGTACCACTTCGCCGCTGTCGGGCAGCTTACGCACCGGCGAGGCCAGGGAGTACACCACCAGATCGATGTCGCCCAGATCCTGCTTGATGAGCTCAATGACCTTTTCACGGCATTCGTTGGAGAAGGCATCGCCATTGATGCTCTTGGCGTACAGGCCTTCCTCCTTGGCGGCCTTGTCAAAGGCGGCGGCGTTGTACCAGCCGGCGGTGCCCGGCTTCTTGTCGGTGCCCGGCTTTTCAAAGAACACGCCGATGGTGGCGGCACCGCTGCCAAAGGCGGCGTTGATGCGGGAAGCCAGGCCGTAACCGGTGGACGCGCCGATCACCAGCACCTTTTTCGGCCCCTGCTCCAGTTTGCCCTTGCCTTTGACGTAGGCGATCTGCTCACGTACATTCGCCTCACAGCCGACCGGGTGGGTGGTGGTGCAGATAAAGCCACGAACCTTGGGTTTGATGATCATAGAAATGGTTGCCTCGGTTATTACAAACGATAGGGGCTAAAGATACCTTATTCCGGGGCAAATGTGAGGCCCGAATTATCGGCCTGCTACTTGTCTCACGATGCATCTGCTGACAGACAGGCCGTGCCAAGCGTCGGTCAAAGCGCACAGCTCGAAGGCACGCCGTAAACCCCTCCCTGGGGGCTCCGTCGCGCCATCCTTGGCGCGAAGGGCGCGGCGAAGCAGACACCCTTTGCCCTCCTTATGGAGCTCTCGGCCGCCTGTTGGTATTCAACAGGCAACGCCGCTGCTTGACGAAGCAACAGCAGGGATTGCCGTAGCCGACCGTCACATGCCATGGATGGCATGTGCCGAGCGCTACATGGATGTACTCGCAGCGTGTCGGCGCAGGCAACCCTGCTGGTGCTTCGCATTGCGGAGGTAACAGTCGACGTGCGGATTTCGGGCTTCGAGCTTTGGTGAGAACAATGTTTACATTACGTCCCTATCAGCAGGAGGCGGTGGATCGCACTCTTGATTATTTCCGCCGCCACAGCGAGCCGGGGGTGCTGGTGCTGCCCACCGGCGCCGGCAAAAGCCTGGTGATCGCCGAGCTGGCACGCCTGGCCCGGGGCCGGGTGCTGGTGCTGGCCCATGTGCGCGAGCTGGTGGAGCAGAACCACGCCAAGTATCAGGCCTATGGCATTGAGGCCGATATTTTCTCCGCCGGCCTCAAGCGCCGGGAAAGCAGTCGCCAGGTGGTGTTCGGCTCGGTGCAGTCGGTGGCCCGCAATCTGGACGCCTTCAGCGGCTTTAATCTGGTGGTTATCGACGAATGCCATCGGGTGTCCGACGACGACAACAGCCAGTATGCCCAGGTCATTCACCACCTGCGCCAGAGCAATTCGGCACTCAAGGTGCTGGGGCTCACCGCCACCCCCTACCGGCTGGGACTGGGCTGGATTTACCGCACCCATCACCATGGCATGGTGCGCAGCCGGGGCCCGCGCTTTTTTGAACATTGCCTGTTTGAACTGCCCCTGCGGCTGATGATCAAACAGGGTTACCTGTGCCCGCCGGAGCTGGTCGACGCTCCCGTGGTGCATTACGACTTTTCCCGCCTGTATGAGCAAGGACTGTTTACCGAGCAGGCGCTGGAGCGGGAACTGGCCCGCCAGCCCAGGGTGACGCCTCATGTGGTGGAGCAGATCAAGGACTATGCCGAAGATCGCCAGGGGGTGATGATCTTCGCCGCCACCGTGCGCCATGCCACCGAAATAGCCGGCCTGCTCCCCGCCGAGCACACCGCCCTGGTGACCGGCGACACTCCGGGGCCGGAGCGGGACGCCATCATTGCCCGCTTCAAGGCCCGGGAGCTGAAATTTCTGGTCAACGTGGCGGTGCTCACCACCGGCTTTGACGCCCCCCATGTGGACCTGATTGCCATTTTGCGCCCCACCCAGTCGGTGGCCCTGTACCAACAGATCATCGGCCGGGGCCTTCGCCTCAGCCCGGGCAAGACCGATTGCCTGGTGCTGGATTATGCCGGCAACAACATGGACATCTTCGCCCCGGAAGTGGGCGAGCCCAGACCCAACCCCGACACCACCCAGGTGCAGGTGCCCTGCCCCGCCTGCGGCTTTGCCAATGTCTTCTGGGGCAAGACCGACAGTGAAGGCCGGGTGCTGGAGCATTTCGGCCGCCGCTGCCAGGGGCTGTTTGAACACGACGATGAGCGGGAAGAATGCGGCTACCGGTTTCGCTTTAAAAGCTGCCCGCACTGCCTGGCGGAAAACGACATCGCCGCCCGCCAGTGCCACGACTGCGGCGCGGTGCTGGTGGATCCCGATCAAAAACTGAAAGACGCCCTGGCGCTGAAGGACGCCCTGGTGCTGCGCTGCGCCGGCCTCACCCTGGAAAACGGCAGCGGCAAGTATGGCCCGGCGCTCAAGGTGACCTACCACGACGAGGACGGCACCGAGTTGCAAAAATGGTATGCTTTCGATGCCAAAGGCCCCAAGGGCCGTTTTTACAAGGAATTTGTGCGTCCGCACTGGCCGGCGCCGGGCACCGAGCCCGACTTTGCCAGCCTGGAGCAGGTGCTGGCCGTCGCTGCCCGTTTTCGCCACCCGGACTTTGTGATTGCCCGGGCCTTTAAGCGGGGCTGGCAGGTACGGGAAACCATTTTCGATTACCAGGGCCGGTTTCGTACCGCCCATGCCTTATAACGAAGAGTGCCTATGAAACTGTTTGCGACCGCCCTGCTGCTGCTTGCCACCATCGCCCAGGCGGCAGAGCCGCCACAACACGGACAAAGCGCCTGGATGCTGGCCGATGCCGCCAGCGGCGAAGTGGAGCTCAGTCATCAGAGCGAGCAACTGATGAAACCCGCCTCCACCCAGAAACTGGTGACCGTGCTCGCCGGCGCCCTGGCCCTGGGGCCGGACTGGCGCTATACCACCCACCTTCGCTACCGGGGCGCCCTGCACCAGGGCCGGCTGGACGGCGACTTGCTCATCGACTTTGTCGGTGATCCCACCTTTACCCGAGAGCAACTGGCCGGGCTGCTACGGCACAGCGGCATTCGTCATGTCAGTGGCCGGGTGCTGCTCAACCAGGTTCATTTTGATGGTTACGACCGGGGCAACGGCTGGTCCTGGAACGATCTCGGGGTGTGCTACACGGCGCCGGCGGCAGCGCTGATCCTCGACAGGAACTGCGTGCAGGGTGCCCTCTATGCCCGCGCCGGCCAGCCGGCCCGGGCCACGGTACCGTCCCACCAGCCGGTCACCGTCAGCGCCGCGGTGGAGGTGCTGAACAAGGCCGAGCGTGAACAGCGCTTCTGCGCGCTGGAGCTTGAAATGACTCCGCCCAACCGGTATCACCTCACCGGCTGCATCGGCCCGCGCCAGGATCCCTGGCCACTGCGCTTTGCCATTCAGGACGTCACCGCCTGGGGCCAGCAACTGACCCGGTGGGCACTGCAGCAGGCCGGGATCACCCTCTCCGGCCACATTGAAGGCAGCCGCCTCGATACGGCCGACTGGCCCACCCTGGGCCGCCATCACTCACCGCCCTTGAGTGAGCTGGCCGAACGCATTCTGGTGCATTCCGACAACCTCTATGCCGACAGCCTGCTGCGCACGCTGGGGCGGTTGCACTTCAACCAACCCGGCAGTTTTCGCAACGGTACCCAGGCGGTGCGCGACATTCTTAAAGAAAAAGCCGATATCGATCTGGGACCGGCCTGGCTGGCGGACGGCTCCGGGCTCTCGGCCCACAACCTGTTGCGGGCAAAAGACCTGATGGCGGTGCTGCTTGTGATCAGCCGGGATCCGCGCGCCCAGTGGCTGATGGCCCGGCTTCCGGTCAGCGGGGAAAGCGGCACCCTGCGCTACCGCAAGAGCGTGCTGAGCCCGGCGCTCACGGGAAGGGTGATCGCCAAAACCGGCACCATTGCCCATGTGCAGAACCTGGCCGGTTTTATCGACACCGCCAACGGCGAACGCAAGGCCTTTGTGCTGCTGCAAAACGGCCTGTCCCTGAGTCCGGAGCAGGAGCAGGCCATGGCCGACGGTGAGCTGGAATGGCCGGCCCGGCGCTTTGAGCGCGACTGGCTGGAAGGTGTGGCCGCGCGAGCGTCCATTGTCAGTGCCAATCAATCCCCCAACAATTAACGATTTTCGCGGCAGGACCGGCCTGGCCTATACTGCCGTCCGTCAACAGAAAAGGAGAACAGCATGTTTGCAGTGATTTTTGGTCGTCCCGGTTGCCCCTTCTGCGTTCGCGCCAAGGATCTGGCGGAGCAACTCTCCAACGAGCGGGATGATTTCAAGTACCGCTACGTGGATATTCACGCCGAGGGCATCTCCAAGGCCGATCTGGAAAAGACCGTCGGCAAACCGGTGGAAACCGTACCGCAGATTTTCCTTGACCAGCAGCACATCGGCGGCTTCACCGACTTCGAAGCCCATGCCAAAGAACATCTGGGCCTGTATCAGTAAGCCTGGCCGGGGGCGGCAGCGTCGCCCCCGGTTGCTTGCTTTCACGCCAACTCTGCTGAAAAATCACCGTTTTCAGAATTTTTTTCGCTCAAGTCCCCCTTTTCCCTCTTTTCATTCGGCGACCAAAGCTCCATCATGGACACCATTACCTTAATGGTACTGCCCGCCAGCGGACCGGACTTTCATTAAACCGGGGCCGGACCGGCTTTCGCCGGGCGTCGCTCCCGCCGGGCAGCCGTATGATTCCGAGGCCCTAAACACCCATGCATTCCGTAGAGAAATCCCACAAGCTGGACAACGTCTGTTACGACATTCGCGGACCCGTTCACAAGGAAGCCCGCCGTCTTGAAGACGAAGGCCACCGCATTCTCAAGCTCAACATCGGCAATCCGGCCCCGTTCGGCTTTGATGCCCCGGAAGAGCTGCTGAAAGATGCCATCCTCAACCTGCCCACCAGCCAGGGCTATTGCGACTCCAAGGGCCTGTTCTCGGCGCGCAAGGCGGTGATGCAGTACTACCAGCAAAAGGGACTGCGCACCACGGATCTGGACGACATCTACATCGGCAACGGCGTCTCCGAGTTGATTGTGATGGCCATGCAGGCCCTGCTCAACAACGGCGACGAGATCCTGGTGCCGGCCCCCGACTACCCGCTGTGGACCGCCGCCGTCACCCTGTCCGGCGGCAAGGCGGTGCACTACATGTGCGACGAGCAGGCCGACTGGTACCCGGATCTGGACGACATTCGCGCCAAGATAAGCCCGCGCACCAAGGGCATAGTGCTGATCAACCCCAACAATCCCACCGGCGCCGTCTATGGCAGCGAGTTTCTGCTGGAAGTGATCGAAATCGCCCGCCAGAACAAGCTGATTATTTTTGCCGACGAAATCTACGACAAAATTCTGTACGACGACGTGGCCCACCACTCGGTGTGCACCCTGTGCGACGACGTGCTGGTGGCCACCTTCAACGGCCTGTCAAAAAGCTATCGCGCCGCCGGCTTTCGCCAGGGCTGGATGATGCTGAGCGGCCCCAAGCACCAGGCCCGGGGATATATTGAAGGACTGGAAATGCTCTCCTCCATGCGGCTGTGCGCCAACGTGCCCATGCAGCACTGCATTCAGGCGGCCCTGGGCGGTTACCAGAGCATCAACGAGCTGGTATTGCCCGGCGGCCGGCTGCGCCGCCAGCGCGATCGGGCCTGGGAGCTGCTGAACGAGATTCCCGGCGTGAGCTGCGTCAAGCCCAAGGGTGCCATCTACATGTTTCCGAAGCTGGATCCCAAGGTGTACAACATCAAAGACGATCAAAAAATGGTGTATGACCTGCTGCTGCAGGAAAAAATGCTGATCGTGCAGGGCACCGGCTTCAACTGGCCCAAACCGGATCATTTCCGTCTGGTCACCCTGCCAAGGGTTGACGACATCACCGACGCCATCGAGCGCATCGCCCGCTTCCTCAAGCATTACCAGCAATAACCCCGTGACTGGGGATCAGGGATTAGGGACTTACTAATCCCCAGTCCCTATTCCCCAATCCCAGCTCTTAAAGCAGCGGGCTGAGCAGATAAAACAGGTTTTCCAGCAGCCGCTTGCGCAGCGGCCGCTGGCGCCATTCCAGCCACGACAGCGGCCGGGCATCCGCCAGGTAGCCATCCGCCAGCTGCAGCAGCTCCCCCATGACCTGGCCGTCATCCACCAGCAGGGTCATCTCGAAATTCAGCCAGAAACTGCGTCTGTCCAGGTTCACCGTGCCCACCAGACCAAACTGGTGATCCACCAGCACGCACTTGGTGTGCAGCAGGCCGGCGGAATAAAGATGAATTTCCACCCCGGCGTGCAGCAGCTCGTCAAAGAAGGCGTTGCAGGCGTGGTTAACCATGCGCGAGTCGTTTTTCGCCGGCAGCAGCAACTGCACCTCCACGCCCCGGTCGGCGGCGGAGCACAGGGCCGCCACCAGAGGATCGTCGGGCACAAAATAAGGGGTGATCAGCACCAGTCGGCGCCGAGCCTGGTACACGGCGCAGAGCAGGCTCTGGCTGATGGCGTCGCCCCCCATAAAGGGGCCCGACGGCAACAATTGCAGCCTGAGCTGGTTGTCCAGGCAACTGATGGGGTGGTACTCCAGCTGCTCCAGCAGCCGCTCGCCGGTTTCCATTTCCCAGTCCCACACAAACAGCGACCAGATAATGGGCACGATGGGGCCGCGAATGCGCAGCATGATGTCCACCCACTGGCCCACGCCGGCGTCCTGCTTGAAGCAGGCGGGATCCACCAGATTCATGGAGCCGGTGTAGGCGACGTCGTCGTCGATCACCACCAGCTTGCGGTGCATGCGCAGATCCTGACGCTCGAACAGCACGCGAAAGGCCCCCACCGGCAGCACTTCCACCACCTTGACCCCGGCTTCTTTCATTCGTGCCGGCCAGCGGCTGCGAAAGAAGTCGGCGCTGCCCACCGAGTCCAGCAGCAGCCGGCAGTCCACTCCGCGCCGGGCCGCCGCCATCAACGCCAGGGCCACCTCGTCGGCCATGCCGCCGGCATGCCAGATATAAAACTCCAGGAAACAGGAGCTGCGCGCCCGCTCGATGTCCATTCTGATCGCACTCAGAATATTCACGGGCTGCTGCAGCAGGGTCATGCCGTTGCCGCTCAGCATGGGCATGTTGAAGCGGGCCTTGACCAGCTCGTAAATGGGCCGGACCTGATCGTTGATCTCAAACTGCTGGCCGGGAAAGCGGGTGACCAGCACATTGATCCAGTCGGCATGAGGCCGGTACATGGCCCGGGCCCGCTCGGCCCGCTTGCGACCCAGACGCACCTCACCAAACAAAATGTAGGTGGCCACCCCCAGAATCGGAATGGCAAAGATCAGCGCCAGCCAGGCCAGGGACACGCCCACCGGCCGGCGTTTCATGATCACGCGAAAGGTGACACCCACCACCAGGCTGGTGTGGGCCGCAAACAGCAGCCAGCCGGCAACGGTATAGATGTAATCGTTCAAAAACGCCTTGCTCCTTTTGGAATGAACGGGGCAGACTGTAGCAGACATCTCTTGGCATCATGAGCACAGGACCATGAAAAGTATATTGTTTTTGATTCTTTTTGGAGTGAGTACGGCCCTCTCGGCACAGACCCTGACCCTCACCGAGCAGCAGCTCAACCGTCAGCTGGCCACCCAGCTGGGCCGCGACTTTCCGGTCAGCCTGGGGGACTGGCTCAAGGCCGGTGTGCGCATTGAGGACGTGCAGGTGGCCCTGGGCCGGCAGGAAGCCGACAAGGCCAGGGTATTCGGGCGGGGCTTGGTCACCCTGGAGCAGGGCGGCGTACGACATGACTGGGACATCAGCGGCGATTTCAGCGCCCGCCCCCGCTTTGACAGCGGCGAGGGTGCCCTCTATCTGGACGAGTTCGAGCTGCTTGGCTACCACCTCAACAACAGCGATGCCGGCCCCCAGGCCGGTTTTATGCTGCCGCTGCTGTTGCAGAGCCTGGCCGATTACCTGTCGCGCTATCCGGTCTACCGGCTGAACGAGCAGGATCCTCTGCAACAGCGGCTGAAAAACGGCACCCTGAGCCTGTCGATCAGCCCGGGGCAGCTGACCCTGGAAGGGCTGGAGTAAAGCTCGGCACCCGCTCCGGTGCCAATGGCCCGGACAGCCAGGCGCCCTGCACCTGGCGGCAGCCGTGTTCGCGCAAAAACGCCAGTTGACCGGCGTTTTCCACGCCGCAGGCCACGGTATTGAGCCCCAGGGTCCGGGCCAGCAACAGCAGCGACTGAACCACCGACTGGTCAAAAATATCGAACGGCTCCCTCAGCAGGGTCCGATCCAGCTTGATGCCGTCCACCGGCAGTTTTTTCAGCAGATCGAAACGAAACCGGCCATGGCCCAGGTTGTCGAGATACACCGCCATGCCGGCTTCGCGAAAGCCGGCCAGGACCCGCAGCAGGGATTCGCTGCGGCGCATGATGACGTCGCTGCGCAGCTCCAGCTCGAAATCCGCCGGATTGGCGCCCTGCTCCCGCAGAATATCGAGCAGCCGTAAAGTGCGTTGCTGCTCCAGCTCCGGTTCCAGCCCGCTCATGTTCAGGCTGATGCGGCCGCGCCAGCCCTGCTGCCGCCAGTGCCGGTGCTGCTGCGCCGCGGTGGCAAACACCCACTCCGCCAGCCGCCCCAGCAGGCCCGCATCCCGGGCGGCGGGCAAAAAGGCATCGGGCGACACCAGCCCGAGCGTGGGGTGGCGCCAGCGCAACAGAGCCTCCACCGCCGGCAGGGCGCCGCTTTCCATCTCCAGCCGTGGCTGGTATGCCAGAAACAGCTGCTGCTGCGCCAGGGCCTGGTGGAAATCCCGCGCCAGCCGGCTGCGCTGCTCCAGTTGCGCAAAGGTGTTGCTGTCAAACAGCGCAATGTGCGACCGGCTGCGGGATTTGGCCTCGTACATGGCGGTGTCGGCGTAACGCAGCAGGGTTTCTATTTCCAGCCCGTGGCGAGGATACAGGCTGATGCCGACGCTGGCGCCCACGCTGAGTTCATGATGCTCCACCCGCACCGGCGCCTCCAGCCGCTCGAGCAACCGGCCGGCCCGGTCAAACAGGGCTTGTTCACTGTCGATGTCGCGCCATACCATCACAAATTCGTCGCCACCGATACGCGCCACCATCTCGTTGGCGTCCACCATTTGCTGCAGACGCCCGGCCAGGGCCCTGAGCACCCGGTCTCCCACGCCATGGCCAAAACCGTCGTTGATGGGCTTGAAGCGGTCCAGATCGATAAACAACAGCGCCAGTTGCTCGTTTGGTTGCAGGTCAAAACGAATACGGGCAAACCAGCTCAGCAGAAACTCCCGGTTGGCGGTGCCGGTCAGGCTGTCGTGATGGGCCAGGTAACTGAGCCGCTCTTCCGACTGGCGCAGCCGGCTGATGTCGTCGAGAATGCCGACGATGTGGGTGATCCGGCCCGCCTCGTCACGTATCAGCCGCAGCATCAGCCAGTGGGTGGCCACCTCACCGCGGCGGGTAACATGCTCCACTTCCCCTTCCCACTGCTCCTGAAATTGCAGCCGCTGCCAGATACGACGGTAATAGCGGCCATTGTGCAGCCCCTTGCTCACGTGGGTAATATGGCGTCCTTCGAGCGCCGCGGCATCCAGCTCGCAGTGCTGGCAAAAGGCCGGATTCACTTCCAGCACCCGGCCCCGGGGGTCCATGATCACTATGCCTTCCCGCGTGTACTGCATGACTTGCCGGGCCAGCATCAACGCGTCGGCCGGCGGCGCCCGCCGGTACGCCGAAGCGCTTTCCGGCGCCGGCGCTGCCAGCCCTGGTAACCAGTTGTTTTGATCCATCGTCGTGCTCTTGTTTGATTAGATAACCTCGCTTTGATGGCAAAGCAGGTCGATGTTTTATTTTTGAGCGCGACCATCATATAGACTCAAACGGCAAATAAAAAGCCCGCTTTTCGCGGGCTTTTTATTTTGAGAAGCAATAAGCAATTTAGCCGATGTGCTTGCGGGCATTGCGGAACATGCGCATCCAGCCGCCGTCCTCGCCCCAGTTGTCCGGGTGCCAGGAGTTGGCCACGGTGCGGAACACTCGCTCCGGGTGCGGCATCATGATGGTGACCCGGCCGTCTTCGCTGGTCAGGCCGGTAATGCCGTTGGCGGAGCCATTGGGGTTGAACGGATAACGCTCGGTCGCCTGGCCATGGTGGTCCACAAAGCGCAGCGCCACGGTGCCGCTGGCTTCCAGCGCGGCGATGTCGGCACGCTTGGGCTGTACCCGGCCTTCACCGTGGGACACGGCGATGGGCAGGCGAGAGCCGGCCATGCCGGACAGGAACAGGCTGGGCGACTCCTGCACTTCCACCAGGCTGAAGCGGGCTTCGAAACGCTCGGAGGTATTGCGCACAAAGTCCGGCCAGTGGGCCGCACCGGGGATCAGATCCCGCAATTGGGACAGCATCTGACAGCCGTTGCACACGCCGAGGGCGAAGCTGTCGTCGCGCTGAAAGAAGGCCTCGAACTGGGCGCGCAGGGCTTCGTTGAACAGAATGCTCTTGGCCCAGCCGCCGCCGGCGCCGAGCACGTCACCGTAGGAGAAGCCGCCACAGGCCACCAGGCCGGCGAATTCGTCCAGACGCAGGCGACCGCTTTGCAAATCGCTCATGTGCACGTCCACCGCACTGAACCCGGCCCGGTCAAAGGCGGCGGCCATTTCCATGTGGGAGTTCACTCCCTGCTCGCGCAGAATGGCCATTCTCGGGTGCACACCCTTGGCGATAAAGGGCGCGGCGATGTCTTCCTTCGGATCAAAGGTCAGCGACGCCGACAGACCCGGGGTGGCGTCGAGCTTGGCCTCGAACTCGGCCTGGGCGCACTCGGGGTTGTCGCGCAGGGCCTGCAGGCGGTAGCTGGTCTCGGACCACAACCGGCGCAGCGTGGTGCGGGACTCGGCGTAAATTTCTTCGCCGTCGGCCAGCAGACGCAGGGTGTCGTCGTGGTTGGGCTCGCCAATCACATGGGTGCAGGCGGCCAGACCGTGGCCGGCCAGGCAGGTGAGCACCGCTTCCTTGTCTTCCCGGCGCACTTGCAGCACGGCACCCAGCTCTTCGTTGAACAGTGCCGCCAGATGGTCGGCCCCCAGCAGATCGAGTTCGACATTGAGGCCGGTGTTACCGGCAAAGGCCATTTCCGCCAGGGTCACGAACAGACCGCCGTCGCCCCGGTCGTGGTAGGCCAGCAGCTTCTTCTCGGCCACCAGCGCCTGCATGGCATTGAAAAAGCCCTTGAGCTGCTCGGCATCGTCCAGATCCGCGGGCTTGTCACCCAGCTGACGGTAAACCTGGGCCAGGGCCGAGGCGCCCAGGCGATTCTTGCCGTTGCCCAGATCCACCAGAATGAGATCGGTCTCACCCTGATCGGTGCGCAGCCAGGGGGTGACGGTGCTGCGCACATCGGTCACCCGGCCAAAGGCGGAGATCACCAGTGACAGCGGCGCGGTGACGCTCTTGTCGTCGCCATCCTGCTGCCAGCGGGTCTTCATCGACATCGAGTCCTTGCCCACCGGAATGGTCAGCCCCAGCACCGGGCACAGCTCTTCACCCACGGCCTTGACCGCCTCGTACAGACCGGCGTCTTCCCCCGGGTGACCGGCGGCAGACATCCAGTTGGCGGACAGCTTGATGCGGTTGAGCTCGCCAATTTCGGTGGCGGCAATGTTGGTGATGGCCTCGGCCACCGCCAGCCGGGCGGAGGCGGCGAAGTCGAGCAGCGCCACCGGGGCGCGCTCGCCCATGGACATGGCTTCACCGGCGTAGGTGTCGTAGGCGGCGGCGGTCACCGCACAGTCGGCCACCGGCACCTGCCAGGGGCCCACCATCTGATCCCGGGCCACCAGGCCGGTGACGGTGCGATCGCCAATAGTGATCAGAAAGCCCTTGTCGGCCACGGTGGGCAGGGTCAGTACCCGCTCGGCGGCGTCCTTCAGGTTGATGCCGTGCAGATCCAGCGCCGGGCTCTGATGCTGCCGGCTTTCCACGTCGCGCTGCATTTTGGGCGGCTTGCCCAGCAGCACCTCCAGCGGCATGTCGATGGGCTGGTTGTCGAAATGCTCGTCGTGCAGGCTGAGGTGGCGCTCGGCGGTGGCTTCGCCGATCACCGCATAGGGCGCCCGCTCCCGGCGGCAGAAGGCTTCAAACTCGGCCAGCCGGTCTTCGGCCACCGCCAGCACGTAGCGCTCCTGGGATTCGTTACACCAGATCTGCAGCGGGCTCATGCCCGGCTCGTCGTTGGGAATATCCCGCAGGTTGAAGCGGCCGCCGCGATCGCCGTCGTTGACCAGCTCGGGCATGGCGTTGGACAGGCCGCCGGCGCCCACGTCGTGAATAAACACGATGGGGTTGTCGTCGCCCAGGGCCCAGCAGCGGTCAATCACTTCCTGGCAGCGACGCTCCATCTCGGGGTTGTCCCGCTGCACAGAGGCAAAGTCCAGATCTTCACTGGACTGGCCGGAGGCCATGGACGAAGCCGCGCCGCCGCCCAGGCCGATGTTCATGGCCGGACCGCCCAGCACCACCAGCTTGGCACCCACCGGGATCTCGCCCTTTTCCACGTGCTCGGCGCGAATGTTGCCAAGGCCGCCGGCGATCATGATGGGCTTGTGGTAGCCGCGCACTTCCTCGCCGTTAAAGCTGGAGACCTGCTCCTCGTAAGTACGAAAGTAACCGAGCAGGGCCGGACGGCCGAACTCATTGTTAAAGGCCGCACCGCCCAGGGGGCCGTCGATCATGATGTCGAGGGCGCTGACGATGCGCTCGGGCTTGCCGAAGTCCTGCTCCCAGGGACGGTGGTAGCCGGGAATCTTCAGGTTGGACACGCTGAAGCCCACCAGACCCGCCTTGGGCTTGGAGCCGCGGCCGGTGGCGCCTTCGTCACGAATTTCGCCGCCGGAGCCGGTGGCGGCGCCCGGGTAGGGGGAGATGGCGGTGGGGTGGTTGTGGGTTTCCACCTTCATCAGGATGTGAATGTCTTCCTGGTGGTAGCGGTACTCGCCCGACTCGGGGCTGGGGAAAAAGCGGCCCGCCGGCGAGCCGGCCATGACGGCGGCGTTGTCTTTATAGGCGGAGAGCACGTGCTCGGGCACCTGCTCAAAGGTGTTCTTGATCATTTTGAACAGCGACTTGGGCTGCTCGACGCCGTCGATGATCCAGTCGGCGTTGAAAATCTTGTGACGACAGTGCTCGGAGTTGGCCTGGGCAAACATGTAGAGCTCGATGTCGTTGGGGTTGCGACCCAGCTTGCTGAAGCCGTCGAACAGGTAGTCGATTTCATCATCCGCCAGGGCCAGGCCCATGCGCAGGTTGGCCTCGGCCAGGGCGGCGCGGCCGCCGGCAAGGATGTCGACGGAGGTCAGCGGTGCCGGCTCGGCCTCGGCAAACAGGCACTCGGCCTCGGCCAGGCTGGCAAAGGTCACCTCGGTCATGCGGTCGTGCAGCAGGTGGCTGACCGCCGCCAGCTCGGCCTCGGTGGGCTCACGCTCAAAGCTCAGGTAATAGACGACGCCGCGCTCAATGCGCTTGACCTGGGACAGGCCGCAGTTGCGGGCGATATCGGTGGCCTTGGAGGACCAGGGAGAAAGGGTTCCGGGACGGGGCGTCACCAACACCAGGCGGCTGCCGGCGGCGGGCGTGATGCCGTCGGCGGGACTGTCGAGCAGCTGGACCAGGGTTTGCCGGCCCGCCTCGTCGAGTTCGGCGGTCAGGGCGACAAAGTGCACATACTCGGTTTCAATGGCGGACAGTGGCAGCGCCTGCTCCTGGGCACGACGGATGATCGCCTGGGTTCTGAAACCGGATAAGGCCGGTGAGCCTCTCAGTATTTCCATAGTGGCTAATTCTCAAAGCGTGAGTGTATGGGGGGTTCTTGAACTGGCGGTATTATAGGTTTACACCCCTGCCCTGTCGACGGCGATTTGCCGCAGACCTGGCTGGCATTGACGCCGTAAATATCGGCAATAACCTGACTAACGCGCCGGCTTTTGCTATAAAATGCCGACGTTTTCATAGAAGGAGTTGCCCTTGCCTACCATGCGCCAGCTCGCCCCGACGGCCCTGTTGCTGGGACTGCTTGCCCTGAGCGGCTGCGACAACCATACCGTCGTCACCAGCCAGCAGCAGCACATTCAGGCCCGAGGCTCACTCCGGGTCGGCACCCTTTACCATCCGCTTTACTACTTTCTGCGCAACGACCGCCAGGAAGGGCTGGATTACGAGCTGGCCCAGGGCTTTGCCGATTACCTTGATGTGGAGCTCACCATGGTGCCCGCCTACAGCCTGGACGAGCTGTTCGCCCTGCTCGACGCCGGCCAGGTCGACATGCTGGCCGCCGGCCTCACCGACACCCCGGTGCGCCGGAAGCACTACCGCTTCGGCCCCAGCCTGTACGAGGTGGCCCAGACCCTGGTGTACCGCAAGGGCGAGCCTCGGCCTCGGGATCTGCAACAGCTCGACGGTGAGCTGCGGGTACTGGCGGGCTCCAGTCAGGCGGAATGGCTGCAGCGCATGGCCCACAAACTGCCCGACCTCAACTGGGAGCCCCGCCGGGATACGGACGCGGAAGACCTGCTGCGCCAGGTGGCCGAAGGCCGCACCGATTACACCCTGGTGGAAGATACCCTGCTGGCCCGCACCCAACGCTACTACCCCAATGTGGACGCCGCCTTCAGCCTGCCCAGCTCCCAGCCGGTGAGCTGGGTGATGGACCGGCGTGACGACGACAGCCTGCTGGCGGCCATGCTGGCCTATTTTGCCGAGCAGCGGCACAGCGGCGCCCTGGCCCGGCTCAACGAAAAGTACTTTGGCCACATTCAGGACTTCGATTACGTCGACACCCGCACCTTTTTGCGCCGGGCCGAGGATCTGCTGCCTCAGTACCGCCCGCTGTTTGAGCGCCATGCGGGCACGCTGGACTGGCGGCTGGTGGCGGCGGTGAGCTACCAGGAATCCCACTGGGAACCGGATGCCCAGTCCTACACCGGGGTGCGCGGCATGATGATGCTGACCGAAGACACCGCCCGCCAGATGGGCGTGGATGACCGGCTGGATCCGGAGCAGAGCATTCGCGGTGGCGCCGGCTACCTGGCGTCATTGATCGAACGGCTGCCCGAGAGCATTCCCGAGGGAGAACGGGTCTGGTTTGCCCTGGCCGCCTACAACCTGGGCCTGGGCCACCTGCTGGATGCCCGCCGCCTGACCCGGTCGCGGGGGCAGGATCCCGATGCCTGGGCGGCGGTAAAGGAAAACCTGCCGCTGCTGCATCAGCCCAAATGGTACCGCCACACCCGCTACGGCTATGCCCGGGGTCGCGAGGCGCAAAAGTTCGTCAATAACATTCGCCAGTATTATCAGAGCCTGCAGTGGCTCTACAAGCCCACCACCGACAGTGGCCTGGCCACCGCCCAGCTTGAGACTCGGCCGACAGATCCAACATATTAATACCACTGTCACTTTACGCCGCTATCACTAGCTGATATCAAGGCGAAAAGGCCGCAGAACGCGGCCGGTGAAGATGAGAGAACCTTATGCTGAAAAGAAAACGCACCCTGCTCAAAAACCGCAAACCCGCTTGTGGCTCCCGTCGCAAACTGATGATGCAGGATCTACGCCGCAAAATATTGCGCCGCAACGCCACCTATTTTCTGACCCAGGCGAACTTCGAGTAATCCCTCACCGGGGTGAGGGAGCCCTTGCCCATCAACGAATGGTGATCACGCCGCACTTGGCGTGGTTGGTGACCTTGTGGGAAACGCTGCCCATTACCAGTCCGGCCAGATCTCCCAGCCCCCGCGATCCCAGCACCACCACATCCACCCCCAGCGCCTCGGTCTGCTTTAAAATGGTCCGGGCCGGCTCGCCTTTCATCACATGGGTATGGATGCGCTCCACCCCCAGTTTGTGCGCCTCGGCCTCGGCGCCGGAAATAATGCGATGACCCAGGGCCTCCATTTCCTTCAGTTCGTCACCAATGGCGACAGCGCCAATGCCCCAGATCAGCGTGGCCTCATGGGGCAGCACCTCGGGCACATGCAGAATATGCAGTTCGGCATTGTCGACCTTGGCCAGATGGCAGGCCAGCTCCAGCGCCTTACGGCCATGCTTGGAGCCATCTACCGCAACCAGCAGAGACTTGTACATACACGTCCTCCATGGAATCAATGTGTGGGCATACATCACCAAGCCTAGGCGGGGGTCAGATTCCGCGCAAAATCATGAGGCTCAAATGACGAAAAAAAACGCCGGCTAAGCCGGCGTTTGGGGAGATTTACTTTTTCTTGAGGTGCTTCATCAGGCGCTTGCGCTTGCGCAGCTGGCTCGCGGTCAGCTTGTTCTTCAGACCGGCGTAGGGGTTGTCCCCTTCCTGGAACTCGACCCGAATGGGGGTGCCCACCACCTGCAACGAGCGGCGGAAATAGTTGATCAGATAACGCTTGTAGGAATCGGGCAGATCCTTCACCTGGTTGCCGTGCACGATAATGCGTGGCGGGTTGTAACCGCCGGCATGGGCGTACTTGAGCTTGACCCGGCGCCCGCGCACCAGCGGCGGCTGGTGATCGTCCTGAGCCATCTGCATGATGCGGGTCAACATGGAGGTACTCACCCGCTTGGTGGCGGAGACATAAGCCTCCTTCACCGACTCAAACAGGTTACCCACGCCACTGCCGTGCAGGGCCGAAATGAAATGCAGGCGGGCAAAGTCGATAAAGCCTAGGCGCCGGTCCAGCTCGCGCTTGATGTCGTCGCGCACCTCCTGGCTGAGGCCGTCCCACTTGTTGACCGCCAACACGATGCTGCGGCCGGCATTGAGCACAAAGCCCAGCAGGCTGAGATCCTGATCGGAAATGCCTTCCCGGGCGTCCAGTACCAGCAGCACCACGTTGGCATCCTCGATGGCCTTGAGGGTCTTGATCACCGAAAACTTTTCCACCGTCTCGTGCACCCGGCCCCGGCGCCGCACCCCGGCGGTGTCGATCAGAATGTACTCCTGCTCGTCTCGCTCCATGGGAATGTAGACCGAGTCCCGGGTGGTGCCGGGCATGTCGTACACCACTACCCGCTCTTCGCCGAGAATGCGGTTAGTCAGGGTCGACTTGCCCACATTGGGACGGCCGACAATGGCCAGCTTGATGGGGGCGTCTTCAAAAGGTACCGCCTCTTCCTCGGCCAGCTCGTCGATCATCGCCATGGCGTCTTCCAGCATGGCGTCGTCAAACTCGTGCTCGTCTTCCTCCTCCGATGCCTCGGCACTGTCGTCGGTCTCGCCGGTCAACAGCGCCAGCTGAGGGGCAAGCGCGGTTTCCAGCAGAGACAGCACGCCGCGGCCGTGGGCGGCGGCAATCTGATAAATGTCCCCCAGGCCCAGCTGGTAGAATTCGCTCACCGCCGAGTCGGCATCGATACCGTCGGTCTTGTTGGCCACCAGCAGGGTTTTCTTCTGACAGCGGCGCAGATGAGCCGCAATGGCCTGGTCGGCGGAGGTGAGGCCGGCACGGGCATCCACCATAAACAGCACCACGTCGGCTTCATCGATGGCCGCCAGCGACTGGGATGCCATCTTCAGCTCGATGCCCTCCTCGCTGCCGTCGATACCGCCGGTATCGACCACGATATATTCCAGCTCGTTAAAGCGGGCCTGGCCGTATTTGCGATCCCGGGTCAGGCCGGGAAAGTCCGCCACCAGGGCGTCACGAGTGCGGGTCAGGCGGTTAAACAGAGTGGATTTGCCCACGTTGGGACGACCCACCAGAGCCACTACTGGCATCATAAAAACATTCTCCGAAAAACAATAACGGCTCCTGAATCTTGGAATCAGGAGCCGGTGGGCCACGTGTTCAGCAGGATCAGGGCTGGCCTATCGCCACCAAATCGCCATCGCGGCTTTGCACATAAAGGGTATTGCCGGCCACGACCGGTGCTGCATACAGGCCGGCGCGGTCAATCCGCTCCAGCGCCACAATGGCGCCGGTGGCGCGATCCAGCCAAAACAGGTAACCGTCGGCATCGCCCACCACCAGGTATTCGCCAAACACCACGGGGGCAGTCAGGTTGCGGTTTTCCAGCTCGGTGTTGGACCAGGCTTCACTGCCGCTGCGGGCATCCACCGCAAACAGGTGGCTGCGGCTGTCGGTGATATACAGCAGGCGGCCGTCGGTGCTCAAGTCTTCCGAGCCCTGGTACTGGCGCTTCCACAATTGCTGGCCGGAAATCAGCTGGTGCGCGGTCAGCTGGCCATTATAGGCGATCGTGAACAGAATATCGCCCAGGATCACCGGTCGGGCCGCCACGTCCACCATCCGCTCCAGCTCGGTGGCGCCTCTGGGGCTGGCGATACGGGTATCGCGCACCGGCTGGCCGTTGGCCAGCAGGGCGATGCCCAAGCGGCCGTCGGCCCGGCCGTAAAGCACGGCGCCACCGGCGGTGACGGGCGTGGCCATGCTGCGCAGGGTCAGGCTGGGCTGCTCGTTGCGCAACAGCCACTGCTGCTCGCCGCTGGTAGCATCCAGCGCCACCAGGTTGCCGGCACTGGTGTGCACCACCACCTTGCCCTCGTCCACCGCCGGCGCCGCCAGCACTTCGCCGGGTACATTCTGGGTCCACAGCAGGGCGCCGTCGGACTGAGACACGGCATACACCACGCCGTTTTCCGAGCCGAAATACAGGTTGCCGTAGGCGGCGGTCAGACCGCCGGCAATCCGCGGGCTGCGCTGGTTCTTGTTAATGGCCAGTTCATCCAGCTCGATTTCCCACCGCTCATCGCCGCTGGTCCGGTCAAAGGCCTTGAGCACCCCGTCCCGGGACGCGGCAAACAGGCGGTCTCCGTCCACCACCGGGCTGAGCTGGGAATAGTAATCGCCCACCCCCTTGCCCACCGAGGCCGACCAGCGGGTATCGGGATCAAAGGCGTTATCGATATCGGGCAGCGGGCTGGCCGGTGCCACCGGAGCCTGGCTGGAGCAGGCTGCAAGGCCCAGTGCCAGGGTCAGGGGAAGTAAGGAATGCAACACTCTGCTCATGCTTATTCTCCCTGCCGAGCCGGCGTGGCCAGGTGGTCGAGCTTGAGCGTCAGCGCCGGATTTTCTCCCACGCCGCCGGCACTGCGCGCCTGTTCATAGGCATCATGGGCCTCGGCAGGCTGTTGCTGCGCCAGATACAAATCGCCCTGCACTTCCAGCTTCTGGGCGGCAAAGGCCTCACCGCTCACCTGGTCGAGCCGGCTTTGGGCGGCCTCGTACTCACCACGGGCAATCAGCACCCGGGCCAGGCGCAGCCCTATGGTATTGCGCAGCACCGCATCGTCGGTACCGGCCAGCGCCTGCTCCAGTTGTGCGCTGGCCAGGGCCAGGTCATTGGCTTTCACCGCTTCGGCGGCCAGCAGCAGGGCGGCCAGCTCACCATAGCTGTTGCCCTGGTTGGCGCTGACAAAGGCGGCGGTACTGTCAAAGGCCTCGCTGCCGCGGGTGGCCAGCTCCCGGCTCACCTGCTCAAAGGCTTCGGCGCCGGCGGCGCGGCTTTCCAGCTGCTGACTCAGGTAATAGCGCCAGCCAAACAGGCCCGCCAGGCCGATGGCAGAGCCCAGAATGATGGCCTTGCCGTATTCCTGCCACCAGCGCTTGATGGCTTCAATCTGTTGATCTTCCGTGCTGTAAATATCCAACTCAAATCCCCTTCTGTTTGAGTAGTGCGACCAGCTCGCTTTGGGCCAGGGTCTGTTGCTCGCCCTGGCCACGCAGGTATTTCACCGTCACCTGACCATTAACGACTTCGTCCTCGCCAATGATCAGCGCCACGGCGGCGCCGCTTTTGTCGGCCCGCTTGAGTTGTTTCTTGAAGTTGCCGCCGCCGCAGTGGCTCATGACGCGCAGCGCCGGCAGTTCGTCCCGCAGCCGTTCGGCCAGGGCAAAGCCCGCCACCCGCGTGCTCTCGCCCATCATGGCCACGTACACATCGGCCTGGGCCGGCTCGTCCGGCACCAGATTCAGGGTTTCGAGCAGCAACACCAGCCGCTCCATGCCCATGGCAAAGCCCACCGCCGGGGTGGCCTGGCCGCCCAGCTGCTCCACCAGGCCGTCGTAGCGGCCACCGCCACAGACGGTGCCCTGGGCGCCCAGGCTCTCGGTCACCCACTCGAACACGGTGAGGTTGTAATAGTCGAGGCCGCGCACCAGTCGCGGATTGATGTCAAAGGCGATGCCGGCGGCACTCAGCAGCGCCTGCAGCCCCTCAAAGTGGGCGCGGGTGGCTTCGCCGAAATAGTCGGACAGCACCGGGGCGTCCGCCAGCAGCGCCTGGACTTCAGGGTTCTTGCTGTCGAGTACCCGCAGCGGGTTGGTGTGCATGCGCCGGCGGCAGTCTTCGTCCAGGCGCTCTTCGTGCTGCTGCAAAAAGTCCACCAGGGCCTGGCGGTATGCGGCCCGCTCTTCGGGCTGGCCCAGGCTGTTGAGCTGCAGGGTCAGGTGCTCGGTCACCCCCAGGGCCTTCCACAGGCGGGCGGTGAGCATAATCAGCTCGGCGTCGATGTCCGGGCCATTCAGGCCGAACACCTCCACCCCGAACTGGTGAAACTGGCGGTAGCGGCCCTTTTGCGGCCGTTCGTAACGGAACATGGGGCCCATGTACCACATGCGCCGTTCCTGGTTGTACAGCAGGCCGTGCTCAATGCCGGCACGCACGCAGCCGGCGGTGCCTTCGGGGCGCAGGGTCAGGCTGTCACCGCTGCGATCCTCAAAGGTGTACATTTCCTTTTCCACCACGTCGGTGACTTCACCGATGGCACGCTGAAACAGCCCGGTGACTTCCATGATGGGCAGGCGGATTTCGCTGTAACCGTAGGCGCTCATGGTGTTGCGCAGCACGGCTTCCGCCTGTTGCCAGGCCGGGGTCTGCTCCGGCAGGCAGTCGTTCATTCCTCGAATTGCTTGAATTTGTTTGGCCACAAAAAAATCTCTGTTCTGAATCGATAAGTAAAAAGCGGGCTCAGTCCTTGTCCTGCACCGGAATGCGGGCGGCGGGATCCATCATGGCAACCTTGGCGCGAATGCGCGCTTCCAGGGCATCCACCAGGGCGGTGTTGTCGAGCCGGTCAACCCGCTCGCCATCCTCGTAGAAGGCACTTTTGCGCTGGGCGCCGGCCAGCCCCAGATCGGACACCAGGGCCTCGCCCGGGCCGTTGACCACACAGCCGATAATGGACACGTCCATGGGCGTGACGATGTCTTCCAGCCGGCTTTCCAGGGCATTGACGGTGCCGATGACATCGAACTCCTGACGGGAGCAGGACGGGCAGGCGATGAAGTTGATGCCCCGGGCACGAATGCGCAGGGACTTGAGAATGTCAAAACCGACCTTGACCTCTTCCACCGGATCGGCAGCGAGGGAAATGCGCAGGGTGTCGCCAATGCCCTCGGCCAGCAGCATGCCCAGGCCAATGGCGGACTTGACCGCGCCGCTGCGAAAGCCGCCGGCCTCGGTAATGCCCAGGTGCAGGGGCTGCTCAATCTGGCGGGCCAGCTCCCGGTAGGCGCCCACCGCCAGGAAGACGTCGGAAGCCTTCACACTCACCTTGAACTGGTCGAAGTTGAGCCGGTCGAGGATATCGACGTGGCGCAGGGCCGATTCCACCAGCGCGGCGGGGGTGGGCTCACCGTATTTTTCCTGCAGATCCTTTTCCAATGAGCCGCCGTTGACCCCAATGCGAATGGGAATGCCCTTGTCCCGGGCGCAGTCCACCACGGCACGGATCCTGTCTTCCCGGCCGATGTTGCCCGGGTTGATGCGCAGGCAGTCGGCACCGTATTCCGCCACCTGCAGGGCGATGCGGTAATCGAAATGAATATCGGCCACCAGCGGCATGGCGGTGCCGGCGCGAATGGCTCTGAAGGCTTCCGCCGCCTCCATGGTGGGCACGGAGACCCGCACTATGTCGGCACCGGCCTTTTCCACCGCCCGAATCTGGGCCAGGGTGGCTTCCACGTCGGTGGTCAGGGTGTTGGTCATGGTCTGCACGCTGATGGGGGCATCCCCCCCCACCAGCACGGAGCCGACACGAATTTGCTTGGACTTGCGGCGAATAATGGGAGATTCGTGTTGGGACATGGTTTGCTCTTGTTCGTTACATCAGGATTGCGGAACGGTCAGGCGGGCAACCCGGCCGGCGCGAAAGGCGGTCAGGTCTACCGCCTGGTTCAGGTATTCCACCCGGGCCGCCTGGGGCGCGCCCAGCACCAGCCGGAACGGCGGCGTCCCCTTGAGCTCCAGGCGGTCGGCGGCGGTTTTAACCCCTTCCGACAACACCCGGCCTTCGGCATCGGTGACCTTGATCCAGCAGTCGGCGCTAAAGCCCAGCACCAGCAGTCCGGGATCGGCCACGGGCTCCGGGGCTGCTTCGGCGGCCGGCTCGCTGACCGCCTCGGCCGCCACGGGTCCGGCCGGGACCGCGGTTGCGTCCGGAGCGGCCTCAACGGCCGGGGCGCTTTCGGAAGTCGGCGCCCCGGCGGGTACGGCTTCTGGCAGGGTGTCCGGCACCGGCTGGGTAGCCTCCGGCATCAGCGCCTCTGCCACGGGGGCGTCCGGCGCGGCGATATCCGGCACCGTCAGCGGCGGCACTTCAGCCGGCGCGGGCTCGGCCGACATGCCCGGCTGGCTCGCCGGCTCGGTCACAAGGTAACCGGCGCCGCTGTTTTGCCACCACCAGAATACCAGGGAAACCAGCAGCCCCAGCAGCACCAGCCAGCTGATGCGTTTCAGCCACTTGTCACTGGCCTGCTGGCGGGTCTTTTTGGAAAAGCTCTGCATCGGCGCCGGGCCGGCACTGCGCAGTTGCTCCATGCCGGCCATGCCATCAAAGGCCACCAGTGCCTGCTGCTCGCTCACCCCCACCAAGCGGGCATAGGCCTTGACGTAACCACGCAAAAACGTCATGGCCACGCCGGCCTTGTAATGATCACTGTCGATGGACTCAATCACCGCCACTCTCAGATTGAGCCGGCGCGCCACTTCATTCTGGCTCCAGCCCCGGCCTTCGCGCGCCTGGCGCAATATGGCGCCCGGGCCTGAATGACCGGCTTCGGGTTCTGCCCCGTTCAGGGGCTGCTCTTCGTTAATTGTCATGGGTCAGCAATCGCTCGGCCTGTTCTGAATCCGGAAATAAACGTACCAGCTCGGCACCGGCCTGACGGGCCTGCTTGCCCTGTCCCCGTGCCTGTGCGGTACGCACTGTCAGCCATAAACTCTGCGCAGTGGGTGAATGCCGTTGCCGGTAACGGTCAAGATAATGCTGGGCAAACCCCGGCTCGCCCCGCTCGAGCTCCAGCCCGGCCATGCCGAGCAGGGCCCGGGAGCGGCCCGGGCTGTATTCCAGCGCCCGGCGGAAATACTCTGCTGCAGCCTCGTCACGGCCCCCTTCAAGGGCGCAAAGGGCGGCGTTTTCAAGGGTATCGGCCACTTTGGCGTAGCCAAACACCGCCACGGCCTTCCTGAACATGACATCGGCCTCCTCAAATCGTTCCCGATCACACAGAAAAGCGCCGTAATTGTTCAATCCATCGCCATGTTGCGGTGCAAGGCGCAGCAGGGTGCGGTAATGCTGTTCGGCCTTGTCGTACTCCGACACGGTCTGAAAAAAGTATGCCAGGGCCAGGTGAATGTCGGGATTGCTGGCATCCTGGGACAGGGCTCGTTCCAGATTGAACTTGGCCTGACCGGTATCGCCCCGGCGCAGGTATTCCAGGCCCAGGTTCATTCTGGTCAGGGCCGCCTGGGAAGGCGCGAACACCACCTCCCCGGTTTGCCGGCCCTGACTGAGGTGAACGGTTTCGCTGACGCAGCCGGCCAGGGCAGTTGCCATCAGTAGTGCCGGCCACCAAACGGCCTTTGCCATTCCCTTACTCGCCAGTGATTTTGAAGTTAAACCATTGTGACGGATATAGTTTGTTCCTGCATCCGTTTTTTCAGGGTGCGCTTGGTGCGGTCGATGACGTCGCCCACCAGCTGGCCGCAGGCCGCGTCGATGTCATCGCCCCGGGTTTTGCGAATGGTCACGGTATTGCCGTACTGCATCAGCACCTTGTTGAAGCGGTCAATACGGCTGTTGCTGGGCTTGCCGTAGGGGTTGCCCGGAAACGGATTGAACGGGATCAGGTTGATCTTGCAGGGCAAGTCCTTCAGCAGCTCGGCCAGCTCGTGGGCATGCTGCATGTCGTCGTTGACATGATCAAGCAGCACGTATTCGATGGTCACCTTGCCGTGGTTGGCGTTGGAGACGGCCAGGTAGCGACGAATACTGGCAATCAGCTCGGCAATATTGTACTTGTCGTTGATCGGCATGATCTCGGAACGCAGCTGGTCGTTGGGCGCGTGCAGCGAAACCGCCAGGGCCACGTCTATCATGTCGGCCAGCTTGTCCAGCGCCGGCACCACGCCGGAAGTAGACAGGGTCACCCGCCGCTTGGACAGGCCAAAGCCATAATCTTCCAGCATCAGCCGCATGGCCGGCACCACATTGTTGAGGTTGAGCAGCGGCTCGCCCATGCCCATCATCACCACGTTGGTGATCGGCTTGCGGCCGGAGTCCCGCACAAAGCCGACCCGGCTGGCGGCACGCCACACCTGGCCGATGATCTCCGACACCTTGAGGTTGCGGTTGAAGCCCTGCTGGGCGGTGGAGCAGAATTTGCAGTCCAGGGCACAGCCCACCTGGGACGACACGCACAGGGTGGCGCGGTCGCCGTCGGGAATGTAGACGGTTTCCACTTCCTGATCGCCCACCTGCATGGCCCACTTGATGGTGCCGTCGGCGGATTTCTTCTCGACGGTGATCTCCGGGGCGCGAATTTCGGCGCGCTCCTTGAGTTTGCCCCGCAGTACCTTGTTGATGTTGGTCATCTGATCAAAGTCGTCACAACCAAAGTGATAAATCCACTTCATCACCTGATCGGCACGAAAGGGCTTTTCCCCCATTTCGTGAAAAAGTTCACGCATGCCGTCACGATCCAGATCCAGCAGATTGATTTTGGTTTCACTCATCGGTTGCCTCACGCGTTATGACCAGAGCCCACAGGGCGCGAAATTGTACAGAGTTTAGCATTGGGTTGCCAGTGGCAGGCGCAACCGGTGCCATGCGCTACCCATGAAAAAGGCCGCCCGGGGCGGCCTTGAGCAGAAGTGGAAAAGCCGCGGTCAGTGGCTGGCGGCCACCGGCTTCAGGGCCGGCTGCTTGCCGGAACGTCCCTTGCCTGCCGCTATGGTCACCTCGTTACCGTCGGCATCGTACAGCTTGCCGTCGAGAAAGTAGTCACCGTCGTTGAGAAAGGCGATGTCTTCCTGGCGAATGGTTCGCTCGGTGCCGGCGGCGAACACCGACTGCTTGTCGGAGTTGCCCAGGCTGAAGTGGTTGAACAACAGGTTCAGCACAATGGCCATGATGGCGGTGGAGCTGATGCCGGAATGGAAGATGGTGGCGAACCAGTCCGGAAAATGATGATAGAAGCTCGGGGCCGCGATGGGCAGCATGCCAAAGCCGATGGAGGTCGCCACGATGATCAGGTTCATGTTGTTGGTGTAGTTCACCTTGGCCAGGGTGCGAATGCCGCTGGCGGCCACGGTGCCGAACAGCACGATACCGGCGCCGCCCAGCACGGCGGTGGGCACGGTGGCGATAATGCGGCCCATGATGGGCAGCAGGCCCAGGGTCACCAGAATGCCGCCGGCCGCGGCCACCACATAACGGCTCTTGACGCCGGTCACCGCCACCAGGCCCACGTTCTGGGCAAAGGCGCTCTGGGTAAAGGAGCCGAACATGGGCGCAATGGCGCTGGAGATCATGTCGGCGCGCAGGCCGTCACCCAGACGACGGGAGTCCACCCTGGTGTCGATAATGTCACCCACCGCCAGAATATCGGCGGAGGTTTCCACCAGGATCACCAGCACCACGATCAGCATGGAAATGATGGCGGCCAGCTCAAACACCGGCATGCCAAAGTGGAACGGCGTGGGAAAGGCAAACACCGGCCCTTCCAGCACCCGGGAGAAATCCACCAGCCCCAGGAACCAGGCCAGCAGGGTGCCGATCACCATGGCCAGCAGAATGGACAGCCGGCTGATGGCGGCATTGCCCAGCTTGCTCAGTACCAGCACGATGGCCAGGGTGGCCCCGGCCAGCCCGATGTTGGTCATGCTGCCGAAGTCCTCGGCCTGGCTGTTGCCTCCCATGGCCCAGCGGGCCGCCACCGGCATCAGGGTCAGACCGATGGTGGTGATCACCGCCCCGGTCACCAGGGGGGGAAAGAACTTGATGATCCTGGAAAACACCGGCGTGATCAGCAGGCCAATCAGCGCCGCACCGATCACGGCGCCGAACACCGAGGGCAGGCCGCCGCCGGAGGTGACGATGGCCACTATGGTGGCCACGCTGGCAAAGGACACGCCCTGTACCAGGGGCAACTGGCAACCGAAGAAACGAATGCCCAGGGTCTGCAGCAGGGTCGCGGCGCCGCCCACGAACAGCGAGGCGGCGATCAGCATGCCAATCTCCGCCGAGGCCAGACCGGCGGCCTGCCCCACGATCAGCGGCACCGCGATAATACCGCCGTACATGGTCAGTACGTGCTGAAAGCCATAGGCGATGTTGGCCGCAATACCGAGGTTCTCGTCTTCCGGGCGATTCCCTGCCGCGGTGGCGCGTGATGCTGTACTCATGATCACTCCCTGAATATGTTAAATGATGTATACCATAACCACGACAATATCATCTTTTATGTTGCTATAAATGTAAACATTTTTCACATTAAGTGTATACACAAGTAACAGCAAACCCATGCCAGGCGCTGTTTCGAGCACAAAAAAAAGGAGCCGAAGCTCCTTTTTGTTGCCGTGTGACTCGGAATTAACGAGTGCGCGGGCAGATTTCTTCGTCGCTGAAGAAGTAGGCGATTTCGCGGGCAGCGGAAGCCGGGGCATCGGAGCCGTGTACGGCGTTTTCATCGATGCTGTCGGCGTAGTCGGCACGCAGGGTGCCGGCCAGGGCGTCGGCCGGGTTGGTGGCGCCCATGATTTCGCGGTTGCGACGGATGGCATCTTCACCTTCCAGCACCTGCACCATCACCGGACCAGAAGTCATGAAGTCAACCAGGGCCTTGAAGAAGGGGCGCTCGCTGTGCTCGGCATAGAAACCTTCAGCCTGCTCACGGCTCAGGTGAACCATTTTGGAGGCAACGATTTTCAGGCCGGCAGACTCAAAACGGCCATAAATGGCACCGATCAGGTTCTTGGCAACGGCGTCGGGCTTGACGATGGAAAAGGTACGTTCGATAGCCATAGGGGTATCCTTTAAATCAACAGGTTCTGTTTTCGACAGTAAAAACGCGCGGATTATACGTAAAGCGGCGGCGAGTTAACACCGCCTGCGTGTATTTTTCTTGCGGCTCAGGCTGCACACACCCGGGCCAGCATGGCGGCAATGGTGCGCACGCCGTGGCCCTTGCCACCGGCGGCCCAGAGCTCGTTGGGGACCTTCTGATACGAGCCGGACAAGTCGATATGTACCCAGTTGCGGCCGTTGTCGGGCACGAAACGGGACAGGAAGGCGGCGGCGGTGGAGGCCCCGGCCTGGCCTTCTCCCGCATGCACGTTGGCCATGTCGGCAAAGGCAGAAGGCAGCAGGCTCTGATGGAAGGGCTCCAGGGGCAGCGGCCAGGCCTTTTCGCCTTCGTCCTTCGCCGCCTGCACCGTTTGCAGCGCCAGCTCGTCGTTCATGCTGAACACGGCATTGTAATCCCGGCCCAGGGCCATTTTGGCGGCGCCGGTGAGGGTGGCGGCATCGAGAATAAAGGGCGCGCCGGTGTCGGTCGCCGCCAGCAGGCCGTCGGCCAGCACCAGCCGGCCCTCAGCGTCGGTGTTGAGGATCTCCACGCTCAGACCGTTGCGATAAGTCAGAATATCCCCCAGCTTGAAGGCATGGCCCGACACCAGGTTCTCGGCACAACATAAAAACAGTTTTACCCGCTGGCTCAGGCCGCGCTGAATGGCCAGGGCCAGGGCGCCGGTCACGGTGGCGGCGCCGCCCATGTCGGACTTCATCACCGCCATGCCGTCGGAGCTCTTGATGCTGTAGCCGCCGGAGTCAAAGGTAATGCCCTTGCCCACCAGGCAGGCGGCCACCGGCGTGTCAGCGTTGCCGCCGGGGTTGAAGTCCAGCTCCAGCAGGGTGGGCGGACGGCTGCTGCCCCGGCCCACTTCGTAAATGCCGACGTGGCCGAGATCCTTGAGCTGTTCGCCGCTGTAGATGCGGTAGCTCACCGCCTCGGGGGCCAGGGACTGAATAAACTTGCCGGCCTCGGTGGCCAATGACGCCGGATACACATCTTCGGGTGTGCCGTTGATCATTTCCCGTACCCAGTGCACGGCGGTTCGGCGGGCGTTGAACTCGGCCTGCTCCTCTTCGCTCATGTCACCGAGCTCAAGCTGCTGGCCGCCCTTGGCATTGTAAAAGCCCTGGGCAAAGGCCCAGCTGTTTTCCAGGGTCCAGTCGTCCCCGCACAGCGCCACTTTTTTGATCCCCATGCCGTCGAGCTTGCGCCCCGCCTGCTGCACCCGGCGTACCGGCTCACCGTTCTCCCCCAGGTGCACCCGTACCTCGTCATTCTGAAAGCTGAGCAGCGCCTTGTCGCCCCAGCAGGCCGGCGCGGCGTCGGTGGTCAGCCATACCTTCATGGTCGCGGACATCATGACTCCTTGTGTGATCGACAATAAGTTTGGTTATCAAAAACGGAAAAAAGCCACAGTATCACTGTGGCTTCGAAAATGCTTGGGCGCGTGCAGGCTCAGTCGACTTCATCCATCCAGGCCAGGATCACCGCTTCAAGAATACGTTCGTTGGAGTGCTCGGGCTCATCATCAAACTCGTCCAGCTCGCAGATCCACCGGTGCAGATCGGTAAAGCGCACGGTTTTGGGATCCACCTCCGGGTGCTGCTCCATCAGCGCCAGGGCAATCTCCAGACTGTCGGTCCATTTCAGGCTCATGACTTCTTCCCTCGGCATTCTCTGTGGTGAGACGATCAGTGACCTTCCGACACCATGTTGACGGTATAACGCGGAATTTCCACCACCAGATCCTCGTCGTCCACCCGGGCCTGGCAGCCCAGGCGGGACTCGGGCTCCAGCCCCCAGGCCTTGTCCAGCATGTCATCTTCCAGCTCGGTGCTTTCTTCCAGCGAATCAAAGCCCTCGCGTACAATCACGTGGCAGGTGGTACAGGCGCAGGACTTCTCGCAGGCGTGCTCAATGTCGATCCCATTGCGCAGCGCCACGTCCAGCACGGTTTCACCGGTTTGAGCCTCAACGGCGGCCCCCTCGGGGCAAAGCTCGGCATGGGGCAGAAAAACAATCTTCGGCATCGTTACACCTTGTCCACTCGTTGGCCGGCCAGCGCCTTGCGAATGGAGGCGTCCATTCGGCGGGCGGCAAAGTCGGCGGTTTGTTTGTCGGTCAGTTCAATGGCGCGCTTGATGGCGTCCGGGTCTTCTTCCTGAGCCACCTGTTGCAGCGCGTCCAGCGAGGCCAGTATGTCGGCCCGTTCCTGTTCGCTGAGCAGTGCGTCGCCATCGGCATGCAGGGCACTGATGATGTTCTCCACCACTCGGGCGGCTTCCACCCGCTGCTCGGCCAGCATGCGCGCGGCGATGTCTTCCTGGGCATGCTCGAAGGAGGCCTTGAGCATGGTGGAGATGTCTTCTTCCTTCAGGCCGTAGGACGGCTTTACCTCAATGCTGGCGTGCACGCCGGAAGATTTCTCCATGGCACTCACCGACAGCAGGCCGTCGGCATCCACCTGAAAGGTCACGCGAATATGGGCGGCCCCGGCGGCCATGGGCGGAATGCCGGTCAGCACAAACCGGGCCAGGGAGCGGCAGTCGGCCACCAGCTCGCGCTCGCCCTGCACCACGTGAATGGCCATGGCGGTCTGGCCGTCCTTGAAGGTGGTGAATTCCTGGGCCCGGGCCACGGGAATGGTGGTGTTGCGGGGGATCACCTTTTCCACCAGACCCCCCATGGTTTCCAGCCCCAGCGACAGGGGGATAACGTCCAGCAGCAGCATGTCGCTGTCGGGCTTGTTGCCGATAAGAATGTCGGCCTGAATGCTGGCACCGATGGCCACCACCTTGTCGGGATCAATGCTGGTGAGCGGTTCACGGGCAAAGAACTCGCCGACCCGCGAGCGCACCAGCGGCACCCGGGTGGAGCCGCCGACCATCACCACCTGCTGCACCTCGTCCTGACTCACACCGGCGTCCTTTAGAGCGCGGCGACAGGCCATCAGGGTTTTGTTGACCCAGGGTTGAATAAGCCCATCGAACTGCTCACGGGTCAGCTCACCCTGCCAGCCTTCCCAGCTGACCGTGACACTGTCGCTGTCGGTCAGTGCGATTTTGGCGGCGGTGGCCGCATCCAGCAGGTTGCGCTGCTGGGCCGGGGTCAACTCTACGATGCCGGCCCGGGACTGAATCCAGTCGGCTAGGGCATGATCGAAATCGTCGCCACCGAGGGACGAATCGCCGCCGGTGGCCAGCACTTCAAACACCCCTTTGTGCAGGCGCAGAATGGAGATATCAAAGGTACCGCCACCCAGATCATAAACGGCGATCACCCCTTCCTGGCCCGAGTCCAGACCGTAGGCGATGGCCGCCGCCGTCGGCTCGTTGAGCAGACGCAGCACGTTCAGGCCGGCCAGTTGGGCCGCGTCTTTGGTGCCCTGGCGCTGGGCGTCATCAAAATAGGCAGGCACGGTGATCACCGCCCCTTCCAGGGGATTACCCAGGGCGGCTTCGGCCCGCGCACTCAGGGTTTTAAGAATTTCGGCGGACACCTGCACCGGGTTCACCACCCCCTGAGGGGTGTTCAGTTCGATAATGCCCGCGTCGGTATCGCGAAAGTCGTAGGGCAGCCGGTTCACGGGCACGTCGGCCAGGGCCTTGCCCAGCAGCCGCTTGACCGAGACGATGGTGTTTTGGGGATCAAATTCGGCTTCGTGCTTGGCATCAAAGCCGACCCGCAGGCCGTCGGCGGTATAGTGCACCACGGACGGCAGCAGCTCCCGGCCCCGCTCATCGGGCAGGGTGTCGGCCAGGCCACTGCGCACCACGGCCACCAGGGAATTGGTGGTGCCGAGATCAATGCCAACGGCCCACTTGTGCTCGTGCGGAGCCGCGCTCTGGCCCGGCTCGGAAATTTGTAACAATGCCATGAGATTCAGAATTCCTGCTGGGCGTCTTCCACCCGCTCAAGTTCGGTGTGCAGCTTGGCCATGAATTTGAGTTTGCGCACCGTGTCGGCGGCCTCACTCCAACGGCCGGCGTCGAGCTGGTGTTCCAGCTCGCCGTAGTAATCGCCCGAAGCCTGTTTCAGCTCCCGCTCAAAGGCCATGATGGCGGCAAACACATCGGCGGCGGCGGGAATCTCTTCCAGCTGCTCACGCCACTCCATTTGCTGCATCAGGAACGAGGGATCCTTGAGGGTTTGCTGCTCGCCGCGAATATCCACGCCCTGCAGTGACAGCAGATATTCGGCCCGGCCGAGGGGATCCTTGAGGGTGGAAAAAGCGTCGTTGATGCGGGCGGCCTGTTGTACCGCCTGCAAACGCTCCCGCTCGGGGCGGGAGGCGAACTTATCGGGATGGAACTGCATTTGCAGCCGGCGGTAAGCCTCGGACAGGGCTTGACCGTCGAGTTGAAACCGGACGGGCAGGTCAAACAGCTCAAAGTAGTTCATGCCGCTATCCTTAAACGTTAAAGCTTTCGCCGCAACCGCACTCCCCGGTGATATTGGGGTTGTTGAACTTGAAGCCTTCGTTCAGCCCTTCCTTGACGAAATCCAGCTCGGTGCCATCCAGGTAAACCAGGCTCTTGCTGTCGACGATCACCTTGACCTCGCCATGCTCGAACACCTGGTCGCCCTCGGACAGCTCATCCACGAACTCCAGCACATAGGCCAGGCCGGAGCAGCCGGAGGTTTTCACTCCCAGCCGCAGGCCTAAGCCCCTGCCCCGATTGTTCAGAAAGGTCTGCACCCGCTGGGCGGCCGCGTCGGTAATGGTGATCGCCATGATGTCTCCGTCTTACGCCAGGTTCTTTTTCTGCTTGTAATCGTCGATGGCCGCCTTGATGGCATCCTCCGCCAGAATGGAGCAGTGGATTTTCACCGGCGGCAGGGCCAGCTCTTCGGCAATGTCGGTGTTTTTGATACTGGCGGCCTCGTCCAGGCTCTTGCCTTTCACCCACTCGGTGATCAGCGAGCTGGAGGCGATGGCCGAGCCGCAACCGTAGGTCTTGAACTTGGCATCCTCGATGATGCCGTCTTCGCTGATCTTCAATTGCAGCTTCATCACGTCGCCACAGGCTGGAGCGCCCACCATGCCGGTGGCCACATTGGGGTCATTCTTGTCGAAACCGCCGACGTTGCGGGGGTTTTCGTAGTGATCGATTACTTTTTCGCTGTATGCCATGATTCAATTCCTCTGCAGTCCGTCACACCTTAATGGTGTACCCACTCAACTTTTTCCAGGTCCACGCCATCCTTGAACATCTCCCACAGCGGAGACATTTCCCGCAGGCGGCCGATGGCCTCGTTCACCAGACGCACGGCGTAGTCAATTTCTTCCTCGGTGGTAAAGCGGCCGATGCTGAAGCGAATGGAGCTGTGCGCCAGTTCGTCGTTCAGGCCCAGGGCGCGCAGCACGTAGGAAGGCTCCAGGCTGGCGGAGGTACAGGCCGAGCCGGAGGACACCGCCAGATCTTTCAGCGCCATCATCAGGGACTCGCCTTCCACGTAGGCGAAGCTGATATTGAGAATGCCGGGTACCCGCTGCTCGAGATCGCCGTTGACATAGACTTCTTCGATGTCCTTGACGCCCTCAAAGAGGCGGTCGCGCAGGACGCGAATGCGCTCGCCCTCGGCCTGCATTTCTTCCTTGGCGATGCGGAACGCCTCGCCCATGCCCACGATCTGGTGGGTGGCCAGGGTACCGGAGCGCATGCCACGCTCATGGCCGCCGCCGTGCATCTGGGCTTCCAGCCGCACTCGCGGCTTGCGGCACACATAGAGAGCGCCGATGCCCTTGGGGCCGTAAATCTTGTGGGCCGACAGCGACAGCAGGTCGATGTTCATGTCCTTGACGTCCACCGGGATCTTGCCGGCACTCTGGGCGGCATCCACGTGGAACATGATTTTGCGGCTGCGGCACAGCTCGCCGATGGCCTTGACGTCCTGGATCACACCGGTTTCGTTGTTGACGTGCATGATGCTCACCAGCACTGTGTCGTCACGCAGGGCGCCTTCAATCTGCTCCAGGGTGAACAGGCCGTTGGACTGGGGCTCGAGGTAGGTGACTTCAAAGCCTTCCCGCTCCAGCTGACGGCAGGGATCCAGCACCGCCTTGTGTTCGGTTTTGGCGGTGACGATATGCTTGCCCTTCTTGCCATAGAAGTGGGCAATGCCCTTGATGGCCAGGTTGTCGGACTCGGTGGCACCGGAGGTGAACACGATTTCCCGCGGGTCAGCGTTAATCAGGTCGGCAATCTGGTTCCGGGCGATATCGACCGCCTCTTCCGCCTGCCAGCCAAAACGGTGGGAGCGGGAAGCCGGGTTACCGAAAAAGCCATCCGGGGTCAGGTATTGCATCATTTTTTCGGCGACGCGAGGGTCTACCGGGCAGGTAGCCGCATAGTCGAGATAAATGGGCAGTTTCATCATATTCTCCGTTCCAACGCTGCCCTGTACGGCAGTCTTGTCATCGACATTTTAAAGTTGAACTTTAACGCTCACAGACCGAGCCTGTTTCTCTTCCAGGTTCAGCATGCTCAGATGTTGGTCTTGCTGTCCGGATATGCGTCGGACTTCATTCTGGCTGACCAGCTCGGCCAGGCTAATGGCATCGAGAAAGTTACTGATCCGCTCGCTCAGGGCACACCACAGGGAGTGGGTCAGGCACTGGTTGCCGCTATGGCAGTCGCCCTTGCCCTGGCACTTGGTCGCGTCCACCGATTCGTCGACGGCGGCGATCACCGCGCCCACCGAGATGCTCTTGGCGTCCTGTCCCAGCAGGTAGCCGCCACCCGGGCCGCGCACACTGCTCACCAGCCCCTGCTTGCGCAGACGGGAGAACAGCTGTTCAAGATAGGACAGGGAAATGCCCTGCCGCTCCGAGATGTCGGCCAGGGATACCGGCCCCTCGTTGGCATGCAGTGCCACGTCCAGCATGGCGGTCACCGCATAGCGACCTTTCGATGTCAGTCTCATGTCATCAAACCGTTTTCGAACATGGCGTCAGAGTGTCATACCCGAGTGTTTCAGTCAAGTATTTACCCCAGTAATCCAGTCGGTTATTCCGTGGTTTTTTGCGCGATGCGACGCTGCACCGAGGTGAGGATGCCACGCAGTATGTTGAGCTCGTGATCTTCGGGCCGGGCCCGGTTGAACAGCCGGCGCAGCTTGGTCATTACCTGGCCCGGGTGCGGCTTGATGATAAAGCCGGTGTCCAGCAAGGTCTGTTCCAGGTGCTCGTAAAACCGTTCCAGATCCGACGCCAGCGGGTAACTTTCTGTCACTGCCTCATCCTGAGCACCGGCCAGCCAGGCCATGCGCACTTCGTAGCTCAGGGTCTGTACTGCCATCGCCAGATTGAGGGAGCTGTATTCCGGGTTGGCGGGAATGGCCACATGATAATGACACTGCTGCAGCTCTTCATTGGTCAGACCGGTACGCTCCCGGCCGAACACCAGCGCCACCTTGTGCCGGGGCGCTTCTGCCATCGCCTTTTCTCCCGCTTCCCGGGCATTGAGCATGGGCCAGGACCAGGTACGCGAGCGGGCGCTGGTGCCGATTACCAGGCCACAATCGGCCACCGCGTCGGCCAGGGTGGGCACGGTGCGGGCGTTGGCGAGAATATCGCTGGCCCCGGCCGCCAGGGCGACCGACTGGCCGTCGGGCGGGCTGACCGGATCCACCAGGCAGAGATCGCTCAGCCCCATGGTTTTCATGGCCCGGGCGGCAGAGCCGATGTTACCGGTATGGGAGGTATTCACCAGCACGATGCGTACTTGCTCAAGCATGTTGACTTTGTTTCCGTTGCGCTCAAGGCGCAGGATTCTAGCACAGTCATGCTGGTAAATCAGATGTTATGATGCCGAGTTCGCGACGGGGCGCACGGTCGCGAGGAAGCGAGTGCGTAAAGAAAATCACACCGGCGTGGCCGCAGACCACGCCGGTGACAAGGACGGCTCAGCGCTTGAGGCGCGCCTGCTGGCCGATCAGATCCAACTCCAGCAGGGCGTAACGGTGTTCGACGAAGTCATAGATATTGGTGGCCAGCGCCAGCTTGAGGTAGACCTCGGCCTGCTCCGGCTCGCCGTTGTGCTGCGCCCGCTTGGCCAGATAGAAGTAGGCCTCGCACAGCATTTCCGCCAGCTCCTGATTGTCCTGGCTGCGTTCGGATATGCGGTTGAGCAGCGCTTCGGGCGTCAGCATGCCAAGGTAGACATCGACGATATCCCAGGCCCATTCCTCGGTGCCGTATTGCGCACGGTGCTCGGCCAGACGCGCCAGCGCCATATCGGCATCGACCCGCTCCAGCGCCAGGTACCACCACAACAGACGATAAGGGTCGTCTGGCTCCTTATCGAGAAACACCTTGAGGTCCCGCGCCGCCAGCTCGGGCCGTCCGCCATAATAAAGCGCTATGCCCCGGTTCAGGTTGGCATAGACATAGTCGGGAGCCAGCTCCAGTGCCGAGTCAAAGGCCTCGTAGGCTTCGTCGAACTCCTGGTTCTGGGTCAGGTAGACACCATTGAGGTTATAGGCGTCGGCAAAATCCGGCTGCTCGCGCAGGGCGCGGTTGAAGTCGAGCCGGGCCATGGCCCGCAGGCCAACCCGATCAAACACCACACCGCGCTGAAAAAACAGCTCGGCCCGCTGTTCCGGGGTCAGGCCGGGGGCATTGAGCATCTGGCCCAGGCGGGCAATGCCCAGTTCACTTTGGTAGGACACCTGCATCGGCACCGGTAACACCAGGGTGGGGGTGACTACCTTGGGCGCACTGCAACCGGTCAGCATCATGGCCAACAGGGCCAGCGGACCGAGCAAAAGTCTGTGTTTCAAGAAGGCTCCGAACTTGTCTTGTTCTATGACCCCATGTTATGCAGCTGCACGACGTTTGTCATGCTGCAAATGCAATCAATCACCAGAAAGGGGCCCAAGGGTCGGTTTACCGAGGTTTTGCCCGGGCAGCACGTTCGGCAACGCCATGGCAGAGGGGCTGCGATCAGCGAAAACGGCGGCGTGGCCGTCAATGGATATCGCACACAAAAAAGGAGCCTGCAGGCTCCTTTTTTGTGTGCATGGGCGGATTACATCAGGGATTCCTGATCCGCGCCTTCTTTTTCCACCTGCGGCGGCAGCATGTGCTCCCGTTTGACCCCGAGCAGCATGGCCCAGGCGCTGGCGATATAGATGGAGGAATAGGTACCAAAGCCAATGCCCAGCAGCAGCGCCGTGGCAAAACCGTGGATCAGGGCACCGCCCTTCATGAAGAGCGCCACCACCACCACCAGGGTGGTGGCCGAGGTGATCAGGGTCCGGCTCAGGGTGTCGGTAATGGCCTCGTCAAATACCCGGGCCGTGGTGGCCTCGCGTACTCGGCGAAAGTTTTCCCGTACCCGGTCAAACACCACTATGGTGTCGTTCAGGGAGTAACCCACCACGGTGAGCAGTGCCGCCACTATGGTGAGATCCACCTCGATTTGCAGCCAGGAAAACACCCCCAGGGTGATGATCACGTCGTGGGCCAGGGACAGCACGGCGCCGGAGGCCAGCCGCCACTCAAAACGCATGCCTACGTACAGCAGAATGCACAGCAGCGCCACCAGAATGGCCAGGCCCCCCTGCTCCGCCAGCTCCTTGCCAATGGCCGGGCCGACAAACTCCAGCCGCTTCATCTCGGCATTCGCCGACAGCTGCTGCATGGCGGCAATTACTGCCTCGCCCTGCTGCTGCACGTTAGCGCCCTCCTGGGGCGGCATGCGAATGAGCAGGTCACGGCTGGTGCCAAAGTGCTGCACCGTGGCGCCCGCCAGGCCGGACTGATCCAGCCGGGCACGCACCGCGTCCAGCTCCACCGCCTGCTCAAAGGCCACTTCCACTACGGTGCCACCGGTAAAGTCCAGCCCCCAGTTCAGCCCCCGGGTGGCCAGGCTGAAAAAGCACAGGGCAATCAGCACCAGAGACAGCACAGTGGCGCCCTTTGAAAAACGCATAAAGGGCAGCGGCTCTTTGGTCTTGAGGATCTCAAACATCGCTCACACTCCTCATATCGACAGCTTCTTGAGACGTTTGCCGCCCCAGAGCAGGTTGACCAGGGCCCGGGTACCGACAATGGCGGTAAACATGGAAGCCAGAATGCCGATCATCAGGGTCACGGCAAAGCCCTTGATGGGGCCGGTGCCGACCGCAAACAGAATGATGGCGGTGATAAAGGTGGTGATGTTGGCATCGGTAATGGTGGCAAAGGCCTTTTCATAGCCCATGTGAATGGCCTGCTGCACACTGCGCCCGTCCCGCAACTCCTCGCGGATACGCTCGAAGATCAGCACATTGGCATCCACCGACATGCCGATGGTGAGCACGATGCCGGCAATGCCCGGCAGGGTCATGGTCGCCCCCGGCACCATGGACATGACCCCAATAATGATCACCAGATTGGCCAGCAGCGCCAGATTGGCCACCAGGCCGAACTTGCGGTAATAAATGGCCATAAACAGCACCACCGCCAGCAGGCCATAGATCATGGCCATCAGGCCGTTTTCCACGTTCTGTTGCCCCAGGCTCGGGCCTATGGTGCGCTCCTCCACAATCTGAATGGGCGCAATCAGGGCACCGGCGCGCAGCAGCAGGGCCAGGTTCTGGGCCTCGGCCATGGAGTCGATGCCGGTGATGCGGAAACTGCGGCCCAGCCGGGACTGAATGGTGGCCACGTTGATGACTTCCTGCTCCTTGCGCAGACTCGGCTTGCCATCGACACCGGGCTCGGTGGCGGGCTTGTACTCGGTAAATACCGTGGCCATGGCCCGGCCCACGTTGTCCTTGGTGAAGTCGGCCATGCGGCTGCCACCGGGGGCATCCAGGCTGATGTTCACCTGGGGCCGGCTGAACTCGTCCATGCCGGAGTTGGCATCGACGATGTGTTCACCGGTAAGGATGACCCGCTGCTGCAGCACCACCGCCCGGCCGTTACGATCGGTAAACAGCTCGCTGCCCGGCGGCACTCTGCCCGCCGCCGCGGCGGCGGCATCGGCGCGCTCGTCCACCAGGCGGAATTCCAGGGTGGCGGTGGCGCCGAGGATTTCCTTGGCCCGGGCGGTATCCTGAATACCCGGCAACTGCACCACAATGCGGTCGGCGCCCTGGCGCTGTACCAGCGGCTCGGCCACGCCCAGCTCGTTGACCCGGTTGCGAATAATGGTGATGTTCTGCTGCAGGGCGTATTCCTTCACTTCCTTCAGCCGCTGCTCGCTCATCACCGCCAACAGGCCAAAGCTGTCGCCGTTATCCTGAGTGGTAAACACCAGCTCGGGATAGCGCTGGCGCAAATGGCTGATGGCCTTGTCGCGGGTATCGGCGTCACGGAATACCACCTGAGTACCGCCGTCCCGGCTCAGCACGCCGGAGTAGCGCAGCCGCTCCTGGCGCAGCTCGGTGCGAAAGTCCTGTACCGTCTGCTCCTGCACGCGGTTCAAGGCCTCGTCCATGTCCACTTCCATCAGGAAGTGCACGCCGCCGCGCAAATCCAGACCCAGCTTAAGCGGGCCGGCACCGATGGCTTCCAGCCAGGCGGGGGTGGACGGGGCCAGGTTGAGGGCGGTGATGTAATCGTCACCCAGCACCTCGGCAACCAGATCCTTGCCCCTGAGCTGGTCGTCGGTATTGCTAAAACGAATAAGAAGCTGGTCGTTTTCCAGGGCGGCGCTCTTTACCTCAATGCCGGCCTGGCTGAGGCTCTGCTGGGCCTTGACCAGAATGTCGGAAGAAACCTGGGTACCGCGGCTGCCGGACACCTGAAGCGCCGGATCTTCACCAAACAGGTTGGGTGCTGCATAAAGAAAACTGATGGTGATCACCAGGATCACCATCAAGTATTTCCACAGCGGATATCGATTCAACACGCTGTGCTCCTCGACAGGAAAGAATTAGAGGGACTGGATAGAGCCCTTGGGCAGGACGGCAGTGATGAAGTCCTTCTTGATGGTCACCTGATTTTGCTCGCTCAGGCTCAGTACCACGTAGTCGTTTTCGGCGGAGATCTTGGCAATCTTGCCCACCAGGCCGCCGTTGGTCAGCACCTCGTCACCCTTGCTCAGGGAAGACATCAGGTTCTTGTGCTCTTTTACCCGCTTGGACTGGGGACGGAAGATCATGAAATAGAAGATCAGGCCGAACACCACCAGCATGATGATCATTTCCATACCGCCACCGGCGGCGCCGCCACCCTGGGCGTAGGCACTCGAGATAATATCCATTCTTGCAGTTTCCTCGTTATGGTTGAAAGCCGTTATTCACTTGTCGGTTCTGGCTGTCCCAGCGGCGGCACGGGTTTGCCCTGCCGACGATAGAACTCTGCCACAAAGTCATCTAATTTACCCTGCTCAATGGCGCTGCGTAAACCTTCCATCACCCGCTGGTAATAACGCAGGTTGTGAATGGTGTTTAAACGCGCACCCAAAATCTCGTTGCACTTGTCGAGATGATACAGATAGGCGCGGGAATAATTTTTACAGGTGTAGCAGTCGCAATCGGCATCCAGCGGGCCGGTGTCGGTCTTGTGTTTGGCGTTGCGAATTTTCACCACGCCGTCGGTGGTGAACAGATGGCCATTACGGGCATTGCGGGTGGGCATCACGCAGTCGAACATGTCGATACCCCGGCGCACCCCTTCCACCAGATCTTCCGGCTTGCCCACCCCCATCAGGTAGCGGGGCTTGTCTTCGGGAATTTTCGGGCAGGTGTGCTCCAGCACCTTGTGCATCTCGTGCTTGGGCTCCCCCACTGCCAAACCGCCCACGGCGTAGCCGTCAAAGCCGATCTCCAGCAGCCCTTCCAGGGACTGGTCCCGCAGATCTTCGTACACCGAGCCCTGAATAATGCCGAACAGGGCGTTCTTGTTGCCCTGCTTGTCGAAATGATCCCGGGACCGTTTGGCCCAGCGCAGGGACATTTCCATGGACTTCTTGGCTTCTTCCCAGGTGGCCGGGTACGGGGTGCACTCGTCCATGATCATCACGATGTCGGAGCCCAGATCGTACTGAATTTCCATGGACACTTCGGGAGAGAGGAAAATCTTGTCGCCGTTCACCGGGTTGCGGAAATGCACGCCTTCTTCGGTGATCTTGCGAATATCGCCCAGGCTGAACACCTGAAAACCGCCGGAGTCGGTCAGGATGGGCCCCTGCCAGTTCATGAAATCGTGCAGATCGCCGTGCAGCTTCATCACCTCCTGGCCCGGACGGATCCACAGGTGAAAGGTGTTGCCCAGCAGAATATGGGCGCCGGTAGCGGCCACTTCTTCCGGGGTCATGCCCTTGACGGTGCCGTAGGTGCCCACCGGCATAAAGGCCGGGGTTTCCACCACGCCCCGGTCAAAGACAAGCCGGCCGCGGCGGGCGCGACCGTCGGTGGTATCCAGTTCAAATTTCATTGTTACCTCACTGGCCGGAGAAACAGTCCGACCTTTAATATCGGGGATTAGGGAATTGGGAGCAGGGACTGGTTATGGGCGCCTGCAGGCCCGAATTTATTCGGGCAATGCCGTCGGCGACTGCCATTTCGCCCCACTAAAGTGGGGTCTACAGACAGCTTGACCAGTCCCTATTCCCCAGTCCCGAGTCCCTGCTGTCGAGTAATAAACATGGCGTCGCCGTAACTGAAGAAACGGTAACGCTCGGCCACCGCCGCCCGGTAGGCTTCCATAATGTGCTCCCGGCCAGCAAAGGCGCTGACCAGCATGATCAGGGTCGACTCCGGCAGGTGAAAATTGGTCACCATGGCGTCCACCAGCTGAAAGCGGTAACCGGGATAGATAAAGATGTCGGTGTCGCCGTAAAAAGGCGCCAACGGCTCGCCGTTGGCGAGACTGGCCTGGGCCGCACTCTCCAGGGAACGCACCGAGGTGGTGCCCACCGCAATCACCCGGCCGCCTTGAGCCCGGGTCGCCTCGATTTGCGCCACCACCTCGGCCGGCACTTCGATGTATTCGGCGTGCATTTTGTGCTCGAGCACGTTGTCGACCCGCACCGGCTGAAAGGTGCCCGCCCCCACGTGCAGGGTGATAAAGGCCAGCTCGGCGCCTTTTTCCTTTAGCCGTGCCAGCAAGGGCTCGTCGAAATGCAGGCCGGCGGTGGGCGCGGCCACGGCACCGGGTTTTTCGTTATAGACGGTCTGGTAGCGTTCCTTGTCGGCGTCGGTGTCGGGCCGGTCGATATAGGGCGGCAGCGGCATGTGGCCCACGCTTTCCAGGATCTCCAGCACGGTACGTTCATCGTGGAATTCGATTTCAAACAGGGCATCGTGGCGGGCCACCATGGTGGCCTTGACGTCGGGCTCGAGGATCAGCGCCGAGCCGGGCTTGGGCGCCTTGGACGAGCGCACGTGGGCCAGCACCCGCTGGTCGTCCAGCACCCGCTCCACCAGCACTTCCAGCTTGCCGCCGCTGGCCTTGCGGCCAAACAGCCGGGCCGGGATCACCCGGGTGTTGTTGAACACCAGCAGATCGCCGGGGTTGATCAGGTCCAGAATATCGCCAAAACGGCCATGCACCAGCTGCCCGGTATTGCCGTCCAGCTGCAACAGCCGGCTGGCGGTACGTTCAGGCATAGGATGGCGGGCAATGAGTTCATCGGGAAGTTCAAAGGAAAAATCGTGGACCTGCATAACTACCTCTGTATCGGACGAGCGCTAGTCTAGTGAGGCCATTCGGTGGGATCAAGGCAATTCGACGTTGAAACAATGGGCCGGCCACCGGCCGACAGGGGCAATCTTTGCGGTGAGCGTGATCCTGGTCAGGTTACTGGACCAGGGTGTTGGGCTATCTTGATATAAAAAGAGGAGAACCGCTATGCCCGCCACCGTTTCCGAGATCATGTCCTCCCGTGTACTGGGGTTGCCTCCTTCGGCCACCCTGGCAGAGGCCCGCACCCTGATGCAGCGCCACCATATTCGTCACCTGCCGGTAATGGAGCAAGACAAGCTGGTGGGGCTGGTCAGCCAGCGGGATATTCTGGCCGCCCAGGAATCCAGTCTGGAGCAGGGGCGCAACGGCCACTTTCTCGAACAGCACAGCCTGGCTGAAATCATGAAAACCGGCGTGACCACCGTCAGCCCTCATGCGGGTATTCGCGAGGCGGCGCTTTATCTGCAAAAACACAAATACGGCTGCCTGCCGGTGGTGGACAAGGGCAGGCTGGTGGGCATCGTTACCGACAGCGACTTTGTGGCCGTGGCCATTCACCTGCTGGAGGTGCTCGACAACCAGCTGAACGAACAGGACGATGGCTTCGATGCCGGCGAGCTGGACGAGCTGCAGGCCGGACACGATGGCGCTGAATACCGGGACGACTCCCCCAGCTGAATGAACTACCTGGCACACCTCCACCTGGCCGATCTCAGCCACACCAGCCTGGCCGGTGCCCTGCTGGGAGAGTACGCCCGGGGCACCGTGGATGCTTCCCTGCCACCGCGGCTGCAGACCGGCATTATGCTGCACCGACGCATCGACAGTTTTACCGACGCCCACCCGCTGCACCTCGGCCGGGTCCGGGCATTGCCACCGCCCTTTCGCCGCTTTGGCGGCATCATCACCGACATGATGTTTGACCATTTTCTGGCCCGGCACTGGCCGCGTTTTCATTCGCAGCCTCTTGAGCGTTTTGTCGAACAGGCCCACGACAGACTTCAGCCCGACCGGCACTGGCCCGAGGCCATGGTGCAGCTGGTAACCCGCATGGAGCAAAGCGGCTTGCTGCTGCACTACCGGGAGTTCGACGGTATTATCACCGCGCTGGCACGCATCGACCGGCGCTTTCAGCGACCCACTCCCCTGCCCCGCTGCCGGCCGCTGCTGGAACGTCACTACCGCGAATTTGAACAGGCCTTTCTCGGCTTCTATCCCGAGCTGCAGGATTACGTTCTGCGCCAGGCCCGGGGATTGGCGGGATAAAAATAGTCGGGCTGTACCGGCAGGTGAGTAAAGAAACGGGTGTTCTTGCAGGGCAGTTTCATAAAACCGCCCACGCCCTGATCGTCAATGAGTGGAATATGGGCCACGATTTGCGCCAGCAGAGCGGCAAACTCGGCCTCGGCGGCGGCGTCCAGCAGCCGGTAGTAGCTGTGCAGTTTGAGGTGCTCGGGGGTCACTTCAAAAATAATGCAGCCGGTATGGTGAATGTGGTTGAGCCTGGCGATCACCGCCATGATGGCAGCAGGCAACACCAATTGCTCGTCCGGATCCCGGCCGTCTTCGAAATAGGAATGGGGCTGGCGATCGGCGCCGGTATCGGGCCGGTCCGCCAGCCGGTAGGCAATGGCCATGCCCGGCGGGGGCACAAAGGGCTTCCCCGGTCCGCTGCGGCTCAGGTGCAGGGTGTTGCGGGCATTGAACAGGCAGGCCTTGAACACCCCGGTTTTGCTGATGGCCCGGGCCAGCGCCACCACGTTGTTGACCGCCACGCCAAAGGCCGGCAGCAGGCGGTCATCGTAGAGGTTCAGGCTGGAATCGATATCCACCCCGCCCTCGTGCCAGTGCAGCGCCAGCCCGCCCATCACCGGATAACGTCCCAGCCGGCTGACCGCCGCCACAAAGGCCTTTTCGGTTTCGCCCATGCCTTCCAGGTATTGCTTGTAGTACCGCTCCAGCTGGGCATCGGTTACCTGGTGAATGTCTTCCCGTTCGCTGCGCTCGCGCAGAAAGGACTTGCGCGAGGAATACACTACGGTGTCAATCTCCCGTTCGCCGCGGCTGGACCATACCGGCAGCAGCGGGCTGTCATCAAACAGCGGCAGCGCCGGCAGCACCAGCCGCTGCAGCCGGGGCATGGCCTTCAGCCAGTAGTCCCCGGCCCGGCGGCGGCGCTCGGGATCGTCATCGAGCAGGGCATCCAGCAGCCGGGCAAATTCTTTCGGCAACCCCAGGCTGGTGGCGGGAAGGGCCTTGCGGCCAAAGCGGCAGGCCTGGCCCGAGGCCAGGGCATAGAGGGTGCCGGCTACCCCCTGCTCGTCGAAGCGGGGGCTGGAAAGGGCCCCGGCCAGCTGCTCGGGCCCGATAAAATACACATCCCCCATGCGGGCATTGGACTGCTGCAGATCCCCCGACAGCAGCGCCAGCCCGCGGGCGCCGGCCCAGTTGCCCTCGGCATCCAGTTGCGCAAACACCGACGATCCCCAGTCCACCAGGCTGATGCGCCCGCTCGAAGGGTCATAGACAATGTTGGACGGCTTGATATCACCGTGCACCACGGGCGCCGGCTCACCGCCCTGGGTATGGCGGCGCAGGGCCTGCAGTATGTCCGCCAGCTGGGCGGCGATATCGATCACCTCCCGGGCCGACAGCCGGCCCCGGCGCAGGCTGTAATGCTCCAGGTCTTCCCCCGGCGCCCGGCTCATCAGCAAAATGCCCTGGCGGCCGCGCAGGGCGTAGGCGAGATAGGTCGGCACCAGCGGATGCTGCACACAGGAGAGCATGTAAGCCTCGTCTGCCAGTCGCTCCCGCACCGCTTCGGGCAAGTCGATGCGGGAAAACTTGAACGCCACCTGCTCGCCCTGCTCCCCGGTGCCGGCAAAGGTGAAGCCATACACGCCCTTGCCGGCCAGGCTGATATCGCGGTAACCGAGCTTTTCCAGCTCGGCCACGCACAGGGCAATCCAGTCTTTCAGCTTTTGCGCGTCATTGGCGCTCAGCAGATAAACCGACTGCTCTTCGGGAATGTAAAAGTTGCCCAGGGCATCCATGGCCTGCCGCCCTAGTGCAGCCGGGCCAGCATGCGGTCGGGTTGTTCCAGGTAATCCTGCCAGCAGCGGTTGAAGCGCGCCAGGGTAGCGCCGTCGATCACCCGGTGATCCGCCGACCAGCACACCGCCATGATGTGTTGCGCCACCACCCTGTCCCCCTCACCAAATCGGGGCAGCCGCTGCAGCCGCCCCAGGGCGGCAATGGCCAGCTGGGGCGGGGTGACGATGGGGGTAGACACGGTGCCGCCCAGCACACCGATATTGGACAGGGTAATGGTGGCACCGCTGAGCTCGGCCTGAGTCAGCCGGCCGGCCCGGGCCGCCTCGGACAGACGGCTGAGCTCACGGGCCAGGGTCAGCACCGACTTGTCTTCACAATGGTGCAGCACCGGCACCAGCAGGCCGGCCGGCGTATCCACCGCCACCCCTACATGGTGACCGTCTTCATACACCAGGGTATGACCGTCGTCGTCAAGCCGGGCCCCCAGCAGCGGATAGTCCGCCAGCGCCAGGGACAGTGCCTTAATAAAAAACGGCAGCAGGGTGAGCTTGACGCCTTCCCGTTCAAACCCGGGCGCTAGCCGGCGCTTCAGCGTGAGCAGTTCATCGAGGCAAAACTCCTCGCAGTAGGTGAAGCGGGGAATGGCGAGACTGGCGGTCATCGCCCGGGCCATGGCGGCGCGCACCCCGGTCACCGGCTCGCGCCAGGCCGACATCTCTGTTGCCGCCGGGGCATGCTGGTGCTTGAGCCAGGCCTCCACGTCTTCCTTGTAAACCCGCCCCTTGTCGCCGGAGCCGGGCACTTCGGTCAGATCCACATTGTGCTCACGGGCCAGCCGGCGTACCGCCGGGCTGGCCACGGCCCGGTTGCCGGAGGAGGCGGGCGGCTCGGTGTGGGTGGCGGCGGGGGTGGCGGCGGGCGCCGGCTTGGGCTCAGGTTCAGGGGGCAATGAGGTTGGCGTTTCAGGGAGGGCTTCGGCCGGCGCTGCATCCGTCTCTTCGCCCGCCAGCGTCATTTCAAACAGGGGTGCATGCACCCGGGCCATGTCGCCCTTGTTCACATACAGGCGAGTAATGGTGCCGGCGTGCACCGCCGGGATCTGCACCAGGGCCTTGTCGGTCATCACATCGCAGATGGCCTGATCTTCCTCCACCCGGTCGCCCTCGGCCACCAGCCAGTCTACCAGCTCGCATTCCACTATGCCCTCGCCGATATCCGGCAGAAAGAAGTCCTGTTTCATGGCGCGCTCCTAAAAATTCACCGTGGCCTTGATCGCCTCGAAAATCTTGTACTGATCGGGCAGGTATTCCTTTTCCAGCGCCAGCGGAAAGGGGGTATCGAGCCCGCACACCCGGGCGACGGGGCTTTCCAGATACAGAAAGCAGCGCTCCTGCACGGTGGCGGCGATCTCGGCGCCCAGGCCACCGGTGAGGGGCGCCTCGTGGCTCACCAGCAGTCGCCCGGTCTTGAGCACCGAGGCCACGACGGTGTCTTCGTCCCAGGGCAGCAGGCTCTGCAGATCGATCACCTCGCAGGAAATGCCTTCTTTATCGGCAAGCGCAGCCGCCTTCAGCAGGTAGTCCATCTGGGCGCCCCAGGCCAGCAGGGTGATGTCGGTACCTTCCTGCACCACCTCGGCCTGGTCCAGCGGCAATTGGTAGTACCCTTCGTCCACCTCGGCCACCGCCGCCCGGTACAGCCGCTTGGGCTCGAAAAAGATCACCGGATCCGGGCAGTCGATGGCCGCCAGCAGCAACCCCTTGGCCTGCACCGGCCCCCGGGGCACCAGCACCCGCAGCCCGGCGGTATGCACAAAATAGGCTTCCGGCGACTGGCTGTGGTAGTGGCCGCCGGCAATGCCGCCCCCATAGGGCGTACGCACCACCAGCCCGCCCACATCGAACTGGTTGCCGGAGCGGTAGCGGAACTTGGCGGTTTCGTTCACCAGCTGGTCAAAGGCGGGAAAGATGTAATCGGCAAACTGAATTTCCGCCACCGGCTTCAGCCCCTTGGCCGCCAGGCCATTGGCAAAGCCGATAATGCCCTGCTCGGTGAGCGGCGTATTGAAACAGCGCGCCTCGCCGTACTTCTCCTGCAGGCCGCTGGTGGCCCGAAACACGCCGCCAAAATGGCCCACATCCTCGCCAAAGCAAAGTACCGCTTTTTCCCTTTCCATGGCCACATCCAGCGCCTGGTTCACCGCCTGCAACAGGTTCATCTGTTTCATTCGCGCTCCCTCCCCTGGCTGGCGGGGTAGTGCTCGGGGTAGGCGGCCAGCTGCCGCTTCAGCTGTTCCAGTTGTTGCTTCAGCCGTGCCGGCGGGCTGGCATAGACGTCTTCAATAAGGCTGTTCAACGGCGGTCGGGAGCGCTGTTCGGCCTGTTTCATGACCTCCAGTATCTGCCGGCGCAGGGTATCGCTGCGGCGCCGGTCATCGTCTTCGTCAAGCCAGCCCTGATGCAGCAGCCACAGCCGGTAACGGCCGATGGGATCCCGCTTGCGCCAGCGCTCTTCCTCGGCCCGGGAACGGTAACCGCTGGGATCGTCCGACGAGGAGTGGGCGCCCAACCGGTAGGACATGGATTCGATCAATACGGGCTGAGGCTCAGCCAGAATCAGGTTCCGGGCCTGGCGGGTGGCCTCAAACACCGCCAGGGTGTCGGCGCCGTCCACCCGCAGGGTGCGAATGCCGTAGCCCACGGCGCGGCTGGCAATGCCGTCTCCCACAAACTGTTCGCTGGCCGGGGTGGAAATGGCATAGCCATTATTGCGGCAAAAAAAGATCACCGGCGTCTTCAGCACCGCCGCCATGTTGAGCCCGGCATGAAAGTCCCCTTCCGAGGCCGCCCCTTCGCCGAAATAGCACAGGGTAATGGCGTCCTCCCCCGCCAGCCGCTGCCCATAAGCCACGCCGGTGGCCTGGGGAATCTGGGTGGCCAGGGGGGAGGAAATGGTCATGAAATTGAGCGCGCGGCAGCCGTAATGCACCGGCATCTGCCGGCCCTTGCCCAGATCTTCGGCATTGGAAAACAGCTGGTTCATGAACTGCTCCAGAGTAAAGCCCCGGTGCAGCAGGGCGCCCTGCTCCCGGTACTGGGCCAGGATCATGTCCTGGGGTGCCAGTGCCGCGGCACTGGCCACCGCCTGGGCCTCTTCTCCCAGACTTTGCAGATAAAAACTGATCCGCCCCTGACGCTGGGCCGCCAGCATGCGCTCATCCAGCAGCCGGGTGGTCACCATGCTGTGATACATGGCCAGCGCCTGCGCCTGGTCGAGATCCGGCGCGGTGGCGTCGGCATAGAGATGGCCGTCATCCTTCAACAGCCGAAAGGTGGGAATGGTCAGGCCGTGGCCGTCCACAAACCGGACCCGGTGCACCATGGTCATGGTGGCGTTATTGGGATTGGTCATGCCGCCCTCACAGTCCAGACTGGAACCTCGAGGCTAATTCTAGTCGCTTTTGCCAGGGAGCCCGGCTTGAGCCCAAACGAAAAAAAGGCAGCCCATGGGGCTGCCAAAAACGAGATGGACCTTGAACGATTATTGTTATGGGTTTACCCGGCTCAGATGTTTTCGAACTGACCCATGGTGTTGTCTTTACCGCCGGCCTTGAGGGCGGCGTCACCGGCGAAGAACTCCTTGTGATCGTCACCGATGTTGGAGCCGGCCATGTCCTGGTGCTTGACGGTGGCAATGCCCTGACGAATTTCCTGACGCTGCACGCCCGCCACGTAGGCCAGCATGCCTTCGTCCCCGAAGTAGCCCTTGGCCAGGTTGTCGGTAGACAGCGCCGCGGTGTGGTAGGTCGGCAGGGTGATCAGGTGGTGGAAGATGCCGGCTTCCCGGGCGGCGTCGGCCTGGAAGGTCCGCACCTTCTCGTCGGCCAGCAGGGCCAGCTCGGTGCTGTCGTAATCGGCGCTCATCAGGCGATCCCGATCGTAGCCGGACACGTCCTTGCCTTCGGCGGCCCAGGCATCGAACACCTGCTGACGGAAGTTCAGGGTCCAGTTAAAGGACGGGCTGTTGTTGTACACCAGCTTGGCATCAGGCACCACGGCGCGAATGCGGTCCACCATGCCCTTGATCTGGCCGATGTGGGGCTTCTCAGTTTCAATCCACAGCAGGTCGGCGCCGTGCTGCAGGCTGGTGATGCAGTCCAGTACCACCCGGTCTTCACCGGAGCCGGCCTTGAACTGGAACAGACCGGAAGCCAGGCGCTTGACCTTTTTCAGTTTGCCGTTGGCCTTGATGACCACGTCGCCGTTGGCGATTTCGTCGGCGCTGTTGATGTAGTCGCCGTCCAGGAAGCTGTTGTACTGATCTCCCAGATCGCCCGGCTCGTTGGTCACGGCAATCTGTTTGGTCAGACCGGCACCCAAAGAGTCGGTACGGGCCACAATGACACCGTCGTCCACGCCCAGCTCGAGGAAGGCCAGGCGCACGGCATTGATCTTGGCCAGGAAGTCGGCGTGGGGCACGGTGACCTTGCCGTCCTGGTGGCCGCACTGCTTCTCGTCGGACACCTGGTTTTCCAGCTGAATACAGCAGGCACCGGCTTCAATCATCTTTCTGGCCAGCAGGTAGGTGGCCTCGGCGTTACCAAAACCGGCGTCGATGTCCGCCACAATGGGCACGATATGAGTCTGGTGGTTGTCGATCTGGGCTTCAATGTTCTTCACTTTGGCAGCATCACCGGCCTTCTGGGCGTCTTCCAGGGCACGGAACAGGTGATTCAGCTCCCAGGAGTCGGCCTGGCGCAGGAAGGTGTACAGCTCTTCAATCAGGGCCGGCACCGAGGTTTTCTCGTGCATGGACTGATCCGGCAGGGGGCCGAACTCGGAGCGCAGCGCGGCCACCATCCAGCCGGACAGATACAGGTAACGACCCTTGGTGCTGCCAAAGTGCTTCTTGATGGAGATCAGCTTCTGCTGACCGATAAAGCCATGCCAGCAGCCCAGAGACTGAGTGTACTGGGACGGATCCGCATCATAGGCGGCCATGTCTGCCCGCATGATTTTGGCGGTGTATTTGGCAATGTCGAGGCCGGTCTTGAATTGGTTCTGCACCCGCATGCGGGCGGCATGCTCGGGTTTGATGGCGCCCCAGGTCGGGTTCTGCTTGAGCAGTGTGGTCAGGGTATCGATCTCGTTGGCGTATGGCATGGTTCCAGTCCTGTCTTGTTGTCGTTGAGCAATCGGGTCTCAAACAGTGATACATCCCTGTCAAACCAGCGTGCAACACCGCCGTTCGGCTGGCTTGGCAGTACTTCTTCTTCGGTTTTTTTTATTGGAGCTTTGCAGCCCGTTTCCGTTTGTCTGGCCTGTTTCGGCAACGCTTCTTGCCGAACAGCTGCCGCTTTGGTTCTGCGTTGCGGTGTGGCTATTACGTTGCGCAAAAAAATGGCTTCGATCAAGATCCAATTTAACTAAAACACAACATGTATCACATAACCCAACTGGCCTACGACTAAAGCATAACTGGCTCTAACCCATTGAAATAAACCACATCAGCCATACAGCAACAGTGGCTGGATTCAGCCAAAAAGAAAATAAATAACGTAATTTAAAAACATAAAAATCAATAAATGTGGATTAACATCCAATGTTTCACAATCAACCCTCCATGTGAACAACCCGCTTGTCCCGCTCCCAAAGCCGCGGGACAGGGGCCATAAAGAAAGCGCGCAAGATTTTTTTTGCGATCGCAAAATCCTCATTTCCAAGAGGATGGCCGTCATGCTGGCAACGGCGTGTTGTTGTTTTATCAGTTTCGGCCGGCACCTCCCCTTCGGGCCCGGCATTCGCGCCGCATGAGAAAATGCCGCTTTGATTCCCGCAAACACGACAGAAAAAAATGGCGCCCCCCTGATCGGTCAGTGCCGCTTTTTGGTTCAACCAATTGATTTAAGCAATCAATCTAATAGAAACGAATGATTTCAACTAAGAAAAGTTTCCCTCTAGTATGGGCAGCGTTCGAGACACACCTTCACTCAGAGAAACGAAAACAGGAGTTATACAATGGCTGTTTCCATCAACACTGAAATCAAACCCTTTACCGCCCAGGCTTATTACAAGGGTGACTTCGTGCAAGTGACCGAGGCCGATCTCAAGGGCAAGTGGTCCGTGGTGTTCTTCTACCCGGCCGACTTTACTTTCGTCTGCCCCACCGAGCTGGGCGACCTGGCCGACCACTACGCCGAGCTGCAGAAAATGGGCGTGGAAGTGTACTCCGTGTCCACCGACACCCACTTCACCCACAAGGCCTGGCACGACAGCTCCGAGACCATCGGCAAGATCCAGTACTACATGCTGGGTGATCAGACCGGCACCATCACCAACAACTTTGGCGTGATGCGTGAAGGTCAGGGCCTGGCCGACCGCGCCACCTTTATCATCGATCCCCAGGGCGTGATCCAGGCCATGGAAATCACCGCCGAAGGCATTGGCCGCGACGCCGCCGACCTGGTGCGCAAGATCAAGGCCGCCCAGTACGTAGCCGCCCACCCGGGTGAAGTGTGCCCCGCCAAATGGCAGGAAGGTGACGCCACCCTGGCCCCGTCCCTGGATCTGGTTGGCAAGATTTAAGTTACCGCCAGTGACCCCGGCCCGCCCCTTGCCTGGCGGCGGGCCGGGTTTTTTATACCCAACCTTCAGCACAGGACACGACCATGTTAGATGCGAATCTCAAAAAACAATTGGACACCTATCTGCAGAACATCGTCTCGCCGATAGCAGTCAGCGTGTCCGGTGACGACTCTCCCAAATCCAACGAATTACTGACGCTGGCTGAAGAGATCAGCGGGCTGTCAGACCACATCAGCCTGGCGCAGGCCTCCGCCGCCCGCACCCCCAGCATGAGCATTGCCGCCGCCGGCCAGGCGCCGCGGGTAACCTTTGCCGGCATTCCGATGGGCCACGAATTCACCTCGCTGGTGCTGGCCCTGCTGCAGACCGGCGGCCATCCCTCCAAGGCCGCGCCCGAACTGCTGGAGCAAATTCGCAACCTCAAGGGCGAGTTTCATTTCGAAACCTATGTGTCCCTGTCGTGCCAGAACTGCCCGGACGTGGTGCAGGCACTGAACCTGATGGCCACCCTGAACCCCAACATTACTCATGTGATGATTGACGGTGCCCTGTTCCAAGACGAGGTCAACGAGCGCCAGGTCATGGCGGTGCCCGCCGTGTACCTGAATGGCGAGCACTTTGGTCAGGGCCGCATGAGCCTGGAAGAGATCGTCGGCAAACTTGACACCGGTGCCGCCGAGCGCCAGGCCGAAGCCCTGAACGAACAGGCACCCTTTGACGTGCTGGTGGTGGGCGGCGGCCCGGCAGGGGCCGCGGCGGCCATTTACGCCGCCCGCAAGGGGGTGCGCACCGGCCTGGTAGCGGAGCGCTTTGGCGGCCAGGTGATGGACACGGTGGGCATTGAAAACTTCATTTCCGTGCCCTACACCGAAGGCCCCAAACTGGCGGCCAGCCTGGAGCAGCACGTCAAGGAATATGAGGTGGAACTGGTTACCAACCAGCGTGCCGCCGGCATTCGGCAGAATGAGCTGATTGAAGTGCCGCTCGAAAGTGGTGCCGTGCTTAAAAGCAAATCGGTGATCCTTGCCACCGGTGCCCGCTGGCGCGAGCTGAATGTGCCCGGCGAAGCCGAATACCGCAACAAGGGCGTGGCCTACTGCCCCCATTGCGACGGTCCCTTCTTCAAGGGCAAGAAGGTGGCAGTGGTCGGCGGCGGCAACTCCGGCATTGAGGCGGCCATCGATCTGGCGGGCATCGTCGAGCATGTCACCGTGGTGGAATTCGCCGACAGCCTGCGCGCCGACGAGGTGCTGCAGCGCAAGGCGCGCTCCATGGGCAACATCGACATCATCATGAATGCCCAGACCACCCAAGTGCTGGGCGACGGCAGCCGGGTGAACGGCCTGCAGTACACCGATCGTGTCAGCGGTGAAACCAGGCGCCTGGACGTGGCCGGCATCTTTGTACAGATTGGCCTGGTGCCCAACACCGAGTTCCTCAAGGGCTCGGAAGTGGAGTTGACCCGCTTTGGCGAAGTGATGATAGACCCCCGTGGCGCCACCTCCATGGCCGGCGTGTTTGCCGCCGGGGATGCCACTACCGTGCCCTACAAGCAGATCATCATTTCTATGGGGGCCGGCGCCACCGCCGCCCTGGGCGCCTTTGACCACCTGATCCGGTCGTAAACCGGGACTGGGGACTGGGGACTGGGGACTGGGGACTGGGGACTGGGGACTGGGGACTGGGGAATAGTAAAACCCCAATCCCTGCTCCCTATTCCCTATTCCCTTGCAATTGCGCCTTGAGATTGGGCGGCGTGCCGCGGATGACCAGGGTATCGGTGGCGGCATCGTATTGAATACGCTCGCCCAGCAGTTTTTGATCAAAGCTGATGGTCAGGCCGCCGCCGGAGCCGACGTACTTGGTCAGCCCTTTCAGGGAGGAGCGGTCCACCGGAAAACGCTCTTCCAGTTCATACTCTTCACTCACAAACTGGTAAAAATCGAGATCGTCGTCGGTGCCCAGCTCCGCCGACAGCTCCCGCAGTTCCAGCTCTTCCCCCTCTTTTAATTGTTCCCGGCAATATTTGCTGACCAGCGTCTTGCTTTCCTGCTTTTCCTCCTTGCTCAGCTGGCGGGCATCACAGTATTCCTCCACCGCCTTCATCAGCCCCTGGCTCTGCGCCTTGGGATCCATGCCCTCGACACAGGACAGGAAGTTGAGAAAGAAGTCCGATACCTTGCGTCCGGCCCGGCCCTTGATAAAGGAAAAGTAACGCTTTGACTCGGGGCGGGTGCGCAGCTCGGTCAGATCCAGCCGCGCCGCCAGTTGCATGCGCCCCAGATCCAGGTAGCTGGCCCGGCTCACGTCGAGCTGGTCGGTGACGGTGACGCTGTCCTTGTTGTCGAGCAGGGCAATCAGCAGGTAGTGGGCGCCCAGCCACTGATAGCGTACACACAGCAGCACGCCCTCTTCCTGCATGTCCAGCCGGTTCAGCTCGCCCAGCAGCCGCTCGGCGGCCAGGTGTGAAAACGGCGCAAAACCCAGGCTTTGATCCTCCATGCGTCGCACCAGATCGCGAAAACCGGTGTCCTCGTCACTGAAATAGCCAAACACCTTGCCGGCCTTGGTGTTATAGATATGGTGCAGCTCGCTCATCAGCTGGGTAACCGCCGGGCCCGTGGCCAGCTCGTCGTCGCGCTTGGCAAGCTCGGTCTGCCCCTGCTCATTTAAAAACAGGGAATGCACTATGATGTGTTCGATGTCCAGGCTCATGTCAGATTGCCATAGAGTTGCCGAATGGGGTGGGGTATTATAGTCGCCCTGTTACCAAGTTAAATGATTGAACGCCCATGCCCATTATTTCCAAGTACGACAAACAATTCGACCAGCTGCTGAGCGAGCTGGAGGCAGTGATGGACAAGCATCAGGCCCCGGCGGATTTGCGGCTGATGGTACTGGGCAACCTGGCCACGCACATCATCAATCATCAGGTGGCTCCCGGTCAGCGCAAGGCCATTGCCGACAAGTTTGCCAGTGTGCTGACCTCCTCCGTCGATACACAAAAAGGGGCGCACTAAGCGCCCTTTCATTCACCGAGATCCACCACGCCCATGGTTGAAACCGGCCCCCACTACCGCGATAACGTCTCCCGCCTGATCGGCTGGGGCCACTGGTTTGTGTTCTTCAACATCCTGCTGGCCATGGCAGTCTCCAGCCGTTACCTGTTTGCCGCCGGTCTGCCCGACAGCGCCCTGGGCATTGGCTATATGCTGGTGAGCTGGGTCGGACACTTTGCCTTTCTCACCTTCGGCACCTATCTGCTGACCCTGTTTCCCCTGACCTTTTTGTTTCCCAAGCTCAGGGCCGTGCAGTTTATGGGGGCCGGTATTGCCACCAGTGCCCTGACCCTGCTGCTGGTGGATACTCAGGTGTTCAGCCTGTTCGGCTTTCACCTCAATCCCTCGGTATGGCGGCTGCTGCTGGATCAGGCCCAGGCGGAAGGAGCGCCGGGCTGGGGCTGGCTGTTTGCCCTGGTGCCGGTGCTGTTTGTGCTGGAACTGTGGCTGGGGGCCTGGCTGTGGCGCTGGAGCCCGCGCCGCTCGCGCAGCCTGTCGCGCCCGCTGACCCTGCCGCTGCTGGTGTGTTTTTTCCTCACCCACAGTGTGCATATCTGGGCCGACGCCACCCTCTATACCCCCATTACCCTGCAAAAGGCCAATTTTCCCCTGTCCTACCCCATGACCGCCAAGGGCTTTTTGATCCGCCAGGGCTGGCTCGACGAGGAAAGCTACCGCCAACGCTCGGAGCAGGTGTCCGACAGTCCGCAGCAGCGACTCAACTATCCACTGCGCCCGCTGTCGGTGCAACCGCCGGAGCAGGCGCCCAATATTCTGCTGGTGGTGGCTGACGGCCTGCGGGCCGATCAGCTCGACCCCATCACCATGCCCAACCTGAGCCGCTTTGCCGCCCAGCACCTGCGCTTTGACAACCACCTCAGTGCCGGCAACCGCCCGGAGCCGGCGCTGTTCAGCCTGTTCTACAGCCTGCCTGCCCACTACCGGCGGGAAGCAGAACTGGAAGGCACCGCCCCCGTACTGGTGGACGAATTGCAGCGCCAGGACTATCGCATCGGCCTCTTTGCCAGCGGCGGTACCGATGCCGCCCTGTACCGGGATGCCATATTCACCACCCTGCGCAGCCCCGCCCTGCAGCCCGCCCCCGGTGGCGCCGAGGGGGATCGTCTGATGCTGGGTCGCTTTGCCGGCTGGCTGAGCCAGCAGCAGGACGAGCGGCCCTGGTTCTCCTATGTGTACCTTGATGCGCTCAACTCACTGTCCTTGCCCGAGGGCATGGACGGCCCCTTTCAGCCGTCGCTGCAGCAACTGAATCCGGCCGATAGCTACCAGGCAGAACAGCACGACGCCCTGCTCAACCGCTATCGCAACGCGGTGTTTTACACCGATCAGCTGCTGGGCGGCCTGCTGGGCCTGGTGCGCGGCCTGGAGCGGAACACCCTGGTCATAGTGACCTCCGGTCACGGCATGGAATTCAACGACAACGGTAACAATACCTGGGGCTTTGGCAACGCCTATTCACCGGCCCAGCTGCGCGTGCCCCTGGTGGTGGCCTGGCCCGGCCGCACGGGCCCCCAGCGCGTTGAGCATCCCACCAGCCATCTGGACGTGGCCCCCACCCTGCTGCAGCAGGCACTGGGCGTCAGCAACCCGCTGCGCAGCTATGCCAGTGGCCAGTCGCTGTTTACCGCCCGCCATGGCCGCTGGCGGCTGGCGTCGGACGAAGAGGAATACGCCATTTACCAGCATGACGACATCACCCTGTTCAACCGCCGTGGTGACTTGCAGTTGCTGAATGCCGCCGATTACCGCGAGCGGGAAGGCAGCAATCCGGAGCTGACCCTGCTGATGCAGGTGATGAACGAGCTGAACCGGTTTCAGGGGAAATGAGTAAGAACCGGGATTAGGGATTAGGGATTAGGGATTAGGGATTAGGGATTAGGGAAGGATGCCGAGAATGTTGCTCTCAGGTCACCCGTCCCCATCCCGGCTTTACATCTCGTCCAGTACCCGGCGGGCCTGCCAGTAGCGGCTGCGCCAGTAGACATTGTCCAGGCTGGAGATGGTTACCCCCACACTGGAGGAAGCATGGGCAAACTTGCCGTTGCCGATGTAAACCCCGTTGTGGCGGGTGCTGCGGCCGGTGCGGAAAAACACCAGATCACCGGGGCGCAGCTCGCTCCGCTCCACTTCCCGCCCCAGTAATACCTGCTCATTGGTGCTGCGCGGCAGCTCCAGGCCAAAGGCTTCCTGATACAGGGTCTGGGTAAAGGCGGAGCAGTCGATGCCCTGCTCGCTGGCGCCGCCAAAACGGTAGGGAACGCCCCGCCAGCGCTGGTAAACCTGGTGCAGATCACTGACCATGGCCTGGCTGCGCTTGGGCTTCATGGGCTCGGTGCTGATGCTGTAAGTCAGGGAAGAGGACGGCTTTTTGCCAGTCATCCTTTTGCCTGACTCCGGTGTCGGTGTGCTGCTGCACCCGGCCATCACCAGCAGACTGCCGATAACAATGATATGTTTGATCATAGGAACAATGGCAACCGAAGAATGGGCCTCAGCATAGTCCAATTTCTGCGTGTTTTGCAAAGCGAAAAATGAGTGAAAACAACGATATTGCCGTCGAACTGCTGGTTTGTGACGTCATGGCGATAAAACCGCCACAAAATGCCTGTAAATCGCTCTCCCGGGCCGAACGCCAGCGCCTGCAGGGCCTTCCCGGTGCGGTTCAGGCCCGGCTGTTTCTGCTGGGGCGCTACCTGTTGCGCCAGCGCCTGGGCCAACTGCTGGGCGAGCCCCCCGCCGCCCTCGACATTGGCCTCAACAACCGGGGCAAGCCGGAGCTGGCCGACCGCGGCTGGCAGTTCAACCTGAGCCACAGCGGCTCACTGCTGGCGCTGGCGTTCAGTCCCTGCGCCCCGGTGGGGGTGGATCTGGAAAGCCGGCAGCTGGACGGCCCCCGCATCACCCGCCTGGCCCGGCGCTACCTCGCCGATGCAGAACAGGCATGGCTGGCCGAAAGCCGCCAGCCGGCCCATGACTTTCAGCGGCTGTGGACCGTCAAGGAGGCGGTGCTCAAGGCCGATGGCGGGGGCATCGCCAACAACCTCGCCGGGGTAGAGTGGCAACCCGGCCAGCCCCTCGCCCGCTTCAATGGCCAGCCCTACCGACTGTTTCAGGGAGGCCTTGGCCATACCAGCCTCACCCTGGCGGTGGCGGGCGAGGCCGGCCGGCTGCGCCGACTCTCCCTCGGCGATTGCGCCCCGGCGCTTGAAATTACCGGTCTGCAACCCAATTTAGCCATAAACCCCTAAAGAGGCTTTTCAATGATCGTTGATATCACGGTAGAGAATTTTCAGCAGGCGCTGATCCAGGCATCCATGGACAAGACGGTGGTGATTTTTTTCCACGCCGATCAGGTGCCCGAGTGCCAGCCCATGAGCGCACAGCTTGAGCGGCTGATTGGTGCCGACAACGGCCATGTGGACCTGGCCCGGGTGGACGTGGCGGATCCGCAACTGCAGAGCCTGGCCGTGCAGCTGGGCCTGCAGGCGCTGCCGGCCCTGGTGGCATTCAAGGGCGGCCAGCCGGTTGACATACTGGAAGGCCCCCAGGACGAAGCCGCCCTCAAGGGGTTTCTCCAGCCCTATCAGCCCAACCAGGCCGAGCTGCTGCTGGATCAGGCCAAACAGATGCTGGGCCTGGACCCACAAGCCGCCTACGACCTACTGCAACAGGCCAGGGCGCTGGATGACACCCCGGCCATTCGCCTGACCCTGGCCGAAACGGCGTTGGCCCTGAACAAGCTGGAAGAGACCCGGCAGTTACTGGACACCATTGGCATGGCGGATCAGGACGCCCAGTACCAGCATGTGCTGGCCCGGCTGGAGCTGGCCCAGGAAGCCGCCGATAGCCCCGAGCTGCGCGAGCTGGAGCAACGGCTGGCCGCCGCACCGGAAGATCTGGGTCTGAAGGAAGAGCTGGCGGTGCAGTATTTTCAGGCCGGCCGTCAGGAGGAAGCGCTGCAGTTACTGACCGAAATACTGCAAAAGGATCTGTCGTTTGGCGACGCCAGAAAACACCTGCTCGACATGCTCACCAGCATGGGCGCCGATCCGGTGGCGTCCCGCTATCGCCGCAAGCTGTATAGCATGCTGTATTGATCAGGGACTAGGGACTAGGGACTAGGGACTAGGGACTAGGGATATCGGAGGCCGTGGGTGCAGCCTGGCAAATGATATAACAGGCAACTGGTGTGCCCGGATTAATCCGGGCAGTTAAAAACGGCTCACCAGTCCCTAATCCCCATTCCCCCGCTTTAACTCACCAGCTGGCGCCGATCACCAGCACCACCAGCAGCGGGCAGACCAGCCGCACATACCAGGGCCAGATGCGCCAGAACAGGCTGTCGGCCAGCGCCGGCGTGCCTTTAACCAGCTCTTCAAACAACTTGGCCCGGCCCCACATCCAGCCGCCCAGCACGCAGAACCCGAGCCCCACCAGCGGCTGAATGTTCTGGGTGGAGAGCCTGATCACCAGGCCAAACAGGGCGCCGAAGTTCAGGCAGATCACCACACTAAATAGCGCCAGGGCGCCGCCCAACAGCCAGGTCATCAATGGCCGGGGGGCCTGAAAACGCTCGGTGGCGTAGGACACCGGCACCTCCAGCATGGAGATGGACGAAGTCAGGGCGGCGATGCCCATCAGCACGAAAAACACCAGCGCCATCACCAGGCCCACCGGCCCCATGGTGTCGAACAAGGCCGGCAGTACCTGGAAGACCAGGGTATCGCTGCTCAGCAGGCTGCCGTCTTCGGCGTAAATGGTCACGCCGTTGTGCATGGCCACAAACATGGCCGGCAAAATCACCAGGCCCGCCAGAAAGGCCACGCCGGTGTCGATCAGGGTCACCTGAAAGGCGGTGGCGGGAATGCTTTCCTGCCGGCTCAGGTAGGAGCCGTACATCAGCATGGAGCAGCCGCCGATGGTCAGCGAGAAAAAGGCCTGGCCCATGGCGCTGATCAGCAGCTGGCCGTCCATCACCTTGCTGAAGTCGGGGATCAGGTAATGACGCAGCCCGTCGATGGCGCCGCTCTGGGTGAGGATGTAGCCAAACAGCAAAATAAACAGCACAAACAGCGCCGGCATCAGCCGCGCCGACCAGCGCTCAATACCCCGTCGTACCCCGGCCTGCACCACCAGTATGGTGAGCAGGTAAAACACCAGGGTCCAGACGATGTTGCGGCCCAGGCCAAAGGCCTCCAGCCAGTCGGTGGCCGCCTGCCAGCCCAGCATGCGGGTGATGCTGGCGGCGAGAAAGGCCAGCAGCCAGCCGGCCACGATGGCATAAAACGACAGCACCAGGCTCGGCACCAGCATGCCGGCGTAGCCCACCAGCGACGCCAGCCGCTTTTGCCACGGGCTGTGACCCAGCTTGCGCACCGAGTCCACCGGGTTGGCCTGACCATGGCGGCCGATGGCCACTTCCATCACCAGCATGGGAAACGCCAGCAGCAGCACCAGCACCAGGTAGGCCACCAGAAAGGCGCCGCCGCCGTTGCTGGCGGCCTGGGTGGGAAAGCCCCAGATATTGCCCAGCCCCACTGCCGCGCCCGCGGCCGCCATGATAAACCCGAAGCGGGAAGCGAAATGTTCTCTCACTCTGTATTCCTTGCAATAGCTCGATTGAAGATCAGGCCGGCCCGGCCGGTGCCGTGTCATGGTGAGGCCAGGCGTTGATCACCGCCTTGACCAGGGTGGCCAGGGGAATGGCGAAAAACACCCCCCAGAAGCCCCAGAAACCGCCAAACACCAGCACCGCCACAATAATGGCGATGGGATGCAGGTTGACCGCTTCGGAGAACAGCACCGGCACCAGCACGTTGCCGTCCAGCGCCTGAATAATGGCGTAGGCCACCATCAGGTAGAAAAACGGCGGGGTAAAACCCCACTGGAACAACCCCACCATGGCCACCGGCACGGTGGCGGCGGCGGCGCCGATATAGGGAATAAGCACCGAAAAGCCCACCAGCACCGCCAGCAGCAGGGCATAGTTGAGCCCCAGCAGGGCAAAGGTAACGTAGCTGACGCCACCCACGATCAGGATTTCAATGACCTTGCCGCGTACATAATTGGCGATTTGCAGGTTCATCTCGTGCCAGACCCGGGAGATCAGCTCCCGGTTCTGCGGCAAAAAGCGGCTCATGCTGTTAAGCAGCGCCGGCTTGTCTTTCAGCATAAAAAACACCAGCACCGACACCAGGATCAGATACACCAGCAGTACCGCCACATTGGTCAGCGAGCTGATGGACACGCTCAGTATGGCATCCGCCGAGCCCAGCAGCCGGCCGCGCACGTCGTCGAGCAGGTTCTGTACCAGGGTCACGTCCACCAGCTCCGGGTACTGCTCGGGCAGGGTCAGCAACACTTCCTGAGCGCGGTTGATCATGGTAGGAATTTCCCGGGCCAGGTTGGCAGTCTGGGTCAGGATGGAGGGCACCAGACTCACCAGTGACAGCACCAGCAGCACCGCAAATACCAGCAGCACCAGCCCCGCCGCCGGCCCCCGGCCCAGCCCCAGCCGGCGCAGCCGGCCCACCGGCCATTCCAGCAGGTAGGCAATCACCACGGCGGCAAAAAACGGCGCCAGAATGCGCCCCATGAAATACACCACCACAAAGCCGAACAGCAGCAGCAAAAACAGCACGACCGCGCCCGGGTCGGAGAAGCGCTGCCGATACCAGTGCCTGAGAATATCCAACATGCGAAGGGTCCTTATGGGTGTTTGGTTACGATGAGTTCGAGCCGGTGTGTGTCTTCCTTCACCACCTCAACCCCTTGCCCGATGCGCTCGAGATAGGCGGGAATGTCCTGGCGCGAACCCGGGTCGGCCAGCACCAGCCTGAGCCGCCGCCCGCTGTCGGCCGACTTCAGCCAGAGCTTGAGCTCCAGCAGCGGCAGGGGGCAGCGCAGGGCACTGGCATCCAGCAGATCCATGGCTCAGTTCCTGAAAAAAGAAAGCATTATCCCCCGCCTGCGGTCCGCAAACAATGCTTGTTCCACCCGATACGGACGGTTATTCTGCCCGTTATGCACCGGCAAAAGGTTTATCCATGAAGTTAAGCACCGCGCCCCTGATCCTGGCCCTTACCCTGGCCCTGCCCGCACTGGCCGACAACAGCCTGCCCGATATCGGCACCGCCGGGGTCAGTGCCATGTCGGTGGAGCGCGAAGTGCGCTTTGGCGAGGCCTTCAGCCGCTTTGCCCGGGCCAACCAGCCGGTGGTGGACGATCCCGTGCTCAACGAGTACATCAGCGATCTGGGGCTGCAACTGTTGTCCCAGGCCGACTCGGTGCGCTTTCCGTTTCGCTTTCTGTTGATCAGGGACGACAGCATCAACGCCAGCGCCTTTCTCGGCGGCGTGGTGCAGTTGCATACCGGCCTGTTCCTGTACGCAGACAACGAAAGCGAGCTGGCCTCGGTCATGGCCCACGAAATCACCCACGTCACCCAGCGTCATATTGCCCGTTATCTGGAGTCCCAGTCGCGCAGCACCCCCCTGACCATTGCCGGCCTGGTGGGCTCGGTGGCCCTGGCGGTGGTCAATCCCCAGGCGGGCATGGCGGCACTGCAGACCACCCTGGGGCTGCGCATGCAATCGGCCATCAACTATACCCGGGACAACGAATTCGAGGCCGACCGGTTGGGCCTGCGCCTGCTGCACAACGCCGGTTTCGATCCCAACGCCATGGCCAGTTTCTTTCAGAAGCTGTCCGACAAGTACCAGTTTGCCAGCACTCCGCCCCAGATGCTGCTGACTCATCCCCTGCCCGCCAGCCGCATCGCCGAGGCCCGCACCCGGGCAGCGGAATATGCGGTGCGTCCGCTGGCGCCATCCCTGAACTTTCAGCTGGCCAAGGCCCGCATCATGGTGCGGCTGCAGCAGGCGGGCACCCAGGAGCTGCACAAATACTTTGAGCAGGCCGCCGCCGGCAACGACGGCTGGCTGCCGGACGCCGCCCGCTATGGTCAGGCACTGGCGCTGATGGCCATCAACCAGCCCGAGGCCGCCCGGCCGCTGCTGGAACAGGTGGCCAGGGGGCATGGCAACAACCTGTTCGTGCTTGACGCCCTGACCGATCTCGACAATGCCGAAGGCCGTCATGATGCCGCCATCTCCCGGCTGGAAGGGGCTCACCGGCGCCTGCCCGACAACCGGGTGGTGATGATCAACCTGGCCGATACCCTGCTGCAGGCCGGACGCCACCAGGACGCCGCCACCCTGCTCGACGACCACGCCCGCCGCTACGGCGACAATGCCCTGGTGTGGGAGCTGCTGGCCCAGGCCCTGCGCCCACTGGGGGACGAGTCCGCCTTTCGCCGGGCCCAGGCCGAGCTGGCCGCCCTGGAAGGCCGCTTTGACGTGGCCGTGCAGCAAATGGAACTGGCTGCCACCCTGTCACAGGATGCCATGCAACGGGCCCGCCTCGGCGCCCGGCTGGAGCAGCTGCGCCAGCAGCAGCAGGAATGGGACGCGCTGAGGAACTAACTTCAGGGAAGAGGGAGTAGCTACGAGCCCTCTAATCCTTCCAGTAAGTATCCTGCCAGCGCGCAATATCCTCGGCCTTGAGCTCGCCCTGATGACGCTCGGCCAGCTTGCCGTCGGGATCGAGCACAAACGTCGTGGGCAACACGCGGGGCAGCTCAAAGGGCCAGGGCCCCTCCAGGCTGGCCACCACCGGCACCGTGATCGCCAGTCGTTGTTGCAGCGCCTGTAACGCCTGGGCCGGCATGGCATCAAAACTCACCGCCAGCACCGCCGGCCCGGCGGCCTCACCCAGCTCGTTCAGTAGCGGCAGCTCGCGCAGGCAGGGCGCGCACCACTCGGCAAAATAGTTCACCACCAGCCACTCGCCCCGGTAATCCTGCAGCCGTTGCTGGCTACCGTCGGCCAGGGACAGGGTGGCCGCCTCACGGCACCCCGCCAGCAACAGCAGCGCGGTCAAAAACCAGACCTGAAGTTTGCCCATTCCGGCTCCCCTTCTATACAATGCCCGCAGCCACGCCACAGGAGTGAATCATGAATCTGTTTATCTACCATAATCCCCGCTGCTCCAAAAGCCGGGAAACCCTGGCCCTGCTCGAACAACGGGGTCTTGAGCCCGAGATTATCAAATATCTGGACACCCCCCCTGATGCAGCGCAAATAAAAACCCTGCTGGCCCAGCTGGGCATGGCCTCGGCCCGGCAGCTGATGCGGACCAAGGAAGACGAGTACAAGGCCCTTGAGCTGGCGAAGGTCACCGACGAGGAAGCGCTGATCGCCGCCATGGTGGCGCATCCCAAACTGATCGAGCGTCCCATAGTGGTGTGCAACGGCAAGGCCGCCCTGGGCCGCCCGCCCGAGCAGGTACTGGATATTCTGGCATGACCACCGCCCTCGCCCGCAAACTGGCGCTAACCGGCTACCTGGGATTGATTGCCTGGGTGGCGCTCTGGCACGGTGTGCTGTCCCCCCATCCCGAGCTGGGCGCCGGCTTTATGCTGACGATGTGGCTGCCCTGGCTGTTTATTCCCATGCCCGGCATGCTCAGGGGCAATCCCTACACCCACGCCTGGGCGGTGTTTTTGATCATGCCCTACTTTCTGCATTCCCTCACCCTGCTGTGGGTGGATGAGGGCGAGCGCTGGCTGGCACTGGTGGAGCTGCTGCTGGCCACCACCATGTTTATCGGCAACAGCTACTACGCCAAGCTGCGCGGCCGCGAGCTGGGCCTGAGCATTCGCAAGAAGAAAAAGGATTAATGGATACTGGGGCTGGTTTTACAGCCCCAGTATTTCCCGGGTAAAGGGCAGGCTCAGTTTGCGCCGTGCCTGGAAAGAGGCATTGTCGAGCAGATCCAGCGCCGCCAGCAGGGTGCTCATGTCCCGGGACAGACGGCTCAGCAACAACCGGCCCACGTCGGTAGGCAGCTTGAAGCCGCGCAGCTCGGCCCTGAGCTGCAGGGCGCTGAGCTTGCCTTCGTCATCCAGGGTTTTCAGCTGGTAGGCCACCCCCCAGTCCAGCCGTGAGGCCAGATCCGGCAGCCCCAGCCCCAGGTTGCGGGACGGCGCCGAGGCACTGATCACCAGGGTTCCCGCCGCCCGCTCCCGCCGGCGATTAAAGAAGTTGAACACCGCCCGCTCCCATTCCTCCACCCCGGCAATGGCGTCCAGGTTGTCGAGGCAGACCAGGGGCAATAATTCCATGCCGTCCAGCAGCCGGGGGGACATGCGCCGGTAAGCGTGCAGGGGCAGGCAGGTGGCCGCCTCGCCGCTGGCATTGACCTCGGCACAGGTGGCATGCAGCAGGTGGGAGCGGCCCGAGCCGGGCTGGCCCCAGAGGTAGATGACATCGTCGCCCTGCCCCAGGGAGGCATTTTTGAGCGCGGTGATCAGCTGGGCGTTGTCTCCCGGATAAAAACTGGCAAAGGTTTCATCATCGGGCAACTGCACCGCCAGCGCCAGCTGGGCCGGTTGCTGCTCGTCATCGCCATCCCGGCTCACCGGCCAGCCTCCGTTAACCGGTAACGACGCTCACCCTGACGTGTCAGTCCGGCGGCGGGCAGCGCGGCGGTCACCGCCGCGGCCGGTGACGACAGCATCAGCCGAAAACGGGCCTGATCACCGGCACTGTCGAGCAACTGCACCCCCTTGACCCCGTCCAGCCGGCCCAGCCGTTGCTCCAGCCGGACCATGTCGGCGAAGCGTGTCAGGCCGCTGACCACTATGCTCAGCTCGCCCGGGGCATCGGCCCCCGCACTCAGCGCCTCGGCCGGAGCCGTATTGGCCGGCAGCGACGCGGCCCCCTGCCGAGGCTGGTTCACCCAATAGGCATTCACCGCCGCCAGCAGGTCGGCCGGGGTATCGGCCTCGCCCTGAGTGAGGGCTTGCTCATGGCCTTTGCTGAACAGCCGCCAGGCCAGCCGGCCCCCCTGCTGCTGCACCGCCAGCCAGGTGCCGGCGCCGTAGCGACGGCTGGCCTCCGCCAGCCCCTCACCAGCCAGCACACTGCCCTTGTCTACCTGCATATGCTCCTGCAGATCCCACAGCGGCCACAGCAGGGGAATGCCATAACGGGCCGACGCCTGACGCCAGCCGCGGTCGGCTCCGTCACGGGCACGTTCGCCGTTCACTTGCCATACCAGCAGCGTGGGGCGCTGAGCGGTCCAGGCAGTCAGGCCGGCGCTTTCCAGCAGGGGCAACAACTCGGCCGGCTCAAATTCAACCCGGTAGCCACCGCCGGCGGGTTCGGCCTTGCGGTAGCGGGACCAGTTGTTCAGAATTTCGTCGCGCACCCAGGATCCTTCCCCCGGCTCGCCGGTAAGGCGGGCCAGCAGCAGATCCACCGCCTGCGCCCGGGCCTGGGTCCGGCTGTAGGGAGCGGTGTCGAGCTGTACCTCAAACACCGAGGCGGCCGAAACGCCGGCAAAACCCAGCAGCATCAGCGACAGCAGCAATTGTTTCAGCATCACAGGGCCATTGTCGAACATCGGACGCTCATGATAACCACTGACCGGGACTCATGCCAGAATCAATGGGGTCGCTCTTTGGGCAACACCAGGTTCAGCAGAATGCCGACAATGCCGCACAGGCTGATGCCCTGCAGGCTGAAATCGCCGATGCCAAAGGCCATGCCGCCGATGCCGAACACCAGGATCACCGCCACGATGCACAGGTTGCGGGCCTGGGACAAGTCCACCTGATGCTTGATCAGGCTGTTGAGCCCCACGGTCGCGATGGAGCCGAACAGCAAAATCATGATGCCGCCCATCACCGGCACCGGAATGCTCAGCATCAGGGCGCCGAACTTGCCTACAAAGGCCAGGGCGATGGCAAAGCCGGCGGCCCAGGTCATGATCACCGGATTGAAGTTCTTGGTCAGCATCACGGCGCCGGTCACCTCGGAATAGGTGGTGTTGGGCGGCCCCCCAAACAGCGACGCGGCGCCGGTGGCCAGGCCATCCCCCAGCAGGGTGCGGTGCAGGCCGGGTTTTTTCAGGTAATCCTTGCCGGTCACCGAGCCAATGGCCAGCACGTCGCCGATGTGTTCAATGGCCGGGGCGATGGCCACCGGTATCATGAACAGCACCGCCTGCCAGTGCCATTCCGGCGCCACAAAGTTGGGCTGGGAGAACCAGGGCGCTTCCCGCACCGGAGTGAAGTCCACCACCCCCATGGCCAGGGCCATGCCGTAGCCCACGGCAATGCCGGCGGTAATGGGCACCAGCCGGAACACGCCCCTGGCCAGGGTGGACACCAGCAGGGTGGTAATGAGCGACGCCAGCGACAGCCACAGGGCGGTATTATGCGCGACCAGCACGGTACCGCCGTCGCCGCTTTTGCCGATGGCCATGTTCACCGCCATGGGCGCCAGGCCAAGGCCAATGACCATGATCACCGGGCCCACCACCACCGGCGGCAACAGCCGGGTCAGCAGGGCGGTACCGCGCCAGCGCACCAGCTGGCTGAGCAGCACATACATCAGGCCCGCCGCCATCAGGCCGCTCATGGTGGCGGGAATGCCCCAGGTCTGCACGCCGTACAGAATGGGCGCAATAAAGGCAAAGGACGATGCCAGAAAGATGGGGATCTGACGCCTGGTACACAGCTGGAACACCAGGGTGCCGAGACCGGCGGTGAACAGCGCCACATTCGGATCCAGGCCGGTGATCAGCGGCATCAGCACCAGGGCGCCAAAGGCCACAAACAGCATCTGGGAGCCGGCCAGGGCCTGGCGCAGGGGAGTGTTCACCGCCGGCTGGCCGGGGGCCAGCTCCTGGGTGCGTTCAGCGGAATTCATCGACTAACACCTCAACAAAACAGAAAAAAACCGGCCTGCGCCGGTTTTGACATTCCTTACTTGGTACCAAAAATCTTGTCGCCGGCATCGCCCAGCCCGGGAATGATATAGCCGTGCTCGTCGAGCCGCTCATCCACCGAGGCGCAGTACAGCTCCACATCCGGGTGGGCCGCTTCCAGCGCCTTGATGCCCTCGGGGGCCGCCACCAGCACAATCACCTTGAAATTGGTGCAGCCGTGCTGCTTGAGCAGATCGATGGTGGCGATCATGGAGCCGCCGGTGGCCAGCATGGGATCGACGATCAGCGCCAGGCGCTCGTCGATATGACTGACCAGCTTGCTGAAGTAGCACACCGGCTGCAGGGTTTCCTCGTCCCGGTACACACCCACCACGCTCACCCGGGCGCTGGGCATGTGCTCCAGCACGCCGTCCATCATGCCCAGGCCGGCACGCAGAATGGGCACCACGGTGACCTTCTTGCCCTTGAGCTTGTCGACTTCGGTGGGGCCGGTCCAACCGTCGATGGTGGTTTTTTCGGTTTCAAAATCGGCAGTGGCTTCGTAGGTCAGCAGGCTGCCGACTTCCTTCGCCAGTTCACGAAAGCGTTTGGTGCTGATGTCGGCTTCCCGCATCAGACCCAGCTTGTGTTTTACCAAAGGGTGCTTGACCTCAACGACTTTCATCGACACTTCTCCCGACGCACTGAATAACGGACACAAAAAACCGCGGAACTCTAGCATAAAATAGCGTACGGCGGCAGCGTTTCAGCACTAATTTTAGCAAAAGCTCGCCGGTGCCGGAGCGACTCATGACTCGGGTCCGTTTCACGCCGGCAAACTCCCCTTTCTGACTACCGCTGCCAGTGGCACTGATCCACGCATTAAATTAGAATAGCCGGCGAAACGCTTACCCTCAGGCCGGCAACGGAGCCAAAGAGCGCCGGGCGGGCTTAACACCAATGACAAGGTAATAACACGTGACGCAGAACAAACCCCTGAGCTACAAAGACGCCGGTGTCGACATCGACGCCGGCAACGCCCTGGTTGAACGCATTAAGGGCGTCAGCCGCCGCACTCAGCGCCCGGAAGTCATGGGCGGCCTCGGGGGCTTTGGCGCCCTGTGCCAGCTGCCCACCGGCTACAAGGAGCCGGTACTGGTGGCCGGTACCGACGGCGTGGGCACCAAGCTGCGCCTGGCCATCGACCTTCAGCGTCATCAGGGCGTGGGCATCGATCTGGTGGCCATGTGCGTCAACGACCTGATCGTGCAGGGTGCCGAGCCGCTGTTCTTTCTTGACTACTACGCCACCGGCAAGCTCGACGTAGACACCGCCGCCGACGTGGTGACCGGCATTGGTGAAGGCTGTGAGCTGAGCGGCTGCGCCCTGATCGGCGGTGAAACCGCGGAAATGCCCGGCATGTACGAAGCCGGCGACTACGATCTGGCAGGCTTTTGTGTGGGTGTGGTTGAGAAAAGCGGCATTATCGACGGTTCCAAAGTGGCTGCCGGCGACGCCCTGATCGCCTTGGGGTCCAGCGGCCCCCACTCCAACGGCTACTCGCTGATCCGCAAGATCCTGGAAGTGAGCCAGGCCGACCTGAACCAGCCTCTGGGCAACGCCACTCTGGCCGACGCCCTGATGGCGCCCACCCGCATCTACGTGAAGCCGGCCCTTGCCCTGATCAAGCAGTTCGACATTCACGCCCTGAGCCACATCACCGGCGGCGGTTTCTGGGAAAACATTCCCCGCGTGCTGCCCCAGGGTGCCAAGGCGGTGATCGACGGCGCCAGCTGGCAGTGGCCGGAAGTCTTCACCTGGTTGCAGCAGGCCGGCAACGTGGAAACCCGCGAAATGTACCGCACCTTCAACTGTGGCGTGGGCATGGTTATCGCCCTGCCCGCCGACCAGGCCGACGCCGCCGTTAAATTCCTGCAGGACGCCGGCGAAAACGCCTGGGTCATCGGTCACATCGAGCAGGCCGCCGAGGGCGCCGAGCAGGTCGAGATAAAATGAAACGCATCTTGGTGCTGATCTCCGGCAACGGTAGCAACCTGCAGACCCTGCTGGATCAGGCGGCCGAAGGCCGCCTCGGCGGCGAGGTGGTGGCGGTGATCAGCAACAAGGCCGATGCCTACGGCCTGGAGCGGGCACGGCGGGCCAATGTCGCCACCGAGGTACTGCCGGGCAGGGACTTTGCCGACCGGGAAAGCTACGACGCCGCCCTGTTGACACTGATGGAAGGCTACCAGCCGGATCTGGTGGTACTGGCCGGTTTTATGCGCATTCTGACGCCAGACTTCGTGCGTCACTATGCAGGGCGAATGCTCAACATTCACCCTTCCCTGCTGCCGAAATACCAGGGCCTGAACACCCACCAGCGGGCCATTGACGCCGGCGACGACGAGCACGGCTGTAGTGTGCACTTCGTGACCGAGGAGCTGGATGGCGGCCCGGTGATTTTGCAGGCCCGGGTGCCGGTATTCGCGGAAGACGACGCCGCCGCCGTGGCGGCCCGAGTGCAGGTACAGGAGCACGCCATCTACCCGCTGGCGGTGCGCTGGTTCTGCGCCGGCCGGCTGACCATGAAAGACGGTCGGGCCTGGCTCGACGGCCAGCTCCTGCCTCCCGAAGGCCACGCCGGCGACTGAGTCGCTCGTTACTCGGATAAAAGGATGCGCAAGCATCCTTTTTTATGGTTTATGGCGATGACTGACTGGCCGGTAACACCAGCATGGCGTTGATGCCAGTGCTGGTGGCGCCCGCCAGTGCCGGACTGTTGGCCCGCGCCAGCAGCAGGCTGGCCCTGTCGGTGCCGGCGGTCAACCAGGCTGCCAGCGACCACTGGCGCAGCGGCAGCACCGCCTCGCTCAGTCCCTGTTGCACCAGCACGGGAGCCAGCACCTCCCTGTGCGCCGCCGGCACCAGTATCCACAGCGGCCAGCCGCCCCGCTCCGCCAGAGCCTGTCCCTGAGCCAGCAACTCGCTGTCGTTCACGTTATCCAGCGCCACCAGCACCTGGTTCAGCGGGTGAAAACGTGCTCCCAGTAGCAGGATGGGCCTTGTTAATCCGCCGAGCCAGGCCGGCAACGGCTCGCCTTCGGCCAGCATCAGCACCGCCATGTCATCGCCCGCCGAGGTGCTCAACAGCTGCTCACGCCGGCCCCGGGCCACTTCCCGGCTCCACTCCAACGCCCGTTGCCGCGCCAGCGCCGCCAGTTGCTGCTCGGCCCGCTCCCGCCGCCGGCGCAGTTGCCGGGCCAGCTGCTCGGTGCTGAGCGGCCGGACCCGCCCGGTGAGCAGGCTCACCTCCCGGCTGCAGGGCAGTTCGCCACAGCGCAACAGCACTTCATCTTCCACAAACACGATACGCAGACTCGCGCCCTGGCCGGCGGCAAAGTCCACCATCGCTTCCAGTTGCTCCAGCTCCGGTGCGCTGAGCTCCAGGTACCAGACCAGGCGTTGCATCATGGTGTTTTCTCCTCGGCGCCGTTGTCGTCATCGTGCTGATGCAGCTTGCGCTGGACCTCAGCCAGCCGTTTAAGGCGCTGCTGTACCCGGCCGTTGACCGAGTTCAGGGGGTAATCGCCCTGCTCGTCGGCCTCGCCCACCGCCATGCCGGTGAGCAGCGCCAGCGCCTCGTCCAGCTTGGATACCGCATACACTCGAAACGCTCCTTCGGCCACTGCCTGGCGCACTTCCCGGCCCAGCATCAGGTTATCGGTATTGGCGGCGGGAATGATTACTCCCTGGCCGGGCACCAGACCCCGGGCCTGGCATACCTCGAAAAAGCCTTCGATTTTTTCGTTAACGCCGCCAATGGGCTGCACCCGGCCAAACTGGTTGATGGAGCCAGTCACTGCCAGCGCCTGATTGAGCGGCACTTCGCCCATGGCGGAGATCAGGGCGCAGCATTCGGCGATGGAGGCGCTGTCGCCCTCGATCATGCCGTAAGACTGCTCAAAGGCCAGGCTGGCGGACACCGGCATGGGCCCTTCGGCGGCGTAACGATGGCTGAGAAACCGGGATAAAATCAGCATGGCCTTGGCATGCACGGCACCGCTTAATTTCACCTCGCGCTCGATATCGAGTACCGAGCCGCTGCCCAGCCGGGCGGTGGCGGTAATGCGCGCCGGCTGGCCAAAGCGGTAGTTGCCCAGATCCAGCACCGTCAGGCCATTGACCTGGCCCACCACGCTGCCCTCGGTGTCGATGAGCTTGCTGCCCCGCAGTATCGATTCTTCCATCTGCCGGTGAATGCGGGCGGCCCGCCGCCGTCCGGCACTCAGCGCCCGCTCCACGGCATGACCATCGATGTGGGCCTGGCTGTCGCTCTCGGTCAGGTAGTTGGCCTCCTGCAGCACGTCGGTCAGCTCCTCGGTCAGCGCCGACAACCGCTGCTGATCGTCCGCCAGCCGGCCGGCGTATTCGATCATGCGGGCCACGCCGCACCGGGTGAGTGGACGCAGATCCTGCTGGCGCGCCAGCCAGCCGATAAAGCGGGCGTAGCGCTGCAGGTTTTCCTTGTTCACTTCAATATCGTCGTTGTAGTCGGCCTGCACCTTGAACAGCTTGCCGAAGTCCGGATCGTAGGCGGCCAGCAGGTAATACAGCCTTCGGTCGCCGATCAGGATCACCTTCAGCTCCAGGGGCACCGGCTCCGGCTCCAGGCTGACGGTGCTGGCCAGGCTGTAGAAACGCTCCAGGGATTCGATGCGGATCTCCTGGGCATAGAGCGCCCGCTTGAGCACTTCCCACACCATGGGCTGCTGCAGCAGCCGCTGCACGTCGAGGATCAGGTAGCCGCCGTTGGCCTTGTGCAGGGCCCCGGGCCGGATCAGGGTAAAGTCGGTAATCAGTGCCCCCTGCTCCACATGGTGCTCTACCCGGCCCAGCAAACGGGCCAGGTTGGGCCAGTCTTCGTAGATCACCGGCGCTCCTTTCGTGTCGGCATTGTCCACCAGCAGGTTGAGCCGGTAGCGGGTAAGCAGCTGGGCCGGCAGCTCCCCTTCCCGCATATGGGCCAGCAGCAGGTTGACGTTGCCGGACAAGTCCTGCTGAATGGCTTCCAGATGACGAACCGCCGGCTCGCAACCGGCGTATTCCTTGCGCAGCTCGTCGATCAGATTGCCGCCGGCAAACATCACCATCTCTTCGTTCAGCCACTGAATATGCAGCTGAGTGTCCCGCTTCCACTGGGGAAACTGCTGCAACACCTCCTGCAGCCGCACTTCCACCCGCTCGATGGCCTGCTCCATGGCCGCGCGCTCCGCCTCGGGCAACTGGCGAAAGCGCTTGGCGTCGATTACCTCGCCGTCCTTCTTCGGCGCCAGGGTAAAGCCGGTGGGGGTACTGATCAGCACCACGCCCTCGGCCTCCGCCAGGGCCTTGACTTCGCTCATGGCCGCGGTCTGGCGCTCGGCCAGTTGCTGGTTCAGCTCGTCCAGCCGGTTGTGGTATTCCTCGGTTTCAAAAATCGCCGGAATCGACAACAGCAGCTCTTCCACCAGTTTTTCCAGGCTGGCCCGAAAGCGCCGGCCCACGCCCGCCGGCAGCACCAGCAGCTCAGGCTGTCTCGCTTCCTCAAAGCCGTGGACGTAGCACAAGTCCGCCGGTACCGGCTCGGTTTCGGCGCGACCACCGAGAAAACGCCGGATCAGCGTGTGCCGGTTGCAGTTTTCCGGCGCCATCATGTAGATATTGAAGCCCTGGCGGCGAATGCCGGTGCCGAACGACAGCGCCTCCAGCAACTGCTCCTGGCCTACCAGGGCGCCGCTGTCGGTGAGTTCGTCGGTGGTGCTGAAGGTAAACAGGGCCTCATCGCAGGCGCGATAAAGCCGCTGGGGTTCAAGGGGAGATACAGTCATGGCCAGCCTCGTGCAGAATCTCTGCACAAAGCTTAGCCAAATAAGTATTACGCTGTGGTGCCGTTGCCGGCGACCTGCTCGCCCAGCCAGAACAAACTGTATTCGCCGGGCTGCATTTTATGCCACTGCTCGTTATTGGTGAGCGGCTGGGTGGCGATCACGGTGACGATGTCGTTGGGGGTGGTTTCCTGCTGAAAGTCGATCTCCACGTCTTCATCGATCAGCCGGGCCGGGCCAAAGGGCGCACGGCGGGTGATCCAGTGCAGGTTGTTGGTGCAGTAGGTCATCAGGTATTCGCCGTCGGAGAGCAGCATGTTGAACACCCCCAGGGCGCGCAGCTGATCGCACAGCCGGGCCACGTAACGGAACATGGCCACCATGTTGCCGGGCTTGCGCGGGTATTTTTGCTCCAGCTCATGCAGCAACCAGCAAAAGGCCAGCTCGCTGTCGGTGTCGCCCACCGGTTTGTGGCGGCCGGTCTTGAGTTTTTTGTAGCCGCTGAGCTGACCGTTATGGGCAAAGGTCCAGTAGCGGCCCCACAGCTCCCGGGTAAAGGGATGGGTGTTTTCCAGGGCAATGCCCCCCCGGTTGGCCTGGCGAATATGGCTGACCACGGCGCAGCTCTTGATGGGGTATTCCTGCACCAGCTGGGCAATGCGCGACTGGCTGGAGGGCTGGGGATCCTTGAAGGTGCGCAGCCCCTTGCCCTCGTAGAACACGATACCCCAGCCATCCTTGTGCGGACCGGTGCGGCCGCCCCGCTGCATCAGGCCGGTAAAGCTGAAACAAATATCGGTGGGGACATTGGCGCTCATCCCTAGCAATTCACACATGGGGGTTACTCTTGCTCCATTTCCTTTTCGACCAGCTGGATCAGAATGTGAATGATCTTGATGTGCACTTCCTGAATGCGATCGGCGTAGCCAAAGTGCGGCACGCGAATTTCCACGTCCGCCAGCCCCGCCATTTTGCCGCCGTCCTTGCCGGTGAGCGCAATGGTGCTGATGCCGCGGGCCTTGGCCACCTCAATGGCCTTGAGAATATTGGCCGAGTTGCCGCTGGTGGACAGCCCCAGCAGCACGTCCCCTTCCCGGCCCACCGCTTCCAGGTAGCGGGAAAACACGAACTCGTAGCCAAAATCGTTGGAGACGCAGGAAAGGTGGCTGGGATCGGAAATGGCGATGGCCGGGTAACCCGGACGGTTTTCCCGGTAGCGGCCGGTCAGCTCCTCGGCAAAGTGCATGGCGTCACAGTGAGATCCGCCGTTGCCGCAAGACAGCACCTTGCCGCCGGCCTTGAAGCGGTCGGCCAGCAGCTTGGCGGCCCGTTCAATGGCGGCAATGTTGGCGTCATCGGCCAGAAAGCGGCTCAGCACCTCGGCGGCTTCGTTCAGCTCGCTGCGGATCAGACTCTGATACATGGAATGGCCTCTTGCTTGCGGTAAAAGCGCATTTTGGCACAAGTCACCCAAGGCGGAAAGCCGAAGGAGTCCGGTACCTTGGCGGTAACAATCTCTTGCAAAATAACAATCACTCTCACTATCATGTGCATCCCACTTCACTATCTCTGCACGCCATCATGCTGGAACTGCGTCAGATCCGCGTACATCGTGACCACAGAACCATACTGAGCCTGGACCGGCTGTCCCTGGCGCAGCATGACTTCACCGTTATTCTCGGCCACAACGGCTCGGGCAAGTCTACCCTGATGAAACTGCTGGCCCGGCAGATGCCGCCCGATGAGGGAACACTGCGCCTAGACGGTCAGCCACTGGGTCATTACTCACAGCGGGAGTTTGCCCGTCGCATCGCCTTCTTGCCCCAGCGCCTGCCCGAGGTGGCCGGACTCAACGTGCGCGAACTGGTGCGGCTGGGCCGGTTCCCCTGGCGTGGCATGCTGGGACGCTGGCAAGCGCAGGACCACGCCCTGGTGGAGGAAGCCATGGCCCACACGCGGGTCGGCCACTATGCCGATCATCAGGCCGACCTGCTGTCGGGGGGCGAACGCCAGCGGGCCTGGGTCGCCATGCTGCTGGCCCAGCAATCTCCCCTGCTGTTGCTGGACGAACCGACCTCGGCCCTGGATCTGAGCCATCAGCACGATCTGCTGCTGCTGCTGAAACGGCTCAACCGGGAGCAGCAACGAGGGGTCATCGTGATCCTGCACGATCTCAACCTGGCATTGCGTTTTGCCGATCGCATCATCGCCCTCAAGCAGGGCCGGCTGTTGTTCGACAAGGCGCCCGCCGAGCTGATGTCGGAGCAGTTGCTGTCCGAGCTGTACGACATTCCCATTCGCCTGCTTGACCACCCCGAGCAGAATGAAAAAATTGCCATTGTTGCCTGAGCCATGATCAAGAACCTGCTATTAATGCTGCTCCTGCTCGGCGTCGCCCACGCCCACGCCGTTGATGTAACCGACAGCCTGGGCCGCCACCAGTTCGACCGGCCGCCGCAACGCATTATCACCCTCAACTGGGCCGCCACCGAGCAGGTGGTAGAGCTGGGGGTCACCCCGCTGGCGGTGGCCGATGCCGCCGGCTACCGCCAGTGGGTGGCTCAGCCGGCCCTGCCCGACCAGGTCAGGGATGTGGGCCTGCGCCAGGAGCCCAACCTGGAAAACATCGCCGAGCTCAACCCCGATCTCATCATCACCGGCGATCAGCAGGGGGATCTGGTAGCCCGCCTGCAACAGATTGCTCCCGTGCTGCATTTTGAAAACTTCAGCCGCGATCACAACAACGCCGAGGCCGCCCGGGCCGGCTTTCTGCAACTGGCCAGGGCACTGCACCGTGAAGCCGAAGCCGTGCAGCGCCTGGCCGAGCTGGATGCCACTTTCGCGCAGCTTCGCCAGCGCCTGCACCGGCATTTTGGTGACCACCTGCCCCCGGTGGCGGTGACGCGGTTGATGGACAGCAGCCATGTCCGCGTTTACGGCGACAACAGCATGCCGCAATACGCCCTGGAGCGCCTGGGCATTGCGCCTGCCCTGCCTCAGCCGGCCAGCCAGTGGGGTCAGGTACAGAAAAAGCTGACCGATCTCGGTGCCTTGCGCCAGGGGGCACTGCTCTATATCGAGCCCTTTCCCGGCGCCGACCAGTTGTTCGGTACGCCGCTGTGGCGGGCCCTGCCCGTGGTGCGAGCCGGCCAAGTGGCGGCGGTACGCCCCACCTGGACCTATGGCGGCATCATGTCGCTTGGCTACCTGGCCGAGAACCTGACCGACGCCCTGCTGAGCATCGACCCCGAATGAGCCGTCTCCTGCCCCTGCCCCTGCTCCTGCTGGCGCCCTTGCTGGCCCTGGCCCACCTGCAGATCGAGCCCACCCTGACACTTTCCGCCCAGTGGGCTCTGCTGTGGGGAAATGCGCCCGACAGCTTTGAGCGCTTTCTGTTTCTGTATACCGCCCTACCCCGGGTGGTGATGGCGCTGCTGGTGGGCGGCGCCCTGGGGCTGGCGGGCAGCCTGCTGCAGCAAGTCACCCAAAACCACCTGGTATCGCCCATGACCCTGGGAGCCTCGTCCGGCGCCTGGCTGGCGCTGGTGTGCGCCGCCATCTGGGCACCGGCGCTGTCGGCCACTCATGGCCACTGGCTAGCCCTGTTGGGCGCGGCCCTGTCTTCTTCCCTGGTACTGCTGATTGCCGGCCGCCACGGTATTCGCGGACTGCCGGTGGTGCTGGCGGGCATGGCGGTCAACCTGCTGCTCGGCGCCCTGGCCTCGGGACTGGTATTGCTCAACGATCAGTACACCCGCAATCTCTTTATCTGGGGCGCCGGCGATCTAACCCAAACCGACTGGCACTGGGTGCTCTGGCTGTTGCCCCGGCTGCTGCCGCTGGCACTGCTGCTGATCGTGCTGGCTCCCCGCCCGCTCACCCTGCTGCGCCTGGGTGAGGATGCCGCCCGTGGCCGCGGACTCGGCCTGTGGCCGGTTGTGTTGGCCTTGTTGCTGGCCGCGCTCTGGCTCGGCTCGGTGGCCATTACCGCGGTGGGACTGATCGGCTTTATCGGCCTGCTCACCCCCAACCTGGCCCGCTTTTTCGGTGCCCGCAGCGCCCGCGGCGAACTGCTGTTGTCATTCCTGCTGGGGGGCCTGCTGCTGCTGGCCACCGACGCCATCGCCCTGGGGTTCAGCCGCTACGCCGCCGACCTGGTGCCCAGCGGGGCCGCGGCCGCCCTGATCGGCGCGCCGGCCCTGCTGTGGCTGGTGCGCAAACGTCTGCAGGCCCAGGATCAGAGTGCCATCACCCTGCCCGGCGAACGCCATGCCGTGTCCCGCGCCGGCTGGCTCGGCGTGGGGCTGCTGACCCTGCTGCTGGTCGGGCTGAGCCTGACCCTGGCACCCACCAACACCGGCTGGCGCTGGGCCTGGCCCAACGAGCTGCTGTGGTCGTTGCGCTGGCCTCGGCTGGTCACCGCCGCCTGCGCCGGTGCCGGCCTGGCGGTGGCCGGCGTCATCCTGCAGCGACTGATCCGCAACCCCCTCGCCAGCCCCGACATCATGGGCATGTCGGCAGGTGCCACCCTGGCACTGGTGCTGGGCGTGCTGCTTGGTGGCCGCTCCATTCACGACGGCGGCTCCCTGCTTGCCTTTGGCGGCAGCATGACGGTGTTGCTCATCTTGCTGCTGCTGGGCCGTCGTCATCACTACGCGCCGGCACTGATGGCCCTGGTAGGCATCTCCCTGGCCGCCTTTCTCGATGCCCTGTTGCAGTTCACCCTGGCAAAAGGCAATGACGATGTGTTCGCCATTCTGGGCTGGCTGGCCGGCTCCACCTACCGGGCCGATGCCGGTCAGGCCGGCTGGCTGAGCGCCGGCATCGGCCTGGCATGGCTGCTGGCATTGGCCAGCCGGCGCAGCCTGACCCTGGTGTCCATCGGTGACGGCATTGCACTGGGACGAGGGCTGGCGCTGGAACGCACCCGGGTACTGTTGCTGGTGCTGGTGTCGGTGATCTGTGCCCTGGTCACGGCAGTCATGGGCCCGGTGGCCTTTGTCGGGCTGCTGGCTCCCCACATGGCGAGCCTGTTGGGTGCGCGCCAAACCGGTGCCCAACTGGCCCTGGCCTCGCTGCTGGGCATGGCGCTGATGCTGCTGTCGGACTGGCTGGGACGGGTGCTGCTCTACCCCCTGCAACTGCCCGCCGGCACCCTTGCCTCCATCATGGGCGGCAGCTACTTCATCTTTTTACTGGCACGCAAACGGACGGTGTAACAGAGACTGACCGATTGAAGCCATCTGAATGCCCGTCCGAACAGGGCGGTTAACAACGGGATAAAACGCACAGTGTCGGCCCCGCTTCTCGGGATATTTCCACACTGCCGCCAGAAAAATAACAAATAACAATCATTTGCTTTTGCCTTTATATTAATCAGGAGAAAAAAGAAATGCCGTTTCAAAAGAAACAATTATCCCGAATGATAGCCGCCCTGCTCGCCACCGGCACCCTGGCTCCTGCCTTCGCCCAACAGGATCCCCTGGTACTGGATGCCGTCAGCGTTACCGCTGAGCGAGAAAGTGATGTCACCGAAGGCAGCGACAGTTACACCACCCGGAACAGTCGCACCGCCACCAAACTGAATCTGTCACCACGGGAAACTCCGCAGACGGTCTCGGTGACCACCCGTACCAAAATGGATGACTTCGCCCTCAACGATATCAATGACGTGCTGGAAAATACCAACGGCGTCAATGTTGAGCGGGTGGAAACCGATCGTACCTACTTCACCGCTCGTGGCTTTGACATTACCAACTTCCAGGTGGACGGCATCGGCGTGCCACTCACCTATGGCAATGTCATGGGCGACCTGGATACCGCCTTGTTCGACAAGGTGGAAGTACTCAAGGGGGCCAACGGCCTGATGAGTGGCGCCGGCAGCCCCGCGGCTACCGTCAACTTCGTGCGCAAGCGCCCCACCGAGGAATTCCAGGCCTCGGCCAAGGCCGGTATCGGCTCCTGGGAGTATCGCCGGCTGGATGGCGACATTTCCGGCGCGCTCAATGAGCGGGTACGCGCCCGTCTGGTGGTGGCCGGCCAGGACAAGCATTCCTATCTGGATCGCTACGAGCAGCAACGGGGCCTGGCCTACGGGGTACTGGAAGTGGATCTGACCGACAGCACTCTGCTCACCCTGGGCCACAGCTATCAGCAAAACAACGCCGACAGCCCACTGTGGGGCTCACTGCCGCTGTTTTATACCGACGGCAGCCGCACCGACTACAGCCGCTCCGACAGCAGTGCCGCCGATTGGGCCTACTGGAATAACGAGGACAACCGCAGCTTTGTGGAACTGACCCAGGAGCTGGGCAATGGCTGGACCGCCAAGGCGGCCTACTCCCATCTGGAAATCGAGTCCGACTCCGAGCTGTTCTACGTCTATGGTACTCCGGAACGCGGGACCAACACCGGTGTGTTCAGCTGGCCCAGCCAGTACGACTTCAGCACCCGCCAGGATCTGGTCGACCTCTATGCCAGCGGCCCCTTCCAGCTGGCCGGCCGGGAACACGAGCTGGTGGCCGGCACCAGTTGGTCCATGGCCAAAACTCGGGATCACTCCTGGTACGGTGATACCCTGGGCAGCCCGGTACCGGATCTGCATGGCTGGGACGGTAGCTATCCCAGACCCAACTTCACCAGCGACGGCGGCGGCAGCGACTGGACCGACAAACAGCAAAGCGCTTACGTTGCCACCCGCTTTAGCCTGACCGACGATCTGAGCCTGCTGGCCGGCGCCCGCCTGTCCAACTGGGACAGCCACGGCACCAGCTATGGCAAAGACAAGGCCACCCGTCACGACAATGTGCTGGTGCCCTATGCCGGCCTGGTGTACGACCTGACCCCGAACTACTCGCTCTATGCCAGCTACACCGAAATTTTCACCCCCCAGGTAGCCACGGATATCGACGGCAACCGCCTGGATCCCATCGAGGGCAGCAGCATGGAGACCGGCGTCAAGGGCGAATGGCTCGATGGCAAGCTCTACGCCAACCTGGCCCTGTTCCGGATCGAGCAGAGCAACCTGGCCGAGCCAATCGCAGGCACCACCCCGACCGCCTACCGTGCCATGGACGGTGTCTCCAGCCAGGGGGTGGAGCTGGAGCTGGCCGGCGAGCTGCTGCCGGGCTGGGAAGCCAGCGCCGGCTACAGCTACGTGGATATCGAAGACAGCGAAGGCAACACCACCAAAACCTATACCCCGCGTCAGAGCGCCAAGCTGGCCACCACCTATCAATTGCCCATGATGGAACAGCTGAAACTGGGTGCCAATGTCAAATGGCAGGACGACAGCTACCGGGATTACGGCAGCGGTCTGGTAGCCCGCCAGGATGCCTACGCCCTGCTCGGGCTGATGGCCAAGTACGAGTTTACCCCTCGGCTTGACGCCACCCTCAATATCGACAACCTGACCGACGAGAAGTATCTGACCAGCTTCTATTGGACTTCTCCCCAGGGCTACTACGGTGAACCCCGTAACGCCAAGCTGTCGGTGAACTGGAAGTTCTAAGTCAGGTGAGATAGCTCATCAAGCCGGTGCTCTGCGCCGGCTTTTTTGATCCCTTCTGGTCACTCATCGCTTTTTAAGTACAATATTGCCAAGCTTTTAATACAAATTACTCACAGGTCTGGCACATGGACGCAAAAAACCGCATCGCCGCATTAATCGAACACCTACAGCAGGGGCTGCTGGAGCGGGAAACCCCGGTCCGGCTGGCCCTGCTGGCAGCCCTTTCCGGCGAGCACCTGCTGCTGCTGGGCCCACCCGGCACCGCCAAGAGCGAGCTGTCGCGCCGGCTGCACACCCTGATGGCCGACGGCAGCTATTTTGAGCGGCTGCTCACCCGCTTTTCGGTGCCGGAAGAACTGTTCGGCCCGCTCTCCATCAAGGCGCTGGAGCAGGACCGTTACCTGCGCCAGACGCAAGGCTACCTGCCGGACGCCTCCATCGCCTTTATTGACGAAATCTTCAAGGCCAACAGCGCCATTCTCAACAGCCTGCTCACCCTGCTGAACGAGCGTCAGTTCGACAACGGCAACCAGCGCCTGCCGGTGCCGCTGGTGTCGGTGATTGCCGCCAGCAACGAGCTGCCGGAAGGGGCCGAGCTCAACGCCCTGTACGACCGTTTTCTGTTGCGTTATCAGGTGGCACCGGTCAGCGACGACGCCTTTACCGGCCTGCTCACCCTGAACCAGGGCTATCAGGCGCCGGCCACCGAGCTGAAACTGACCGGTGCCGAGCTGGCAACGCTGCGTAAAGAAGCCGAGCAACTGCCGCTGGCACCGGCACTCATTCGCCTGCTGCACAGCCTGCGCCGCTTTCTGGCCGAGCAGGACATTCCGGTCTCCGACCGGCGCTGGCGCAAGGTGGTCAAACTGCTCAAGGTGTCCGCCTGTTGCAACGGTCAGCAGGAAGCTGATCTGCTCGACGCCTGGCTGCTGCCCCACTGCCTGTGGCAACAACCGGAGCAACAGGGCCGCCTGGCCGACTGGCTGCACGAGCACATTGCCGCCGATCCGGGCTTCAGCCCGCAACTGGTGAGCGACATGGTAGACAGCTGGCAGGAGCGGCTGGATCAGGATGCCGATCCGGTGCTGCCATCCCTCAACGAACAGGGCTACCAGCTTTATCTCGACGAACAGGGCCAACCGGTCACCGAAGCCAAAGGCCAGCGGCAAAAGCGCAATGAAAGCGGCCAGCTACTCTATCGTCAGCCCCGGCTGCCGGATGCGGTATTTACCGAACAGGAAATTCGCAATCTGGGCGGCAACCGGGATCAGTACCAGCCACTGATGGAAAGCTACCAGCGTCCCAGCGCCCTGCAGCCCAGGGCCTGGCCCGCCAGCCACCTGGCTTCTCGCCTGCACCAGCTGGACGAGCGCATTGATGAGCTGGCCCGTTATCTCGAATGGCTCGACACCCAGCAACAGGGTCTGGGCCAGCGTCTGCGCCAGCACCTGTGGCTGAGCCCGGAGCTGGGCGAGCGCGCTCGCAGTCAGCTTGAAGAGCAGCAGGCCGAGCTGAGCCGCCAGCATCAGCGGCTGCAAGCCCTGCGCCGGGCCTTTGCCGAACTGCCGGTTGAAGACTGAGATGGCACCCGCCCACACCGCCGGCCTGGCCCCCCTGAGCGAGCTGCCCGACAGCCTGTTCAGCCTGGTGGTCACCCATCCGCTGGGCAGTCTGTTGCCCCGGGCCAAGCGGGTGCTGACCATGCTGAGCGAGCTCGACAAAGGCCGACTACCGCCGCCCGGCGACTGGCTGAATTCCAGCACCGAGCGGCGCCTTCGCCAGCTGCTGGTGCGCGCCAATGCCCTGGAATACTGCAAGGACACCCCGGACGTGGCCCGGGCCATCGTGCAGGACATATTGCTGGTGCTGGAGCAGGTGGAGCTGTCCTGGCCGGCCACCGCCGGCCTGCTGTGTCAGCAGGGCGTCACGCCCGAGCGGGCCGAGCGCCGTGCCCGGGCCCGCCATACCCGGCGGGCCATCAGCAAGCTGGCGGAGCAGTGGCAGCAGCGCATCAGCCTGTGGCAGGCGCTGGATGATGTGGCCGAGGAATTCGGTATCGCCCCGGCCATCGGCACCGACAAGGACAGCGGCCACCTGCGGGACAGGGCCTGGTTTGATCTGATCAGGCTGTCCCGCTGGGTGGCGGACATTCGCCAGTTGCAGAAACTGCTCAAACTCATGGGCCAGCAGCGCCCGGATCCGGAGCAAAGTGCCAGCTTAAGCCAGTTGCAGCAAATGATGAGCCCGCGCGACAAGGGCCCTCGGGAGCGGCGACTACCGGGCATTCCCATGGAAACCCAGGGCATTACCCGCTCCGATAACCTGTCGCGCATGCTGCCACTGGAAGCGGCCCTGCTGGGACACCCGTCATTGCACATGCTGTGGCACGCCCGCCGGGCCGAGCAAAGCCTGCTCAGCTACGCCGTGGCCGGGGTGATGCCCATTGACGCCGGCAACGACTGGCCTCTGCCCCGGGCCGGCAAGGGCGAAGGAGACGGCAAGGGCACCCAGCAGGGACCCCTTATCCTGTGCCTGGACACCTCTGCCTCCATGCACGGCCTGGCCGAGCAGGTGTCCAAGGCCATGGTGCTGGAAGCCCTGCGCCTGGCCAAACAACAGCAACGAGGCTGCCTGGTCTATCTGTTTGGCGGCGCCGACGAGCTGTTGGTACTCGACAATCAAACCCTGACCCTGCCCGAGCTGCTGGACCTGCTGCGCGGCTCCTTCAGTGGGGGTACCGATGCCGGCACCCCGCTCAACGCCGCCCTGGCCCGGCTGCAGCAGCAGGAATGGCGTCAGGCCGACATTCTGCTGGTAAGCGATGGCGAGTTCGAAGTCTCCAGCGAGCTGCAGGCCCAGGTAGAGCACGCCAAGGAGGCCCTGGGAGTACGCCTGTTCGGCCTGCAGCTGGGCTACGCCACCGCCCTGCACGCCATGCGCAAGGTCTGTGATCCGGTGCATCTGTTCAGCGACTGGCGCAGCCTGGAGCAAGCGGCCCGGGCTTAAGCTTTCACCATCAGCAGCCGGGGTTCACCGGGGCCGAAATAGTCCTCTTCCCGGCCGGCCTCGGCAAAACCCAGACTTTGGTAAAGGTGCAGCGCCGGGTTGTCGGGCAGGACCGTCAGCTTGATGCGCCGGCAGCCCTGCCCCTCAAGGGCGTTCACCGCCGCCCGCAGCAACTGCCGGCCCAGCCCTTGCCCCCGTGCTGCTGGTGCTACCGCCAGCGACAATATCCAGCCCTCGGTCGCGGCTTCCCCCCGGCCCGCCAGTACGTAACCCAGCAGTTCGCTCTTCTCCTCGGCCACCAGCAAGGATCCCGGCCACAGATCCCAGGCCTGGCGCAGAAAAAAGTCCGGATAACCATGGTCGCCAAAGGCGTTGCCTTCCAGCCGGTATACCCCGGCCAGATCTTCCTTGCTTGCGGTTCTGATCTTCATCCATTCCCCCATAAACTCTGTCGTTTATTTTGATAACGATAAAAATTATCATTGGCTTTATTTTTTGGTGGTTACTCTCATGTCTGCCCAACATTTGCACCAGCTTTATCGCCTTGCCCTGGCGGATCCTGACGCCACCGAATTGCGTGCGCAACTGCCGACACTGGCCAGGGGACAGGGGACGATAGCATTGGCACAGTGGCTGGCAGATCCGCTGGCTCAGATCGCCCCCGGGCCGGGCAAGGTGCCGCTGTCCCTCGCGCACAAGCGCCTCTGTGGCCTGCTGTTGCTGCCTTTGGCCTGCCAGTGGCTGCGCGATGGCCGGCTGCCGTCATTGGCTCCCGAGCACCTGTCCCTCGACGCAGAGCAGGGATTTACACAGGGCAATAAGCCGGGTACCGCATCTGAACTGATCGCACTGGTGCACTTTATCAACCGGTATTTTCGCGAGCACAAATTGCCGCCCCGCATCATCGCCAGCAACAGTGCCGTTTACCTGGCCGCCCCCTGGACCCGGCTCGGCATGGCCCTGCCCGAGCCGGCCCGTTTCGAGGCTCCGGCACGGCAATGGATGGCGCTGTTTGGCGACGACATCGCCGGGGCCATCGACTGGGCCCACTTTCACTGGCCCGACCGGCAATTGTTGCTGCCGCACCGTAAAGACTGCTGCCTGCGCTACAAGGTATGCAATGGCGAGCTGTGCGGCACCTGCAATCGTTACAGCCGCGAGCAAATGGCCGCTAACCTGAGGCAATGGCTGGATAACCAGATCACCACCGGTTAAAAAACAGACAGTTCTCATCCGTGCGCTAAGCTCATAGGTAGGCAGGCAACGGGGAGCCGGAACATGTACTGGCGAATGCTGCTGCTGGCGCTGCTGCTGAGTTCACCGGCACTGGCTCAGGAGCGCTACTGGCAGATCGACATCAAGGGCGCCATCGGTCCCGGCATTTCCGATTACCTGGTCACCGAGCTCAATCAGGCCCAGAGCGAGCAACCCGCCCTGGTGCTGCTGACCATGGATACCCCCGGCGGCCTGTACAGTGCCACTCGCGATATTATCAGCGCCATGCTCGAGTCCAGCGTGCCGGTGGTGGTGTACGTGTCTCCCGGCGGGGCCCGGGCCGCCTCCGCCGGTACCTATATTCTCTACGCCAGCCACGTCGCCGCCATGGCCCCGGGCACCCACCTCGGCGCCGCCACCCCGGTGCAGATGATGCCCACCGGTACCCCGGCTCCCGGCGACACCGACCAGGACGAGCAGCAAGATAACGGCCCATCTTCGCCCGGCGGTGGTGCCATGGAGCGAAAATCCCTCAACGATGCCATTGCCTACCTGCGCAGCCTGGCCCAGCTTAGAGGCCGCAACGTGGAGTGGGCCGAGCAGGCGGTGCGGGACGCCGCCACCCTCACCGCTACCGAAGCGCTGGAGCAAAATGTCATCGATTTGGTGGCCGGGGATATTCCCGAGCTGCTGCAGCAGCTCGACGGTCGCCGCATCCCCCTTCACAACGGCAGCGTCACCCTGGCCACGGCGGGGCTGCTGGCCGAGCCGCGCCAGCCCGACTGGCGCCAGCAGTTCATCATTATCATCAGCAATCCCAATATCGCCTATCTACTGATGCTGGTGGGGGTATATGGTCTGCTGCTGGAGTTCTACAGCCCCGGCTTTGGGGTATCCGGCGTCATTGGCGCCATCTGCCTGCTGCTGGCCATGTTGTCGTTGCAGATGCTGCCGTTCAACACCGTGGGGCTGGGGCTGCTGGCCCTCGGGCTGGCACTGATGGTGGCGGAAGGACTGTCGCCCAGTTTCGGCATTCTCGGGGGCGGCGGCCTGGTAGCCTTTGTGCTGGGCTCGGTGCTGCTGTTCGACACCCCCGACGCGGCCTTTCGCGTGGCCTGGCCCTTTATCGCCGCCTTTACGGTGTTTTCCCTCAGCCTGATCCTGGTGGTGGTACGACTGATTGTGAAACAGCGCCGGGCGGCGCCGGTGTCGGGGGCCGACGCCATGGTGGGCGAGCAAGGCATCACCCTGACCGCGCTGGATCCCGACGGCACCGTGCTGGTGCAGGGGGAGCGCTGGCAGGCTCACAGTCACACCGCCGTGGCCGCGCAACGCCCCGTTATCGTGGTGGCGGTGCGGGATCTGGTACTGGATGTTGAACCAACCAAGGAGGATCAGGCATGATCATCGACTTTCTCTATTTTCAGCTGCTGATCGTCATCCTGGTGGTGATGCTGTTCGCCAGCATGTTCCGTATTTTGCGGGAATACGAGCGGGGCGTGGTGTTTCTGCTTGGCCGTTTTTACAAGGTCAAGGGGCCCGGCTTTATCATTCTGATCCCCCTGGTGCAGCAAATGGTGCGGGTGGATCTGCGTATAGTCACCATGGATGTGCCCTCCCAGGATCTGATCTCGAAAGACAACGTGACGGTGCGGGTCAACGCCGTGCTGTATTTTCGCGTGCTGGATCCGCAAAAGGCGATCATCAACGTGGAAAACTACCTGGAGGCCACCAGCCAGCTGGCCCAAACCACCATGAGATCCGTGCTCGGCCAGCACGAGCTGGACGAGATCCTCTCGGCCAGGGACACCCTGAACGCGGATCTGCAGCGCATACTGGATCAGAGCACCGATAACTGGGGGATCAAGGTGACGGCGGTGGAGATCAAGCACGTGGATCTGGACGAATCCATGATTCGAGCCATTGCCCGCCAGGCCGAAGCCGAGCGTTCCCGCCGGGCCAAGGTGATCCACGCCACCGGCGAGCTAGAAGCCTCGAAGCAACTGCTGGAAGCGGCCCGCATGCTGGGGCAACAGCCGGAAGCCATTCAGCTGCGTTATTTGCAGACCCTTACCGAGATCAGCAGCGACAACAGCAAGATCGTGGTGTTTCCCCTGCCCATGGAGCTGGGCAAGATCCTGCAGAAAATGAGTTCGGACGAGCCGTCGGAAGATCCCGATGCGCCCACCGAGATCACCTGATCCAGGCGAAGAAAGACGGAAGTAAAAAAAGCAAAGGCCCGGATATATCCGGGCCTTTGCTGACTGAAGCTATCAGCGAATATCCAGCGGTTCAAAGCCCTTGATCAGCTCATCCAGCGCCTTGAGCTGGGCCAGGAAGGGCTCGAGTTTGTTGAGCGGCAGGGCGCTGGGGCCGTCGCAGCGGGCCTTGTCCGGATCCGGGTGCGCTTCCAGGAACAGGCCGGCCAGGCCGGTGGAAAGACCGGCCCGGGCCAGATCCAGCACCTGCTCACGGCGACCGCCCGATGCCTCGCCCAGCGGGTCCCGGCACTGCAGGGCGTGGGTCACATCAAAAATGATCGGCGCCCCGTCGGTGGCCTGTTTCATCACGCCAAAGCCGAGCATGTCCACCACCAGATTGTCGTAACCGAAGTTGCTGCCCCGCTCGCACAAAATCAGCTGGTCGTTGCCGCACTCGATAAACTTGTCGGTGATGTTTTTCATCTGCCCCGGGCTCAGAAACTGGGGTTTCTTGATGTTGATCACCCGGCCGGTGTCGGCCATGGCCTTGACCAGATCGGTCTGCCGGGCCAGAAAGGCGGGCAGCTGGATCACGTCCGCCACCTCGGCCACCGGGGCCGCCTGATAAGGCTCGTGCAGGTCGGTGATCACCGGTACCTTGAAGGTGTCCTTCACCTCCTGCAACAGTTTCATGCCCTCTTCCAGACCCGGCCCCCGAAAGGAGTGGATGGAAGAACGATTGGCCTTGTCCCAGCTGGCCTTGAACACGTAAGGAATGCCCAGCTTCTCGGTCACCTTCACATAGTGCTCGCAGGCCTGCATGGCCAGATCCCGGGATTCCAGCACGTTGATGCCGCCAAACAGCACCATGGGCTGGTTGTTGGCGACCGCAATGTCATTGATGTGGACGGTTTTCATCTCGGCTCCTTAGTGGAGGATTTTAGGGCTCATGTCGAGTCCCGCTATCTGGGCTTTCAGCACGTCGGCGATGGGATCGTCCGGCCGATGCTGAATAAAGAATTCAAAGTCGTCGGCAGCCAGCCGGCCGCAGTCCAGTTGCTCATACAAAAAGCCCCGGTCCCGCCGCTCAAAGGGACAGTCGGGCTTGAGCCGCAGCAGCAGCTCGCTGCAGGCCAGGGCCTTGCCAAACTGACGCTCGTTGATAAAGGCCGCCTTGGTCACGTTCAGCAGCCGCGCCAGAATATCGCTGTCTTCAGCGCCCTTGAGGTGCTGGGGTGTGAGCCGGGCGAGGTTACCCTGGGCGCCCCGCAGCAGCCGCTCGATGTCGTTGCGGGACAGCGGTTGGCCGGTAAAGGGATCGACGATAGCCCCCTCTTCTTCCGACCAAATACGCACCAGAAAGTGGCCGGGGAAATTAATGCCCTCGGCCTCCACTCCAAAGCGCCGGCACAGGTGAATCAGCAGGATCCCGAGGCTCACGGGAATGCCTTGCCGCCGCGCCAGCACTCGGCTCATCAGGCAGTTGTCGATGGAGAAAAAGGTGTCGCTGTCGCCGGCCAGCCCCAGGCCATCATACAGGCAGGGCAGCAGGTGCAGCGGCGCCACCATGCCTTCCAGCTCCTCGGCCAGGGCCCGCTCCAGGGCAAACAGTTCCCGCTCGGCCTGATCCCGGGCCTCAAGGCCAACCAGGCTTTCCACCACGTCCAGCGCCAAGGTCATCAGGTCGAGGGGTTCCTCGCCGTGCCAGCGCGCACTGATATTGCTCTCAAGCATGCTTCCTCCCGGGCCACCGGCCCAGCGTCACCCGCTCCTGCCCGCCGTAATCGCGCAGGGTAGCGACGTTGTCAAAACCGTTGTCGATAAAAATGGATTGCACCACGTCGCCCTGCTGCCAGCCGTGCTCCACCAGCAGCCAGCCGCCGGCCACCAGGTGCGCTGGCGCCTCACCGGCGATAAGGCGAATATCGGCCAGGCCGGCATCGTCGGCCACCAGGGCGGACAGCGGCTCAAAACGCACGTCCCCTTGCGCCAGGTGCGGATCGGCGGCGTCGATGTAAGGCGGGTTGGAGACGATCATGTCAAAGGTGAGCCCGGTGAGCGGCTCAAGCCAGCTGCCTTCCCGCACTTCCACCGCAAGCCCCAGCCGCGCGGCGTTGCGCCGTGCCAGGGCGGCGGCGCCGGGGTTGAATTCTACCGCCAGCACGACATCAAAGGGGCGCTCGCTTTTCATGGCGAGTGCAATGGCGCCGGTGCCAGTGCCCAGATCCACCACCCGGGCCGGCCGCTCCGGCAGACGCGCCAGGGCGCTTTCAACCAGCACCTCGGTATCGGGCCGGGGGATCAGGGTATTCGGGGACACCTCCAGCATCAGCGACCAGAATTCCCGCTGGCCGGTGAGGTGCGCCACCGGCTCACCCCGCTTGCGACGGCGAACCAGCTCCGCCAGCTCGCACTCTTGCTGCGCGCTCACCTCGAATTCGGGCCAGGCCAGCAAAAAGCTGCGGGGCCTGCCCAGCACATGGCACAACAGCACGTCCGCATCCAGCGCCGGCGACTCGCCCCCTTCAAGTTGTTCGCGCAGCCGGACGCGCAGCTCGCTCAGTTGCATCACTGTCCCGCCAGGGCCGCGAGCTGATCGGCCTGGTGCTCCTGCAGAATGGGCTGGGTCAGCATGTCGAGCTGACCTTCCAGCACTTCACTCAGCCGGTACAGGGTGAGGTTAATGCGGTGATCCGACACTCGGCCCTGAGGGTAGTTGTAGGTGCGAATGCGATCGGAACGATCGCCGCTGCCCAGCAGGTTGCGCCGGGTGCTCTGCTCCTCGGCATGGCGCTTGTCCTGCTCCGCCTGGGCCAGACGCGAGGCCAGTACCGCCATGGCCTTGGCCCGGTTCTTGTGCTGGGAGCGCTCGTCCTGGCATTCCACCACCATGCCGGTGGGCAGGTGGGTAATGCGAATGGCGGAGTCGGTTTTGTTGACGTGCTGGCCTCCGGCGCCGGAGGCCCGAAAGGTGTCCACCTTCAGATCCGCTGGGTTGATCTCCGGCGCCTCGGCCTCGGGCACCTCGGGCATCACCGCCACGGTGCAGGCGGAGGTGTGAATGCGGCCCTGGGATTCGGTCTCCGGCACCCGCTGCACCCGGTGGCCGCCGGACTCGAACTTGAGCTGGCCATAGGCACCGGCGCCTTCGATGCGGGCGATGATCTCCTTGAAACCACCGTGCTCGCCCTCGCTGGCGCTGACGATCTCCACCCGCCAGCGCCGGGTTTCGGCATAGCGGCTGTACATGCGAAACAGATCCCCGGCAAAAATAGCCGCCTCGTCGCCGCCGGCGCCGGCGCGAATCTCCAGAAAGCAGTTGTTGTCGTCCCGGGGATCCCGGGGCAGCAGCAAAATCTGCAGCTCCTGGCTCAGGGTCTCGATGGCGGCCTCGGCGGCCTCGATCTCGTCCCGGGCCATGGCCTTCATCTCGGCATCGTCTTCCGCCAGCATCTCTCTGGCTTCGGCCAGATCCGCCTCGGCCTGGCGGTAACGCTGAAAGCAGGCCACCACGTCTTCCAGCTGGGCATATTCCCGGGTCAGCGCCCGGTACTGCTCCTGATGGTTAATGACAGAGGCCTCGCCGAGCAGCGCCTGCACTTCCTGGTAGCGTTCTTCCAGGCCTTCCAGTTTCTTCAGTACGGATTCGTTCATCAAGGGTCTCGCCGTTATGCCGGCTCAGGGCCGGCCAATGCCCAAGGTGCGGGACAGCACCGCCAGCATGTCCTGATCGCCGTCCTTGCCGGCCTGACTCAGGGCCTGGGTGGGGGTATGAATGAGCTTGTTGGTCAGGCGCCGGCTCAACTGCTGCATGATCTCGGTGGCGTCGTCGCCCTGGGCCAGGGCCTGCAGCGCCCGGGCCAGCTCCTGCTCGCGCACCGCCTCCGCCTGGGCCCGGTAGTCACGGATCATGTCCACCGAGCGCAGGGAGCGGTACCAGGCCATAAACTGGTCCCGCTCTTCCAGAATAATCCGCTCGGCCTGGGCCGCGGCCCGTTTGCGGGCCTCCAGGTTCTGCTCGATGATGCCCTGCAGATCGTCCACCGTGTAGAGATAGGCGTCGTTGAGCTCGTCCACCTCGGGCTCGATGTCCCGGGGCACGGCGATGTCCACCAGCAGAATGGGGCGGTGACGGCGGGCCTTGAGCGCCCGCTCCACCATGCCCTTGCCGATGATCGGCAGGGGGCTGGCGGTGGAGCTGATCACGATGTCGGCCCGGGGCAGAAAGTCGGGGATCTGCTCCAGGGTCATCACCTCGGCCTCAAACTCCTGGGCCAGGTTCTGGGCCCGCTCCAGGGTACGGTTGGCCACCATCATCTGGGTGACCGACTGCTCCCGCAGGTGACGCGCCACCAGTTCGACGGTCTCTCCCGCCCCTACCAGCAGGACCCGGGTACGGCCCAGATCCGAGAAAATGCGCTTGGCCAGGCTGACCGCGGCAAAGGCCACGGATACGGCGCTGGCGCCGATATCGGTTTCGGTGCGCACCCGCTTGGCCACGGAAAAGGACTTCTGAAACAGCCGCTCCAGCAGCCCCCTGAGGCTGCCGGCCTGATGGGACTGGCTGTAGGCCTGCTTGATCTGACCAAGGATCTGCGGCTCGCCCAGCACCAGGGAGTCGAGGCCGCAGGCCACCCGCATCAGGTGCCGAATGGCCTCTTCGCCCTGGTGCTGATACAGGCAGGCGGTGAGTTCGTCTTCGTCCAGCCGGTGAAAGCGCTGCAGCCAGTGGCGTATGACATCACCGTCGCCGTCCTCGTTGAGGCTGCAATAAAGCTCGGTGCGGTTGCAGGTGGACAGGATCACGGTTTCGGCCACGCCACGCGTGTTCATCAGCTCCTGCAGTGCCCGGGGGGCAAGATCAGGGCCAAACGCCACCCGCTCGCGCAGGGCGACGGACGCTGTCTTATGATTGATTCCCAGTACCAGCAGGCTCATGAGGGTTTGGTGCGGCTCACAACATTCTTCAAGTAGCCGGCTATTGTACGAGAAAGGCCAAATCTTTAAAAGGCACCGGCCTTGCCCTTATACTGGCCGCCACCTTTTGAACCGGGGAGCTTGCCGTGCGTATTTTATTGATCTGCCTTGCCATGTTGCTGGTGACGGGCTGTGCCTACCGGGCCGAGGAAGCCCCGGCGGGCTCCTGGCTGGCCCAGAAACAACAGCTGGCCGAGCTGGAGCGCTGGCAGCTGGCCGCCAAGCTCGGCATCATCACCCCCGACGAGCGCGGCAGCCTGAGCCTGTTCTGGCGCCAGGACAGCGACGACTACCGGCTGAACCTCACCAATGTGGTGGGCAAGCGGGTGTTTGATCTCAGCCGCCGCAACGGTCGCATTGAACTGGTCGACAGCGAAGGCCAGCGCCACACCGCCGGCAACGCCCGGGATCTGGTGTATACCCTGACCGGCTGGGATCTGCCGGTGGAACAACTGGCCGATTGGATCAAGGGCCTGCCCGGGGAGGCCGATACCCTGAGCCTGGACGAGAACGGTCGTCCGGCCCAGGTACAGTCTCATGGCTGGCAGCTCAGCTACCAGGGCTACACCCAGATTGACGGCCTCTGGTTGCCCAGCCGCATGGAACTCAGCCACGACACCACCACCCTGAAGCTGGCCGTCAGCCGGTGGGAGCTGAATCCGTGATGCGCCTGCCCGCCCCCGCCAAGCTCAACCTGTTTCTGTACATCACCGGCCGCCGGCCTGACGGTTACCACAACCTGCAGACCCTGTTTCAGTTTGTGGACTTTGGCGACGAACTCGCCTTTACGCCCGCCCCCGAGCTGATGCTGAGCCCGCCCTTGCCCGGGGTGGCCCTCGAAGACAACCTGATTATTCGTGCCGCGCGCCTGCTGCAGGCGCATACTGGCTGTCCCCAAGGTGCGCACATTCATCTTACCAAGCGCCTGCCCATGGGTGGCGGTCTTGGCGGGGGCTCCAGCGATGCCGCCACCACCCTGGTGGGGCTGAACCGGCTGTGGCGGCTGGGCCTAGCCAAGCACGAACTCGCCGATCTCGGCCGGCAGTTGGGGGCCGACGTGCCGGTGTTCATCCATGGCCACGCCGCCTTTGCCGAGGGCGTAGGGGATATTTTCACCGCCGCCAGCCCGCCCGAACCCTGGTATCTGGTGCTCAACCCGGGGGTGGAAGTGGCCACGCCGGCCATCTTCAACGACCCGGCATTGCCCCGCAACAGCCCGGTGCTGAGCCTGGAACAACGGCTGTCTTCCCCCTGGCAAAACGACTGCGAAGGGCTGGTCAAAATGCGACACCCCGAGGTTGCCAAACTTCTGAGCTGGTTGCTAGAATATGCGCCGTCACGAATGACGGGCACCGGCGCCTGTGTTTTCGGCACCTTTGACCGTCGCGAAGCGGCGGAACAGGCGCTGAAAAAAGCGCCGGCCGGCGCCCGCGGTTTTGTTGCCAAAGGCTGCAACCGCTCGCCGCTGCTGACGGCACTGGACGCCCTTTGAGCACCCGTTATTGAACGAGACAGACCAGGCAGCGATGGCATGAAAGCGGGGTGGGCTCGCTTTCTCCCTTATTCCAAGGGTCAGTTCGCTGCCGGCGGTCGCCGGCAGGAAAATACGGCCCAGGCCGACTCACCGTTGAGTGCTCTCACTCAACAGCCTGACTGGTGTTCCGGAATCAGAATAATTTCGAAAACGGGCTGGATAGCGAAAACGTTTTTCGTGATACGGGTTCACGGCCCCGTCCAGTCTCGCCACCCACGAAGCAACCCCGAGGTTTTAAACCGTGCCCGACATGAAGCTGTTTGCTGGTAATGCAACGCCGGAACTCGCCCAACGTATCGCCGATCGTCTTTTCATTAAACTGAGTGCTGCCGATGTCGGCCGTTTCAGCGACGGCGAAATCAGCGTGCAAATCAACGAAAATGTACGCGGCGGCGATGTCTTCATCATCCAGTCCACCTGCGCGCCCACCAACGACAACCTGATGGAACTGATCGTCATGGTCGACGCCCTGCGTCGCGCCTCCGCCGGTCGTATTACCGCCGTCATTCCCTACTTCGGTTATGCTCGCCAGGATCGCCGCGTGCGCTCCGCCCGGGTGCCGATCACCGCCAAGGTAGTGGCCGACTTCCTGTCCAGCGTGGGCGTGGACCGGGTGCTGACCGTGGATCTGCACGCCGAGCAGATTCAGGGCTTCTTTGACGTACCGGTAGACAACGTGTTCGGTACCCCGGTGCTGCTGGAAGACATGAAAGCCAAACAGCTGCAGGATGCCGTGGTGGTATCGCCCGACATCGGTGGCGTGGTGCGTGCCCGTGCCGTGGCCAAGCTGCTGGACGAAACCGACATCGCCATCATCGACAAGCGCCGCCCCCGCGCCAACGTGTCTCAGGTGATGCACCTGATCGGTGACGTGGAAGGCCGTGACTGCGTGATCGTTGACGACATGATCGACACCGGCGGCACCCTGTGCAAGGCCGCCGAAGCCCTGAAAGAGCGCGGCGCCAAGCGGGTATTTGCCTACGCCACCCACGCCGTGTTCTCCGGCAACGCCGCCCAGAACATCAAGGATTCCGTGATCGATGAAGTCATCATCACCGACTCCGTGCCCCTGAGCCCAGAAATCCAGGCGCTGGACAAGGTCAAGCAACTGACCCTGTCCCCCATGCTGGCCGAGGCCATTCGTCGCATCAGCAACGAAGAGTCCATCTCCGCCATGTTCGAGCACTGAGTTCGCAACATGAAGCAAAAAGCCCGCGACATTCGCGGGCTTTTTTGTGGGCGGTAGAATGTGAGGGGTGAGGAGTAAATCACCTCACTCCAGCCCCCTCACGCCTCACCGCCGTCATCCGTAAAAACGCATAAAGTAATAGCCGCTCAGGCCCACCCCAAAGGCGACAATACCCCAGGCCAGCAGTTTGGGGCGAATCCATTCCAGCACCCGGGCCCCCAGCTTGCCGCCAAGTAAATAGCCCACCGCCAGCAGCAGCGCTTCGTGCCAGTACACCAGCCCCGACAGGGAATAGACGATGATGGTGGCGCCACTGGCCAGCATCGACAGATACAGCTTGACGGCATGCTGCTGCAGGCTGGAGCCCATGCGCAGCTGGCCCATCAGCGCCATCAGCAGCACGCCCAGCCCTCCGCCAAAAAAGCCACCGTAGAAACTGCCGCCAAGCAACATCGGCCAGGCCCGGTTGCGCATGACCAGCGGCCCTTCAAACCCACTGCGGCTGAGCAGCTGGCGGCCATAAAGCAGGCTCACCCCCAGCAGCAGCCAGGGCACCAGATAGTTGAAGTGGTCGGCATGAAACCGGGTCAGGGCGAAGGCCCCCAGGCCACCGCCGGCCAGGCCAATCATCGTGAGCGCCAGCAGCGGACCGCCCCCCAGGCGACGGCGCATGCCCCAAAAAGCGCTGACATACCCGGGCCAGGATGCCACGTTGGCGGTGGCCACCGCCCCGGTACTGGGTATGCCCGCGGCCAGCAGCGCCGGCAGCGTAAAGAACAGACCGCCACCGGCCAGCGCATTGACCACGCCGGCCAGCAGGGACCAAGCCAAGAGTTCAAACATGGTGAGTTCCGTGAAATATGCTATGCGGCGGGCAGCGCGAAGCGGCTTGCCCGTTTTTGAGGAACGATCATAGCACAGATTGTAAACAATTAATTTGAAATCGGATCCGGCTGAACACCATAGCAAATCCGCCCCTTACGGTGGCCATTATCGCCGCACTTCATTAGAATATGGCGTCATTTTAACGGCCGATTTTGCTATGCAACCTATCGAACTCATTGTCGGGCTGGCTAACCCCGGCCCGGAATACGCCCATACCCGCCACAACGCCGGCGCCTGGTACGTTACCGAGCTGGCCCGCCTGCACGGAGCCCAGCTCAAGGAAGAAGGCAAGTTTTTCGGCTGGACCGGGCGCGTGCGCATCGGCAACCGGGATGTGCGCCTGCTGGTGCCCGCCACCTTTATGAACCGTTCGGGCAAGGCGGTGGCGGCCATGGCCAATTTTTACCAGATCCCCCCCGAAGGCATTCTGGTGGCCCACGACGAGCTGGACTTGTCGCCGGGCACCGCCCGCTTCAAACAGGGTGGCGGCCACGGCGGCCATAATGGCCTCAAGGACATCATCAGCAGCCTGGGCAACAGCAAGGACTTCTACCGGTTGCGGCTCGGCATTGGCCATCCGGGCGACAAGTCCCGGGTCGCCGGTTTTGTGCTGACCAAGGCCCCGGCAGCCGAGCAGGAATTGCTCGATGCCGCCGTGGACGAAGCCGTCCGCGCCACCGATATTTTATTCAATGACGGCATGATCAAGGCAATGAACCGCCTGCATGCCTTCAACGCCGATTCCACCAAGTAAATTTCAGGATAACCATCATGGGTTTTAAATGCGGTATTGTGGGTCTGCCCAACGTGGGCAAATCCACCCTGTTCAACGCGCTGACCAAGGCCGGTATCGAAGCCGCCAACTTCCCCTTCTGCACCATTGAGCCGAACACCGGTGTGGTGCCGGTACCGGATCAGCGTCTCCAGGCCCTGGCCGAGATCGTCAAGCCCCAGCGCATCCTGCCCACCACCATGGAATTCGTGGACATCGCCGGCCTGGTGGCGGGCGCTTCCAAGGGCGAAGGCCTGGGCAACAAGTTCCTGGCCAACATTCGCGAGACCGACGCCATCGGTCACGTGGTGCGCTGCTTTGAGAACGACAACATCGTCCACGTGGCGGGCAAGGTGTCTCCCAAGCACGACATCGAGGTGATCAACACCGAGCTGGCGCTGGCGGATCTGGACACCTGTGAGCGCGCCATTCAGCGCAACGCCAAAAAGGCCAAGGGGGGCGACAAGGACGCCAAGTTCGAAATCACCGTGCTGGAAAAGCTGCTGCCGGTGCTGGAAGAAGCCAAGGTGCTGCGCAGTGTCGAGCTGACCAAGGAAGAGCAGGAGGCCATCGCCTACCTGAACTTCCTCACCATCAAGCCGACCATGTACATTGCCAACGTCAACGACGACGGCTTTGAGGACAACCCCTTCCTGGCCGAAGTGGAAGCCATTGCCGCCGCCGAAAACGCCATCGTGGTACCGGTGTGCGCCGCCATGGAGTCGGAAATTGCCGAGCTGGATGCGGAAGAAGCCGCCGAGTTCATGGCCGACATGGGTCTGGAAGAGCCGGGCCTGAACCGGGTGATCCGCGCCGGTTACCAGTTGCTCAACCTGCAGACCTACTTCACCGCCGGGGTGAAGGAAGTGCGTGCCTGGACCATTCCCGTGGGCGCCACCGCCCCCCAGGCCGCCGGCAAGATCCACACCGACTTTGAAAAGGGCTTTATTCGCGCCCAGACCATCGCCTTTGACGACTACATCACCTACAAGGGCGAACAGGGTGCCAAGGAAGCGGGCAAGATGCGCTCCGAGGGCAAGGACTACATCGTGAAGGACGGCGACGTCATGAACTTCCTGTTCAACGTCTGATCCCCCACCATCCTCTCTTTCAAAGGCCGGGCATGTTCCCGGCTTTTTTGTTTCTCCCGTTGTTTTTGCACAAAAAATCGGTCTGACTGACCAGCCCTTCATCACCGTGCCGATTTTGTGGCCAAACAGCCAAAGCGGCCCAACTTTTTACGGAAAAACGGTTGACGCTGTCGGTCCGGATACGCATAATGCGCCCCGTTCGGTGACGGAAGGTCATCAACAAGCAGTGGCTATGTAGCTCAGTTGGTTAGAGCACATCACTCATAATGATGGGGTCGCAGGTTCGAATCCCGCCATAGCCACCATTGCTGGGGTATCGCCAAGCGGTAAGGCAGCGGGTTTTGATCTCGCCATTCCCAGGTTCGAATCCTGGTACCCCAGCCATTTTCAGAAAAGGTTGAAGACAAGACGGGTTTTGCTCCCGGCATCAGTGCCCAGGCACGGACTGCAGCTTCGGTCATTTTCAAATGTGCTGGTATGTGTTAAAAGATACGGGCGCAGCTGTTGGGGTATCGCCAAGCGGTAAGGCAGCGGGTTTTGATCTCGCCATTCCCAGGTTCGAATCCTGGTACCCCAGCCATTTTCAAGAAATGTTGAAGGCAACGCGGGTTTTGATCTCGGCATTCATGCCCAGGCACGAACTGCAACTTCAGCCATTTAACCAAGGCGCGTTAATATAACGGGTCTGAACATTGAGGCGACTCAATGCTTTATGTGGCTATGTAGCTCAGTTGGTTAGAGCACATCACTCATAATGATGGGGTCGCAGGTTCGAATCCCGCCATAGCCACCACTCTTTAGCGGGAGTGGCGAAATTGGTAGACGCACCAGATTTAGGTTCTGGCGCCGCAAGGTGTGCGAGTTCAAGTCTCGCCTCCCGCACCATTAAAAAATTGGGGTATCGCCAAGCGGTAAGGCAGCGGGTTTTGATCTCGCCATTCCCAGGTTCGAATCCTGGTACCCCAGCCATATCAAGAAAAAAGCCGACCATTGGGTCGGCTTTTTTCTTTCCAGGGATTAGGGATTAGGGATTAGGGATTAGGGATTAGGGATTCGTGCCAGTCCCTATTCCCCATTCCCTGATCTTCCGCAGTTACAGCCCCATGGCGTATTTCATCACCTGCTTTTTCAGCGGGCCGCTGTGCTCGGCGACCTTGAGGCCGAGGTTGCGCAGCAGCTTCAGCGGCGCCACCTCGTTGCTGAAGGCCTGGTAAAACACATCCATGGCGCCCTGCATCAGCAGGTTGTCGGGCCGGCGGCGGCATTCAAAGCGCTTGAGCAACGCGGGCGCGGCAATGTCCTCACCCCGTTCCACCGCCTGATGGATCAGTTCGCTGAGCACCGCCACGTCCTTGAAGCCCAGGTTCACCCCCTGCCCCGCCAGCGGATTGATGGTATGGGCCGCATCGCCCAGCAGCACCACAGCGCCCTTTACATACTGGTTGGCATGGCGACGGCGCAGGGCAAAGTGTCCCTTGCCCAGCACGCGCACCGGCCCCAGGCGGGCCGGAAACTGCCTTGCCACTTCCAACGCCAGGGCCTCGTTGCTCATGGCCGCCAGCTGTTCGATACGCGCCTTGCGGTCATACCACACCAATGAACCCTTGCCGTGCCCAAGCGGCAACAGCGCCCGGGGGCCGGAGGCACAGAACTGCTGCCAGGTAATGTCCTGCTCCAGTTCATCCCCTGCCACGCTGATCAGCATGCACTGCTGGGCATAATCCCAGGCGGTCACCCCAATGCCGGCCAGCTGGCGCAGCCGGGATTCGGCACCATCGCAGGCCAGCACCAGCCGCGCCTGCAACTGGCTGCCATCGCTCAGGGTCAGCAGGGCGCCCTGCTCGTGTTGCTCAAGAGAGTCCAGCTCACTCGGACAGCGCAGGATGACGTTGTGCCACTGGGCCAGCGCCTGCCACAGGCCGAGCTGGATCACCCGGTTCTCCAGCATATAGCCCAGGTACTCGCAATCCAGCTCGGCGGCGCTGAAGCGAGTGGCAAACCCCTGCCACTCACTGGCCTCCAGCCGCTGATAGGGCCAGGCACGCATGGCCGTGATGGCGTCCCAGGCCCCCGCCTGCTGTAGCAAGCGGACCGAGGCGGCACTGATGGAAGAAATGCGCAAGTCGTGGGGCTCGGTGGGCGAGAATTCCTGTGGCTGCCGGCTTTCCAGCAGCTGAATGTCGAGCCCACTCGGCGCCAGCAGGGCCGCCGCCAGGGCGCCCACCATGCCGCCGCCGATAATGGCGATATCGCACTGTTGCATTGTCCAACCTCCGGATTTTTCGGCCATTCTACCCCAATTTCCCTGATTTCGCCGGGGCCAATTTACCCACGCCAGGCCCTTTTGCGGCTGGATATTATCTGGCCACTACCGGGAGAAAAGAGTAGAATGCCCGGTCCAAAACGCATGACCCTTTGCAGTAATTCAAGAGCGCCATGAGCAAAAAACTTCATATCAAGACCTGGGGCTGTCAGATGAACGAATACGATTCATCCAAGATGGCCGATCTGCTGGACGCCAGCCACGGCTACCAGCTCACCGAGGACGCCGAGCAGGCCGACGTGCTGCTGCTCAACACCTGCTCCATTCGCGAGAAGGCCCAGGAGAAGGTCTTTCATCAGCTCGGGCGCTGGCGTCCGCTCAAGGAAGCCAACCCCAAGCTGGTGATCGGCGTGGGCGGCTGCGTGGCGTCCCAGGAAGGGGATGCCATTCGTTCCCGCGCGCCCTTTGTCGATATCGTGTTCGGTCCGCAGACCCTGCACCGGCTGCCGGCCATGATCAAGTCGGTGCTGGAAGGCCGCGGTGCCCAGGTGGACGTGGCTTTCCCCGAGATCGAGAAATTCGACAACCTGCCCGAGCCGAAAGCCGAAGGCGCCACCGCCTTTGTCTCCATCATGGAAGGCTGCTCCAAATACTGCTCCTTCTGCGTGGTGCCCTACACCCGGGGCGAGGAAGTGAGCCGCCCGCTGGACGACGTGCTCTATGAAATCGCCCAGCTCGCCGAGCAGGGCGTGCGCGAGGTGAACCTGCTGGGCCAGAACGTCAACGCCTACCGGGGTGAGACCCATGACGGCGACATTTGCACCTTTGCCGAGCTGCTGCGGCTGGTGGCCGCCATCGACGGCATCGACCGCATTCGCTACACCACCAGCCATCCCATCGAGTTCACCGACGACATCATCGAGGTGTATAAAGACACTCCCGAGGTGGTCAGCTTCCTGCACCTGCCGGTACAGAGCGGATCGGATCGCATTCTCACCCTGATGAAACGTCCGCACACGGCCCTCGAGTACAAGTCCAAGATCCGCCGGCTGCGTGCCGCCCGCCCCGACATCACCATCAGCTCCGACTTTATCGTGGGCTTTCCCGGAGAAGAGGCGGACGACTTTGAGAAGACCATGAAACTCATCGAGGACGTGGGCTTCGACATGAGCTTCAGCTTTATCTACAGCCCGCGCCCGGGCACCCCGGCCGCCGATCTGCCCGACGACATTCCGATGGAAGAGAAAAAGGAACGGCTGTACCGGCTGCAGAACACCATCAACCACCAGGCGCAATTGATCAGCCGGCAGATGCTCGGCTCCACCCAGCGCATTCTGGTGGAAGGCCCGTCCAAGCTGAACCCCATGGAGCTGCGCGGCCGTACCGAGAACAACCGGGTGGTGAACTTTGAAGGCCCCCATCATCTTATCGGCGGTTTTGCCGACGTGGAGATCACTGAAGTGATGCCCCACAGCCTGCGGGGCAAATTCCTGCGCGGCGAGGACGAGATGGATCTGCGCAGCCAGGTGTCGCCCCAAAGCATTCTGGCCCGCCGCCCCGACGGCGTGCCCGACGACACCGGCGTGGCCACCTTCACCCCTTAAAAAACAGGGAATGGGGATCAGGGAACAGGGACTGGATGTCCTCCTCCCCCATCCCTGTTCTCTTATTCCCGATATTCAGGAGTTACCTTGACAGCCAACGTCACTCATCTGGACCTTGAACTGCAACCCGCCGACGGCCAGCGCCTGGCCAGCCTGTGCGGCCCCTTTGACGACAACATCAAACAGCTGGAGCGCCGCCTGGGGGTGGAAATCAATCACCAGAACCAGCACTTTCAGATTGTCGGCCCCGAGCGCCTGGCCCGAGTGGCCAACGACATCCTCACCCGTCTCTATGTGGACACCCAGTCGATCAAAGGCCAGCCAGTGCCCGACATCACGCCGGAACAGATCCACCTGGCAATCAAGGAAGCCAGAGTACTGGAGCAGGACGACGAAGACGATGCCGGCTACCGCTACGGCAAGGAAGTGACCATCAAGACCAAGCGGGGGCTGATCAAGCCGCGCAGCCCTAACCAGGCGCACTATGTGGCGCACATGCTCAGCCACGACATCACCTTTGGCATCGGCCCGGCAGGCACCGGCAAGACCTACCTGGCGGTGGCGGCGGCGGTGGATGCCCTGGAGCGTCAGGAAATTCGCCGCATTCTGCTGACCCGCCCGGCGGTGGAGGCCGGCGAAAAGCTCGGTTTTCTGCCCGGGGATCTGAGCCAGAAGGTCGACCCCTATCTGCGCCCCCTGTACGACGCCCTGTTTGAAATGCTGGGCTTTGAGCGGGTGGAAAAGCTGATTGAGCGCAACGTCATCGAAGTGGCGCCACTGGCCTACATGCGCGGCCGCACCCTGAACGACGCCTTTATCATTCTCGATGAAAGCCAGAACACCACGGTGGAGCAGATGAAGATGTTCCTCACCCGTATCGGCTTCAATTCCAAGGCGGTGATCACCGGCGACATCACCCAGATTGACCTGCCCCGCAACGCCAAATCCGGCCTGCGTCATGCCATTGAGGTGCTGAGCGGAGTGGAAGGCCTGTCGTTTAATTTCTTTCGGGCCGAAGACGTGGTGCGCCACCCGGTGGTGGCCCGCATCGTGCGTGCCTACGAGGCCTTTGAAGACGCCCAGAAGCGCCAGCAAAACGCCTCTCAGACCAAGGGAGAATCCCCCGCATGACCCTGTGGCTGGATCTGCAACTCGCCTGTGATGAGGCGCCCGGCCTGCCCGCCGAGCAGGATGTTGAACGCTGGCTTGCCGCCGCCCTTGAGGGCGAGCGGGATGAGGCCGAAGTGACGGTGCGGCTGGTGGACGAGGCCGAAAGCCAGGCGCTGAACCGGGACTACCGCGGCAAAGACAACCCCACCAATGTGCTGTCCTTTCCGTTCGAGGCCCCCCCCGGCGTGGCGCTGCCGCTGCTGGGCGATCTGGTGATCTGCCGCCAGGTGGTGGAGCGGGAAGCCGCCGAGCAAAACAAGCCGCTGCAGGCCCACTGGGCCCACATGGTGGTGCATGGCTGCTTGCATTTGCTCGGTTTTGACCATATTAAGGATGACGAAGCCGAAGCAATGGAAGCCAGGGAAATTGCGATCCTGGCCGGCCTGGGCATGGACAACCCCTATCAAGACGACGACGAAGGTTAACAAGTGAGCGACGACAATTCACACTCAGACAACGGTTCGTCCGCAAAGAAAAACTGGCTGGAGCGACTGGGCCAGATGTTTCAGGGCGAACCGAAGAACCGGGAAGAGCTGGTTGAAGTGATCATGGACGCGGGTGAACGGGATCTGATCGATCAGGACACCAAGGACATGATTGAAGGCGTGCTGGAAGTCAGCGAACTGCGGGTTCGCGACATCATGATCCCCCGCTCCCAGATGGTCACCGTGGAGAAATCCCAGCCGGTATCCAGCTTCCTGCCGATGATTATCGAGTCTACCCACTCCCGCTTTCCGGTGGTCAACGAAGACAAGGATCATATCGAGGGCATACTGCTGGCCAAGGATCTGCTGCCCTACGGCTTTGGCCTCACCGAAGAAGACTTTTCCATCGACAAGGTGCTGCGCCCGGCGGTGGTGGTGCCCGAGAGCAAGCGCCTCGACAAGCTGCTCAAGGAGTTCCGCGAAGAGCGCTATCACATGGCCATAGTGGTGGACGAGTTCGGCGGTGTGTCGGGCCTGGTCACCATCGAAGACATTCTCGAACTGATTGTCGGCGACATTGAGGACGAGTACGACGCCGAGGAAAGCGCCGAAATCCGTCAGATCAGCAAACGGGTCTATTCGGTGGCCGCCCTCACCGACATCGAGGATTTCAACGACTTCTTCAACACCGACTTCAGCGACGAAGAGGCCGACACCGTGGGCGGCATGGTCATGCATGCCTTTGGTCACCTGCCCGGCAAGGGGGAACAGGTAGAGCTGGGCGGCTTCGTATTCAAAGTGGCCCATGCCGACCGTCGACGGCTGCTACAGTTACAGGTTAAGATACCGGACAATCAGGAAACCTCCTCGTCGGAGCCGGTATAAGTGCGTAAATTGCTGCCATTGTTCGGGGCCCTGCTGTGCGGGGCCCTTGGCGTTCTGGCCTTCAGCCCCTTTGATTTCTGGCCCCTGGCGCTGGTGTCGCTGGCCGGGCTGTTCGCCTTCACTCACCATTGTGCCCCCGGCCCGGCTGCCCGCCGCGGCTTTGCCTGGAGCTTAGGGTTATACCTGCCCGGTCTTTGGTGGATCCACAACAGCATGACGATGTTCGGCGGCCTGTCGCTGCCGGTGGCCTTTGTGCTGGTGGCCCTGCTGGCCGCCTATCTCGCCGCCTATACCGGCCTGGCGCTGTGGCTGGCCCACCGCCTGGTGGCGTCGCCCAAGGCGCGGCTGCTGTGGGTGCTCCCGGTGTTGCTGATCGGCGCCGACTGGCTGCGAGGCTGGATGCTCACCGGCTTTCCCTGGCTGTGGTTCGGCTACTCCCAGCTGGACGGCCCGCTGGCCGGGCTGGCCCCCATGCTCGGGGTGCAGGGCATCAGCTGGCTGCTGACCTTTTCCGCCGCCGCCCTGTACTGGCTGGGCGCCGAACTGCGCTGGCGGGCGGCAGCCTTTGCCTGCGTGCTGTGGGGCCTTGGCATGGCCAGCCAGCAACTGCAATGGGTCTCTCCCACCCAAGCCCTGCGGGTAGCGCTGATCCAGGGCAATATCGAGCAGTCGCTGAAATGGATTCCGGGCCAGCTGGAGCTCAGCCTGAAACGCTACCTAACACTGACCCGGCCGGCCCTCAATGCCGATGTGGTGATCTGGCCCGAGTCGGCGCTGCCCGCCTCGGAGCAGCAGCTGGCGCCCTGGCTGGAGCAGGTCGACAAGCTGATGTTTGAACGGGGTCAGGCCCTCATCACCGGCCTGGTGTCACGCCCGGGACAGGGCGAGGTGTACAACGCCGTGCTGGGCCTGGGCAGCGGCCAGTACCAGCCGGGCCAGGACAACCGCTACTACAAGCAGCAACTGGTGCCCATCGGCGAATTCGTGCCCTTTGGCGACTGGCTGCGGCCCTTGGCACCGTTTTTCAATCTGCCGATGTCATCCTTTTCCCGGGGCGAGTCCGGCCAGGCCGACATTAACGCCGCTGGCCAGGATCTGAGCGTGGCCATCTGTTATGAGGTGGCCTTTCCCGGGCTGGTGCGGGCCAACATGAAGCCCACTACCGACTACCTGCTAACGGTATCGAACGACACCTGGTTTGGCCGCTCCATCGGCCCCTGGCAACATCAGCAAATCGCCCGCATGCGCGCCCTGGAGCTGGGCCGGCCGATGATCCGCGCCACCAACAACGGGGTGACCCTGGTCACCGATGAGAAGGGCCGTATGGCCGCCAGCCTGCCCCAGTTTGAGCAGGGAGTACTGACCGCCGAGGTGATTGGCATGACCGGGCTGACCCCCTATGCCCGCTTTGGCAACCTGCCGCTGCTGGCGGTGCTGGCCCTCAGCCTGCTGATTGCCGCCCGTTGCCGTCAGCCGGCGGCGCAGCTGGTCATGGCCGAGCGGCAGCTGTTCAAGTAAGCCGAAGGGACAACGCGGCTACCTGACAAGATATGAAGTCAGAAGCCGCTTTCCCGGATCAGGACCGCCATCACCCTGCGCCCTTGCTGCCATAACCAGCTGCGCCGCTCCCCTTCCAGCCTGACCAGGCCGGGCAGGCGGGTATTCCTCCCCGCTTCATCACCGGCACCGGTCAGCGTCATGGAGATACGATACCGCCCCTGCTCGGGCACCAACAGGCCTTCTTCGACACGCCGCACCGCAATGGGACCACCGTATTCCGAGCTCAGCTCTCCCTCGGGCAGCGAGAATATGGCTCCGATATCCACCTCGTTTACCTCAACCGGCAGCGCATTCACGCCGGGGCGATCGGCGACAAATACTCCCTTGCTGCCCGGCCCGATCAAATGAAGGTACCGTTCGTCCAGATACCCTTTCAGTTGCAGACGCGCCGTATCCGTCACCGCCAGCAGGGCGGTATCGGCCCCCACCCACACTCCGGGGTGCCACTGGGCCATTTGTGTGATGCGGCCATCAAAGGGCGCTCGAATGGTGAGCCGGGCCTGACGCGCCAGCAAGCCGCTGCGCTGCTCCTGCAGGCGTTGCCGTTGCCGCTTGAAGACGGCCAGCTTGCCTTTTTCTGTGGATGAGCTGCCACTGCGATCCAGCAACTGCTGCGCCAGCCGCAGCTCTTCCTCCACCTGCCGCAGCTCAAAGTCCAGTTGCTCGGATACCAGCCGCAACAGCGGTTGTCCGGCCCGGACGCTATCCCCCTGGCGTACACTCACCTCGGCGATCACCGCCGGCTCGGCGGCAAACAGGGTTTGCTCATTCTGGGCCTGTAAAATGGCAGGGACGGGCACGCTGACCGGCAACGGCACCAGCCCCAGCAGCAGTATGCCAACCGCCAGCCCCCAGCCAAGCAGGCGACCGGCACTCAGTGAACACGCAGCCCGCTTTTTCCACCACATGCCGATTTCCCTCCAGATGGGCAGTACAATAAACCAGAGTATTTCCACGACAAACAGGGCGATCCCCAGCACCTTGAAAAACAGGTGATAGACCAGCAAGGCAATGCCCAGAAACAGAAAAAACCGATATACCCAGGTTGCCCAGGCATACGCCACCAGCAGCCTGACCCGGCCACGTGGCTGCGGCTCGGGAAGGGGCTCATTCAGCCCCAGCAGCAGATGACGAAGACGCCAGCGGCCAAAGGCAAACGCACGCGATTGCAGGTTTTCCATGCCCAGCCAGTCGGAAAAAGCATAGTAGCCATCAAAACGCAGAAACGGGCTGATATTCACCAGGACCGAGGTCACCCAGCTGGTAGTGGCCACAAAAAACGCCGCGCTGCGCAAGGGGCCATCGGGCAGCAGGTTCCATAGAAAGGTGGCCAGCAGGGCAAGATAGAGTTCGGTGCGTACACCGGCGGTGACGATCCGCAGTCGGGCCGCCCGGGATCTGAGACGCCAGGCATCGGTGGTATCGGTATAGAGCACGGGAAACATCACCAGCAAAGCCACCCCCATGGAAGCCACCCGGCACCCCAGACGGTTGGCGGCAAAGGCATGCCCCAGCTCATGGGCGCTTTTCACCATCGCCAGGGTCACTCCGTACAGCGCCAGCCCTTCCAGCGTAAAGAAATGCAAAAAAGTGGACCAGAATGTGTCCCACTGACGTATGGCCAGTATCAGGCCAATACCGCCGAGCCCGAGCAGCAGGTAATGGGTGGCAGGGGCAAACAGCCAGCCCAGCCGGGGCGTCCAGCGTGCCAGCCAGGGATCCGGCCGGAACAGGGGCAATCGAATAAACAGATAGTGGTGTATCAGCCAACGCCAAAAGCCGAGCAACCGGGCGCTGTAATGCCGATAGAGTCGTTCAGTGTCGTCCACGGAGCGCGACTCGACCAGGTGGTTGGCCACCATAAATTCAATAAAGGCCGTTAACTCTTCGGGCTGGTAGTCGTGGCCGCGGGCTTGCAGTTGAGATAAAAAACGCGCGGCGGCGAGGCCGGCCTGCCAGTGCCTGACCAGATACAGAGCCTCGGCCGACAGCGTGAAATACCGGTTACGCAGAGCATCAAATAACAACCAGCGGGGCGCCCCACTCTCGTCGGGGGCCCCCGGCAGCAAACGCAGATCCTGGCGCAGGGCGGGCAACACCGTGGTTTCCTGCATGACTTACCAGCCCAGCCACTGACGGGCGCTGGTGATCGGCCGCCGGAACAGGTAAAAAAACAAGCTGACCCGCTCGCCATAGACCTTTGCCGTGCCCCGGGTGCCGATGCGCGGCAGGCTCGCCGGCGGCGGCCCGGCCTCCAACCGCGCCACCAGCCGATATGCCATGCGGTTATCGGGGGTCTGCTGGGGCTTGTAATCCGCAAGGTGCAACCTGGCTGTCAGGGAGGACAGGGGGTCACTGTCGAGAAACACTCGGACTTCGGCCTCGGGCCTCAGGGCAATCGAATCCTTCACCGCCAGCATCAGCTCCAGCTCAATGACCTCGGGGTCGGCCAGCAGCATGATGCGCTCACCGATTTTGACCGGCCTTCCCTTCCATTCGTTGGGATCCCCCACCACCACAATGCCGCTGCCGGCCGCCGTCAGCATGGTTTTATCCAGGCGAGAGCGGGCGTGGTGAAGCTCGGCCTGCCGAAGCCTGACTTTTGATTCCAGCTCTGCCAGGCGCGCTTTTTGCGTGGGATCCATAAAACCGCTTTGCTGTACCGTTCTCAGCTCGGCCTGGGCCACCAGCAGCGCCTGCTGAGCAATGTCCACTTCGCTGGCCAGCTCGGTATCCTCGAACTGCACCAGCGGATCGCCTTGCCGTATGGGCTGATTGGGCTCCACCTCAAGATGCCTGACGGCCCCATTGAGCGGCGCGCTGATCACCCGAGGATCCCGGGCAATCACCTCCACCGGGGCCAGGGCACTGAGTCGTACCGGCAGCCCCATGACCAGCAATAACAGGAGTGCCAGCAACAGCCCGTTTCTGCGGGTACGCAGGCGCCGCAGCACATGCTGGAATGGTGTTCTGCGCTGCAGGGCAAACAGGGCGTGGCCCATGGTGCCCCCCAGGTGCTCCATGACACCCCGCTCCCGTTCGGACCAGGGTTCGGAACGAAACAACAGCAACACACCCAGCAATCGCCCTTCCTGTGCCGCCGCCCGAAGCGGGACACGAAGCACATGCGCCGGCGCCATTTCCTGCCAGTCGGACAGCAAAGCCTCGGGGGCCTGGCCGCATTCCAGAGCCAGTAACTGCCCGGCCCTTTCCTGCCGTGACAGATGGCGCTCCAGTCGCTCAATCCAGGCCACAAACGGCGAGGTATAGTCCACCGTGGGAATATCGGACGCCGCCATCACCTGCAGCCGGTCGGGCTCGCCGGTCAGCAGCACGCCCTGGGTATAGGCAACGCACTGGTGCGTTTGATTGACAATGGTATAAAACAGCTGCGCAAGGCTGCCGGCCTTGCGCAATTGTTGTTCCAGCCCCATCAGGGCGGCAACCTGTTGATTCACATCCATTCCTTACACCGTGCTCAAGATGCCCAGCAACCGGCTGCCATAGCTTTCCATTCCGTCCACCTCGCTGGCCAGTTGCTCGGACAGCGGAACAAAACCACTAGCCGCAGCCAGGGGCTCGGGGGTGCCGGCCTGCTGGCCACCTTGCAGCGCCTCTACGTCTACCCGGATTTCCAGGATGCGCACCTGGCCATCGCTGCCGGTGGCCTGAATTTGCAGGGTCAGCTCACGGATGTCGGCGGGAGCCAGCAGGCGGACATGACCGGTTTTGGGATCCACGCTGATCCAGGCTGGCAGTTCGGTGCCGTCGGGCAAGGCGCCACTGTAACGCTGTCCCTGTGTTCCCTGACCATCAACAATGCTGATCACCAGCTCGTTGCCGGCAGCGGAAACGATACGGGATACCCTCAGCGCTACCGCGTCCAGGGCCTGTTGCTGCCCCTCGCTGAACACCACCTCCCCCTGCTCGTTGACATTGACGTCCACCGATGCCCTGAGCGAGGTCTGCCCTTCGGCATTCACGGTTTGCACCACCAAGGCGCCGGGCTCCGCCAGCAATACCCTTTCGCCGGGGCCCACGGGGGCCACAAAGCCCGCCCCGGAAGGCTCGCCGGAATCCTGGTTCACCAGCCCCTGGGGCAAGGCAGACAGTTCAACCACCACCGGCGTTTTTTCTACCCGGACCGCAGGCATATCAATCCGGTTTACCGGCCGGTTCGCCGGCTCTTCCTTCGGGGGAGCCAACACCTCCAGCTGGAAGTGGCGAGTCACACTGGCGCCGGCCTGGTCCACCGCCGTCAGGGTAATCACAAACTTGCCGGACTCAACCGGCTTACCGACAATCACCCCGGTGCTGGGGTGATAGCTCAGCCCCTCGGGCAGCCCCTGAATGACAAAATCGAGTGCTTCCCCATTGGCGGCGCTGTCCACATCGGTAAACAGGGTGGAAATATCTCGGCGATAATCCGCCCCAAAATTCCACTGCTCATCAATGGCAGTGCCCTGGGCCACCGGGGCGTCATTGCGACCGTCGATAGTGATGGTCAGAGTGGCGCTGTCGGTCAGGCCATCGGTGTCGCTCAGGGTATAGGTGAAGACCTCGGTCAGGGTCTGGCCGCTCTGGCGCAGCGCCTGTACCTCGGTATTGTTCTCATCAATCACATAGCTGTAATTGCCGTCCGCATTCAGGGTCAGGCGGCCGTACTGGCCGATCAACGCCTGGCCGACGGTGCCGCCGGTACCGCTGCCGTCCTCGGCGCCGGTGCGAATGGCGGTGACGGTTTTGCTGTCGCCGTCGTCCAGATCGGTGTCGTTGCTCAGTACGTTTCCGCTGGCCTCGCTGCCCGCGGTGCCGTTGGCGCTGCCGCCCGCTTCCACCGCGGTGGCGCTGTCATTCACCGCCACCGGGGCGTCGTTGCGACCGTCAATGGTGATGGTCAGGGTGGCACTGTCACTCTGGCCACCGGTATCGGTCACCGTATAGCTGAAGCTGTCGGTCAGGGTCTGGCCGCTGACACGCAGCGCCTGCACCGCGGCGTTGCTTTCATCCACCACATAGCTGTAGTTGCCGTTAGCATTCAGGATCAGGCTGCCGTACTGACCCGCCAGCACAGTACCCACAGTACCGCTGATGCCAGAGCCCCCCTCGGCGCCGGTGCGAATGGCGGTGACGGTTTTGCTGTCGTCGCCATCCACATCGGTGTCGTTGCTCAGCACATTGCCGCTGGCGCCACTGCCGGCGGTGCCGTTGGCAATGCCGCCCGCTTCCACCGCAGCGGCGCTGTCATTCACCGCCACCGGGGCGTCGTTACTGCCCTCGATGGTGATGGTCAGGGTGGCGCTGTCGGTCAGGCCGGCGGTGTCGCTCAGGGTATAGGTGAAGACGTCGGTCAGGGTCTGGCCGCTCTGGCGCAGCGCCTGCACCGCCGCATTGCTCTCGTCGATGACATAGCTGTAGGTGCCGTCGGCGTTCAGCGTCAGGCTGCCGTACTGGCCCGCCAGCACTTGGCCGACGGTACCGCTGGTGCCGGAACCACCCTCGGCACCGGTGCGAATGGCGGTGACGGTCTGCGTCTCACCATTGGCGGCACCATCCGCATCGCTGTCGTTGCTCAACACGTTGCCGCTGGCATCGCTGCCCGCGGTGCCGTTGGCGGTGCCGCCCGCTTCCACCGCAGTGGCACTGTCATCCACTGCCACCGGGGCGTCGTTACTACCCTCAATGGTGATGGTCAGGGTGGCGTTGTCGGTCAGGCCACCGGTATCGGTCACCGTATAGCTGAAGCTGTCGGTCAGGGTCTGGCCGCTGACACGCAGCGCCTGTACCTCGGCGTTATTGTCATCCACCACATAGCTGTAGCTGCCGTTAGCATTCAGGATCAGGCTGCCGTACCGGCCTGCCAGCGACTGGCCGACGGTACCGCCGATGCCGGAGCCGCTCTCAGCACCAGTGCGAATGGTGGTCACGGTTTTGCTGTCGTCGCCATCCACATCGGTGTCGTCGCTCAGCACATTGCCACTGGCGCTGCTGCCCGCGGTGCCGTTGGCGATGCCGCCCGCTTCCACCGCAGCGGCGCTGTCATCCACCGCCACCGGGGCGTCGTTCACCGCTACTACTGTGACCGTCGATGCCAGGGACAGGGAGGCGGTGTTCACCCCGCCATCGGCCACGCCGCCGTCATCGCTCAGGCTGGTGAGGGTGACCACACGGTCGGCCGTGCCCGGATCCTCGCTGCTATTAAGGTAAGTCATGCCCTCGATCAGGGCTTCCAGCCCCTCGGCCGACAGATTGCCGCCGCTCAGCGTCACTGTCGCAGTGCCGCCGCTTACCGCCACCGAATAGCTCAGGCCATTGCCGCTGGTGGTACCACTGACCCCGTCGGTCAGGGTGATGCTGCTGCCGTCGACCCCGAACCGCTCTGCCGCGCCGTCGCTCAGGTTGCTGGCGGTCAGCACCAGGCCGCTCAGGTGCTGCTCGCTTTCCACCGCCGTCGCGTTAACGTTGTCGAACAGGGTCACCGCAGCACCATTCTCGGTGTAAGTGGGGTTTTTCGGGGTGGCCGTCAGGGTCGGCGCATCGTTGACCGCCACCAGGGTGATGGTGGAGCTCGCCGCCGTCACCGCCGTGTCGACACCGCCGTTGGCCTCACCACCGCTGTCCTTGAACGAGGTGATGGTCGCCACCCGCTCGCCGGCGGTGGGGTCCTCACTGGTGTTCAGGTAGGCCACAGTAGGGCCATAGAGCGACCAGATGGCGGCCTCTCGATTCCCCGTCAGGGTAATGGTGGCCGTGGTGCCGCTCACCGACACCGCATAGCCGACCGCATTGCCGCCGGTCGAGGTGCCGCTGGTGCCGCCGGTCAGGGTCACCTGGGTATCGTCGATAACCAGTTTTTCGTGGGCGCCGTCCGCCAGGTTGGTGAGCGTCAGCGTCACCTCGGTAATGTTCTGACCGGCTTCCACCGTGCTGAAGGTGGTCGTATCGAAGACGTTCACCGCCGAGCCGCCTTCGGTGAAGGTGGGGTTGGCCGGTGTGGCGCTCAGGGTCGGCGCATCGTTAACCGGCGTGATGTTGACCAGGGTCTGGTTGCTGCCGGCGCTGTTGGCGGCGCCGTCGCTGAAGGTCCAGTCCAGGGTAACGGAAACAGGCGGATCCTCGGCTCCGTTGGCATAGGTGAGGGACTGCAGCACCCCATCGACCATGGCCGAGGTGGCGTTGCCGTTAAAGGTGAGCGTGAGCAGGCCGTCCGAAAGGGTGGTGACCGTGCCCAGGGTTACGCCGTTGTAGGTGAAGCTCTGGCCTTGAGTCAGCGCGCCCAGCAGGCCGGCGTTGCCGAACTGATCGTCGGCACTGGTGCCTCCCTGACGAGACAGGGTGACGGTGGCACCGTCGTAATTACCATTGCCGCCGGCCAGGGCATCCAGCTCCGTATCCGACACGGTCACATCGCCGTCGATCACCACGGCGCTGCCGCCTTCCACAAAGGTGGCGCCGCCGTTGAGGTTGCCGAAGGCGGGCGGCGCGTTCACCGGCGCCTGCAGCATCAGTTCGTTGCCGCCACTGGTAGCGCCGCCGTCGGTGGCGCCGTAATAGGCGGTCAATACGGTACTGTTGCCGCCGGCGCTGAGGGTACCCCCTTCCGCCAGGCCGGCGAAAGTGCCGCTGATGGCGTCGCTGCCGTCATTGGTGATCAGCCGATAACTGTCGCCGTTACCCGGCGTGTAATCATGGGTGACCGACAGGGTCGCGCCCGAGTCGATGGTCACGCCGCCATGGACGGAAAGAATATCGTACTCATCCCCCAGGCTGGTGCCCTTGATATCCGCCACCAGGCTGCCGGTGGCGCCAAAGGCCAGGTTGCCGTTTACCACCAGTATGGCGGTGTCCCCCGCCGCGGCGCCCGGTGACAGGGTGCCGTTGACGGTCAGGCCACCGTTGATGATGCCGGTGCTCGCGCCATCGCCGCCGCCGGCCAGGATGGCGCCCGCATTCACGGTCACACCGCTGGTGTTGTTCAGGCTGCCGTTGAGCAGCAGAGTACCGGCGGAGACGGTGGTGGCGCCGCTGTAGCTGTTGCCGCCGCTCAGTTCCAGGGTGCCATTACCCGTTGTGGTCAGGGCATGGTCGCCGCTGATGGTGCCGCTCAGGGTCAATTGGGATCCGGATTGCGCCACCCGAATGCCCGCATCCCCCGACAGCGTGATATCGCCGGTGAGGGTGGCATCACCACTGCCGCTCAAGCTGAGTGCCCCTCCGCCGGTGAAACCGGGGGCGCCGGCGAGGGTCAAGTCCTCGGCCAGGGTGATGTTGTTCCCCAGCGACAGCGCCGCGCCATCGGCGACCGTGGTGCGGCCGGATGTGGCACCCAGGGCATTGTTGTGATAGACGCCAACGCCGCCGCTGTTGATGTGGGTGTCGCCGCTATAGCTATTGTTGCCGTACAGGCTGAGCCAGGAGCCGCCGGTCTTGGTCAGGCTGCCGGTGCCGGAAATCACCCCCGACAGGGTAATTATGTTGTCAGCGGAGAACGTGCCGCCGCCGACGCCCAGATTGATGGCATTGTCAATGGTGCCGTTGGCGGTGACCGCCAGGGTGCCGCCCGACAGCGTCAGGCTGCCGGAGCCCAGGTTGGCGTCGCCCACCACCGACAGGGTGCCCGCCGAGACGTTAGTGGTGCCGCCGTAGGTATTGGTGCCCGACAGCGTCAGGGTCCGCCCACCGAGCTTGGTCAGCGAGCCGCTGCCGGAAATGACGCCGGACAGGGTCAGGTCACCATTGACGACGAAGACGCTGCCCCCCGCGGCCCCCAGGGTAATATCCCTACTGAGGGTGAAGGTGGCATTGCCGTTGCTGAGGGTGCCGCCGTCCAGGGTCAGGGCACCGCTGCCGAGGTTGGCATCCGAGGTAATGGCCAGGCGACCCGCCGTGACCGTGGTGGTGCCGCTGTAGCCGTTGGTCCCGCTGAGGGTCAGGGTGCCGGCGCCGGCCTTGACCAGGGCACCGCTGCCGCCGATAACGCCGGTATAGGTACCGTTGGCGCTCTGGTCGAATGTCAGGGTGGCGTTGTTGGTGATGTCCCCCTGCAGGCTGGTGGTGGTGCCGGCCAGAGTGCCGGCCTCGACCGTCGTGCCGCCACTGTAGGCGTTGCTGCCGCCCAGGGTCAGGGTGCCGGTCCCGGTCTTGACCAGGGCACCGGCGCCGGCAATGGCGCTGTTGACCGTTAGGCCGTCGCCCGCGCCGTTGCCGATGGAAAGGCTAACCCCGGACACCAGGGTGATGCCGCTGCCGCCGATGATCAGGCCGGGGGCCGCATCGGCATCCAGGGTCAGGCTCTCGCTCAGCGCCAGGCTTGAGTCCAGGATCAGGGTCTGGCCGGCCAGGCTTGAGCCGAACACCAGGGTCTGAGCACCGTCCTGACTGGCGGACTGAGCCACGGCCTCGCGCAGGGAGAAGCCGTCGCCGGTGTCGCCATCGCCGTCGTCGGCCAGCTGATCCACGTAGATGGTATCGCTGGCGACGGTGACCTCGGCGCTGGTGGCGCTGGTGCCGTCACTCAGACTAACGCTCAGGGTGGCATCGCCATAGGGAGTGTCATTGCGGTAGTTGAGGCTTTGCAGCACCTCCTGCACCAGGGCCGTGGTGGCAGTGGTGCCGCTGCCGGTGAAACTGACGGTGAGCACGCCATTGCTGTTGGTAAAGGTGGCGAAGGTCTGGCCGCCGGACTGCAGCGCGTCGCCGGAGACAGTGAAGCTGGCACCGGCAGTCTCGAAGCCCAGCACGTCGTTCACCAGGCCGCCGCCCGCACGTTGCACCGTCAGGCTGGCGCCGGACCAGTCGCCTAGGCCGCCGTTGAGCGCACCCAGCTCGGTGTCGGTCACGGTCAAATCGCTGCCAGCATCCAGGCTCACGGTATTGCCCGCACCGGGCCAGGCCACGGCGTCGCCATCCAGGTTGCCAAGCACGGGGGCGTCGTTGGCCAACACCAGGTGGTCGTAAACAAAGTTGTCCACCGCCAGGTAATTCATCGAGCCGCCGATGACAAATTCGACGGTGTCGATGTCGGTGGTCAAAAAGTCGGTGCCGGTGAGATCAATGCGCTGCCAGGCACCGCCCTGAGCGATGGGATCCTGGCCATAGGCAAAACTGGTGACGGTGGCCGAGACCACCTGCTGGCCGTTACGCAAGCCCACGACGGTAATGGACTGCCCCGCCGCCATGACGGCACCGCCGCCGTTGCTCGAGGGCCAGACATCAAACATATTGGCGCGAAAGGTATAGCCGTCCGGGGCACTGATACCGCCAATATTACCGGTGCGATCCTGGCTAAAAACAGAGTCCATATAGGCATCGGAGTTGCCATTTTCACCGGGAATACTCGAGCCATAGTTGGTGAGTTTCTGCCCCACCATGTTGCCGGTGAGGGTAAAAGACTGGCCGGACGAGACGAAGCTATCATCGTTGTTGCTGACCGACTCGTAGTCGACGGCATCGCCGGTGCCGCTGTTCTGCAGGGTGATGGTAACGGTGGCATCGGCGGTATTGTTACTGCCACCGCCGTCATCGGCCCGCACCGTCAGGGTGTAGCTGGCGGTGCCGTCTTCAAAGTCCAGATCGGCGGTGTCGTTGACGGTGATCACCCCGGTGGTGGCGTCAATGTTAAAGGGCAGGTTGCCGTCCCGGTCACCGTCGGTATTGCCGGACACAATGCTGTAGGTCAGGCCGCTGTCGGTGGCACCGCCATCGCCGTTATTGGCATCAACGTCAAATACGGTGGTGCCGTTGGCGCTGTTTTCGTCCAGCTGAACAGTCTCGCTGCCGTCGCCCAGGGACGATTCAAAGGCCGGCGCGGCATTGGCCGGAGCCGTTTCGATGGTGACACTGAAGGCAAGATCAAAATCTGAAAAAGGCGTCCCGTTATAATAAAGCAGCCCACCGCCATAACCTCCTTGAGCTATGACCAGGCTATAGGATTCGGGATTGGAGAATTCAAAGGTATACGACCCCGCTTCAAGTACTCCGTTGTAGTTAATCTCGATCTCATAAAGGGTGTAACTATTGTCGCCATTCACGGTACCGACGCTTTTAAGATCAATTCCGGTCTGTTCATGAACTATTTCACCGCCTAGACCTTCCTCCTTGTAAATCGTCAAGGTTGAAGTATTTTGTAGCTGCGTAACGCCGTTAAGAGAATGGGCAATACCAATCTTGGTCAGCCGCCCACTCTCGGTAACGGTAAAGGACTGCCCCACAGCATCATTACCGTTCGTCTCCATAACCCATGTTGAGTCATTCTTGATCGTGGGTTCGGCCAGGGTATGGGAAAAGGCCGCCATGGCCTCGGCCGAGATGCCGTCATCATCCGTGTCGATGGTGCCCCGGTTCACTTCCAGCTCCCAGTCGCCGCCGAGGGTGGCGGCGCCGGTCAGGTCATCCGAGGCCGCCACGTCGGCGCCGGTGAGCTCAGCAAGCCGCTCCACAAAGGCCTGGCCCTCGCCGCCGGCCACGTCACAGCCATACAGCAGCAGATCCCCATCCTGGTTCAGGGCTCGGCCCAGTATGCCCAGCTCGCCGGCGCGGTTTTCGGCCTCGGTGCCATTCAGGGTCAGGCTGCCCAGTTGCACCTGACCTTCATCGCCATGGCTCATCAGGTGAATGGCGTCGTAACCCTCATTTTGTTGCGCCCATACCGCCAGCTGCGCCAGCCCATCCTGGCCGGCGTCGAGCAACCGCACCTCGATGCCGGCGCCAATGCCGTCCACCAGCGTCTGGTAGTCTTCCACCCCGGTGTCGACAAAGGCCACTTCCTTGCGGCCCTGGTTCAGGGCCGGATCCGCTCCTCTCACCTGGGTTGGCGCCAGGGCGGTAAAGTGCACCGACTGCTCGGGCGCGGTGCTGTGGCTGGCCGCATCCTGGTGGTCGACATCCGTCACCATCTCCACGGCGGTGGCCACCGCCGCCCCGTCGAGCAGGATGCGGGGCTCAAGGGCGGTGATCAGCGGTTTACGACGAAATCCGAGTAAGTGCTTGGCATTATTGGGCGTGTTCATGGCATCGGTCCCTGATGGGTAAAAACGGACAGGTTCATGGCCTGCCCATCCTTGAAAAACAACCTGGCGTTATTGGCCGCCGGCACGGGTGAAATAAGCGGTGGCACTCATGCCCGGCATCATGCCCGAAGGCTGCGCGAGCCGGGCCCGCAGCAGCAGGGTCTGGCTAACCGGATCAATGGCCGGGCTGATGGCGGCCAGGGTTGCCTCGACCCTGGCCCCGGTTTCATCAAGCGCCAGGGTCAGCGGCAGCTCGGGCTGTAACCAGGTCAGCCAGGTGGCGGGCACCACCACCTCGGCTTCCAGGCGTTGATCGGCCACTATCTCCAGCAACTCCTGCTGCTGGCGAATGTTTTCATGGCGGTTGACCAGCACCGTCACCACCTTGCCGGCATAGGGCGCCTTGATGCTGCAGCGTTCGGTGTTCAGCCGGGCGATGCGCAGTTCGGCCTGGGTCTGGGCATATTCCGACTGGGCCAGGGCCACATCCAGGCTGCCGATGGAGCGCAGTTCGTTCAGCTGGCGGGCGTTGTCCAGCTTGACTCTGGCCGCCTTGTTTTCGGCGGCCACCTTGGCGGCCTGGGCTTCATACAGGCTGCAATCGAGCCCGATCAACAGCTCTCCTTCACGAAAGCTGTCCCCCACGCGTTTGGGCAGCTGATTGACCCGGGCCGCCAGCTCTCCCGAGAGCACGGCCCTGTCCAGCGCCTTGATCACCGCCCGCGCCTTGTATTCCTCGGCATGGCCGGACCACGCCGGCAACAGCAGGGCCGCCAGCAGCAGCCCCTTGCAACCAACCAGCTTGCCCACCTCAGGCCCCCTCGGCGTGTTTGGCATCGTTGTTGGCCGAAGCCGGTGTCGTGTTCCCGGCCGGCGCCTCGACACCGGCCTCCGCCAGCTCGCCTCGCTGCCAACGCTCAAAACGGGCACCAATAGTGTCAGACAATTGTTTTACACTGCCCTGGGCATAGTCTTCGGGCAGTAAATCCATGCCCATGGTCATAAAGATACGGCCATAGCTGTTTTGCAGATCCGCATAAGCCACATCCCGGCGCAGCTCGGCCAGCAGGGTATTGAGCGACTCGCGGATCAGCTCCAGCTCCGAGCCTCGCTTCATGCGGGCGGCATTGGCGGTCTGCTCGCTGATGCGGCTGGCCACCTGCAGATAACGATCGGCCAGTTCAAAGGACTTTTGTGACTCCTGATAGCGAATATTGGCCAGGTGCACCTGCGTCAATACCGCCATGGAGGAAGCCAGCCGCTGCTCTTCGGCGATCGCTTCCCGGGTGTTGGCCAGCCGTCGTTCACTGCCCACCTTGAAGACATCAAACAGGTTCCAGCTCACCTGGGCGCCCAGGCTGGTCCAGTCCTGGTTCAGCAGGTAATCACTGCTGTCGTGGTAGGCGCCGGCGGTCAGGCTGATTCCCGGCAACATTTTCAGCAGGGCGGCACGGGTGTCGGCGGCGGAAATTCGCTGCTGATAATAGGTTTCCATCAGCTCGGGGCGCTGTGTCAGCGCCAGCTCTTCCATGGTCGACAGCGTTACCGTCAGGGCGGGTATGTCAAAATCCGGCTGCTCGACATCCTGCAGTTCAAATGCAGTGCCCGGTTTCAGGCCCATCAGGGCGGCCAGCTCGGTTTTGGCGTTGGCCAGATCCTGTTTCAGCGTCTGCAGGGCCCGCAATACATCCAGCAGCTCACGCTGGTAATAGAGGGCTTCCATCGGCGAGCGCAACTGCAACAGCTCCACCCGGCGGGAGTCATTAAGGGCGGAGCCGGCCTGGCTGATCAGCGGATCGATTTTCTGCAGCAGTCGCTCGGCCGACACCGCCCGCCAGTAGGCACCGCGCACTTCCTGCACGATATTGTGGGCCACCTTGCGTTCCCGCTCCCGGGCAATCAGGTAGCGATCCGCATGTTGTCCGGCACGCACATAAGACAGGCCGAAATCCAGCACATTCCAGCTCAGGGCCAGATCATAGGTGGAACGCTGCTTGTCCTGGGAGATGGAGTAGGAAGGGTTGTCTCCCAATGGCGCCGGCTGGCCATTGTCAAACGGCACACTGGCCGAGGCGGCATAATTGCTGCGGGCAGAATAACCGGCTGATGCCGCCAGGCTGGGCAACATTTCATGGCGGACCAGTTCCAGCTGCCCCTGCTCCATGGCCGACTCCAGTGCCTTCAGTTTTCTGTCCCGGTTGTTGCGCACCGCCCGGGCAATGGCTTCCTCCAGTCCTATGCTGCCCTGCACCTGCTCCTGCTCGTCGGCCAGCCGGGCCAGATCGGCCTGTACGGTGCCGTTGATGTGTTCTGAAGAAATCCTTTCCGGGGTCACGGCACAGCCACTGATGGCCAGCACCAGTGAGGAGGCAAGCAAGGTCTTTTTAAACATGTATCAGTCTCTTAATGTTCGGGAGCCAGCATCCGTCTGGCCGCATGCACGCAGGCTGATGTTAGCCAACAACGATTGACGCTTTGTGAATTCAAAAAAGCGGGCAGGTAGGACAAGAGCGAAGGAGTCGAATACGAAATGCTGCGGAACGGGCTCCCCGATTCCCGACTGTTCAGTAAGAGCAGCCTTGCAAACGCGAGCCATCGTCCATGAGTAACCCGACAAAAGTGCGTATTAAAAACGCACAAACGTTAACATTGCGGTGGTGAAGTTTCAAATGAAAATACGACAGATTCTTTCGCTAGTGGAGCAAAATATGTCCGCACAAGATGCCAGCACGGTCAGGGCGTGAGCGGATGGCGAATAAAGGTGTGGTGGCCGCATTCCAGGCAGGTGGTCAGCACCACCGGATGAGTCACTTCATGGCGGTGGGCACAGAGGGTACAGTCGTACAGGCCCGGGCCCACCACTTCACCGGCCTGGTATTCGCCGTGGTGCGCCAGATCTTCGCCCAGCTCCTGCCATTCCAGCTGGCTCTTGTCGGTCACCCCGGCCAGCCAGCCCCAGACGGTTTCACTGATCCGGCGGTAAAACAGGCTGTCGCGAAAACCGCCCTTTTCATCACCGAAGGCGGCCAGATCCCGCTTCACGTATTCGGCGATCAGCGCCAGCTCGTCCTTGGTCAGATCCCCCGCGGCCTCCATGTAGGCCTGGGTCTTTTCCACCGCTTCACGAATGGTGGTGTTCTCTGCCATTTCCCACTGTCGCTGCAACTCTTCCACAAAGGCGTCGTAACCTTTTCTGTGTTTGTCGTCTTGTTCGCTCATGGTCTTGTCCTCTCAGGCAGGCCCGGGGTGAGCTATTGTTGCTGACTACCCCCTAAGGTATTCTATGCCGATTTATCGCTGGTGTTACCACTCATTTACGGAACCGGACGTCATAATGCAAGAGCAATACAATCCCCAGAATATCGAGCCCCAGGTGCAACGCCACTGGGACACGCAGCAGACCTTCAAGGCCACGGAGCAGCCCGGCAAAGACAAGTTCTATTGCCTGTCCATGTTCCCCTACCCTTCAGGTCGGCTACATATGGGGCACGTCCGTAACTACACCATAGGCGACGTCATCTCCCGCTACCAGCGACTGCAGGGCAAAAACGTGCTGCAACCCATCGGCTGGGATGCCTTTGGCCTGCCCGCCGAAAACGCCGCCATCAACAACAAAACCGCGCCGGCGCCCTGGACCTACGAAAACATCGACTACATGAAAAACCAGCTCAAGCGACTGGGTTTTGGTTACGACTGGGACAGAGAGCTGGCCACCTGCACCCCCGAATACTACCGCTGGGAGCAATGGTTCTTTACCAAGCTGTATGAAAAGGGCCTGGTCTACAAGAAGACCTCCTCGGTCAACTGGTGCCCCAACGACGAAACCGTGCTCGCCAACGAGCAGGTCAACGACGGCTGCTGCTGGCGCTGTGATACCCCGGTGGAGCAAAAGGAAATTCCCCAGTGGTTCATCAAAATCACCGACTACGCCGATGAGCTGCTGCGCGACATCGACGAGCTGGAAGGCTGGCCCGAGCAGGTGAAAACCATGCAGCGCAACTGGATTGGCCGCAGCGAGGGCGTGACCCTGCGCTTTGATGTGGCCGGCGCCGACGACGGCTTTGAGGTGTACACCACCCGCCCCGACACTTTGTTTGGTGTGACCTATGTGGGCATTGCCGCGGGCCATCCGCTGGCCGCCAAGGCCGCCGAAAACAACCCTGCACTTGCCGCCTTTATCGACGACTGCAAGCACAACAAAGTCGCCGAGGCCGACATGGCCACCATGGAGAAAAAGGGCATGGCCACCGGCCTGATGGCGGTGCACCCGCTCACCGGCAAGCAGGTGCCTATTTGGGTCGCCAACTTCGTGCTGATGGATTACGGCTCCGGCGCCGTGATGGCGGTGCCCGCCCACGACCAGCGTGACTACGAGTTCGCTACCAAATACGGCCTCGACATCGTGCCGGTGATCAAGCCCGCCGACGGCAGCGAACTGGACGTAAGCCAGGAGGCCTTCACCGAAAAAGGCCTGCTGTTCCACTCCAATGAATTCGACGGCATGAACTTCGAGCAGGCCTTTGACGCCATCGCCAGAACCCTGGAAGAAAAAGGCCTGGGCCGGCGCACCGTCAACTTCCGCCTGCGCGACTGGGGCGTGAGCCGCCAGCGTTACTGGGGTGCGCCCATTCCCATGCTCAACCTGGAAGACGGCTCCGTCGTCGGTGCGCCGGAAGAGTCCCTGCCGGTGGTGCTGCCGGAAGACGTGGTGATGGACGGCATTCAGAGCCCGATCAAGGCGGATCCCGAGTGGGCCAAAACCACCTATCACGGCCAGCCGGCGCTGCGGGAAACCGACACCTTTGACACCTTTATGGAGTCGTCCTGGTACTACGCCCGCTACTGCAGCCCCGACTACGATCAGGGCATGCTGGACGTGGAAAAGGCCAACTACTGGCTGCCGGTGGATCAGTATATCGGCGGCATCGAGCACGCCTGCATGCACCTGCTCTACGCCCGTTTCTTCCACAAGCTGCTGCGCGACACCGGCCTGGTGGAGTCCGACGAGCCGTTCAAGCGCCTGCTGTGCCAGGGCATGGTGCTGGCCGACGCCTTCTACCATATTGACGACAAGGGCGGCCGCACCTGGGTCAGCCCGCTGGACGTGACAGTGGAGCGGGACGAAAAGGGCCGCATCAGCAAGGCCACCGACAAGGACGGCCGCGAGCTGGTGCACACCGGCATGACCAAAATGTCCAAGTCCAAGAACAACGGCATCGACCCCCAGGTCATGGTCGACAAGTACGGTGCCGACACCGTGCGGCTGTTCATGATGTTCGCCTCTCCCGCCGACATGACCCTGGAGTGGTCCGACTCCGGAGTGGAAGGCGCCCAGCGCTTCCTCAAGCGGCTGTGGAAGCTGGTGTTCGAGCACCAGTCCCACGGCGCCGCTCCGGCCCTGAACCTGAGCGGGCTGAGCAGTGAGCAGAAGACCCTGCGCCGGGAGCTGCACAAGACCATTGCCAAGGTGAGCGACGACGTGGGCCGCCGCCAGACCTTCAACACCGCCATCGCCGCCATCATGGAGCTGATGAACCACCTGGCCAAGGTGGACATGAGCGACGAGCAGAACCGCGCCCTGTTGCAGGAAGCGCTGGAGGCCGTGGTGGTGATGCTGCATCCCATCGTGCCCCATGCCTGCTTTGAGCTGTGGCGTGCCCTGGGCCACACCGACATCGATCACGCCGCCTGGCCGGTGGTGGATGCCGAGGCCCTGGTGGAAGACGAAAAGCTGGTGGTAGTGCAGGTCAACGGCAAGGTGCGGGGCAAAGTCACCGTGCCCGCCGATGCCAGCCAGGACGCGGTTGAAAGCGCCGGCAAGGCCGATGACAACGTGGCCCGCCACCTGGATGGCAAGACCATTCGCAAGGTCATCTACGTACCCGGCAAACTGCTGAATATCGTGGCCAACTGACCAGACGGTGAGGAGTGAGGTGAAAGGAGAGAGGAGCAAACGCCTCACTCCTCACCCTTCACTCCTCACGGCAGAATCAAGGAGTTGTGATGCTCACTCGAATCAAGGCCATTATGCTGCTGTCGCTCACCCTGGTGCTGGCCGGTTGCGGCTTTCAGCTCAGAAGCGGCGACAACCTGCCCCCCGAGTTGCAGCGGCTGGTGCTCAGTGGTGACGACAAGACCCAGTTCTACCGGCTGGTGTCGGCCCGCCTGCTGCGCGCCGGTGTGGTGCTGGTGGACAACGACGGCGACACCCCGGTGCTGACCATAGCCCCGCTGGGCCAGGCCAATACCACCGCCTCGATCAATCCCCGGGGCGATACCCTGGAATACGCCATGCGCTTTGGCACCCGCTTTACCCTCGACATGCCCGACGAGCCGCGTCAGGTGTTCAATGTGGCCTTTAACCGCAGCTTTCTCGACAAGTCGGCCCAGGCCTTGGCCTCCAGCCGGGAGCAGCAGCAGCTGCGGGAACAGATGGAGCAGGAAGCCGCCGAGCAGATCCTGCGTCAGCTGAGTCGTCTGTCGTTCTGATGCGTCTGTATCCCGAGCAACTGGGCAAACATCTTCAGGCAGGGCTGGCGCCCTGCTATTTCGTTTATGGCGACGACCCCCTGCTCAAACAGGAGTCCCTCGACGAGCTGCGCCGGGCCGCCCGGGCCCAGGGCTTTGATGAACGCCACAAGTTCGACGCCGACGACGGCCTGGACTGGGACGCCATCTTTGACGCCAGCCAGACCCTGAGCCTGTTCAGCCGTCGGCAGATTATCGAACTGACCCTGCCCGACAAGCTCGACCGCACCGGCTCCGACCGGCTGCGGGAACTGCTGCGCCAGTGCCATCCCGACCTGCTGTTGCTGGTAAGCGGCCCCCGCCTCAACCAACAACAGCAGAAAACCGCCTGGTACAAGGCGCTGGCCGAGGCTGGCCCGGTGGTGCCGGTATTCACCCCGGACGCCCGCCAGCTGACCCGCTGGCTGGAGCAGCGCCTGCGCCGCCATCATCTCTCGGCCGAGCCCGATGCCCTGCACTGGCTGACCCTGGCCTTTGAAGGCAACCTGCTGGCCGCCGCCGGCGAGATAGAAAAGCTCGCCCTGCTCGACCTGCCCCAGCCGCTGACCCTGGCGGCCCTGCAGCAGGCGGTGCAGCCCCACTACCACTTCAATCCCTTTCAGTTGCTGGATCCGCTGCTGCAGGGCAAGGTCAAACGGGGCTGCCGCATTTTGCTGCAACTGCGCCAGGAAGGAGTGGAAGCGGGCATGCTTTGCCATTTGCTGGCGAAAGAACTCACCACCCTGCAAGCCCTGCAGGCGGCCCTGGCCGGCGGCCAGTCCTTTCACCAGGCCGCCGCCGCATTGCATGTGTGGTCCAGCCGCCAGCCCCTGATGCAGGCGGCCCTGAACCGGCTGCGGGCCCCCAAGCTCGCCGCCCTCGCGCGCATGCTGGCCGCCGCCGACGCCGCCGTGGCGGCCTTTGATGACGACGCCGCCTGGCGCTGGCTGCAGGCGCTGTGCGTGGGGTTTCTTGACGACAACAAGCCCATGATATTGCCATGACTGCACCCATCGGATTGCTGGGGGGCACCTTCGACCCCATTCATGTCGGCCACCTGCGCACCGCCATTCAGGCGCAGGAACAACTGGGCCTGAGTGAAGTACGGCTGCTGCCCAATCATATTCCGCCCCACCGGGCCACGCCCGACAGTGCCCCCGGTCACCGCCTGGCCATGACTCGCCTGGCGGCGGCGGCCACCCCCGGGCTGACGGTGGACGAGCGGGAGCTGCACCGCACCACGCCCTCCTACACCATTGACACCCTGATCGAGCTGCGCGCCGAGCTGGGCGCGCGACCGCTGTGCTTTATCATGGGCATGGACTCATTGTGCAGCCTGGACAAGTGGCACCGCTGGCAGGAGCTGCTCGATTACGCCCATCTTGTGGTAAGCCACAGGCCCGGCTGGCAACCCGAGTTCAACGACGCCCTTGAGCGGCTGTACCGGCGCCACGGCACCCGGGATCGCGAACGCCTGCACCGCGCCCCCGCCGGCCATATTTTCCTGCTCGACAACCCGGAGCTGGAGGTGTCGTCCACCCAGATCCGCGAGGGCATCCGCCGGGGGAACAATCCGCAATATTTGTTGCCGGATGGGGTAGCGAACTATATTCGACAACAGGGACTCTATATCGGGTCCGTGGTATAATTTACGCTGTTTCACCGAGGAGAATGCACGCTTGCAAGACAAAGAACTGCACGATTTCATCGTCGACAAACTGGACGATCTCAAGGCCCGCGACATTCGCGTACTGGACGTCACCGGCAAATCCACCATCACCGACTGCATGATCATCTGCTCCGGCAACTCCAGCCGCCACGTCAACTCCATCGCCGATCACCTGGCCACCGAGGCCAAGCATGCCGGCCTGCACCTGCTGGGCATTGAAGGCCAGGGCGCGGGCGAATGGGTACTGGTAGATCTGGGTGAGGCCATCGTGCACGTGATGCAGGAAGAAACCCGTGACTTCTATCAACTGGAAAAACTCTGGGGCGGCAGCACGGCCGGAGCCATGGCCGGATGAAGCTGCAGCTGGTGGCGGTCGGCACCAAAATGCCGGCCTGGGTAACCACGGGCTTTCAGGAATACCAGCGCCGCTTTCCCCGGGACATGCCATTGGAACTGGTTGAAATTGCCGCCGGCAAGCGCGGCAAGAACGCCGATATCGAACGCATTCTGCACAAGGAAGGCGAGCAGATGCTGGCTGCCGTCAGCAAGTCGGCCTGCCTCGTCACCCTCGACATTCCCGGCAAACCCTGGACCACGGAGCAACTGGCCGGCCAGCTTACCCGCTGGCAGCACGATGGCCGCGACGTGGCCATCCTTATCGGCGGCCCGGAAGGGCTGGCGCCGGCCTGCAAGGCCGCGGCCGAGCAGTCCTGGTCACTGTCGCCACTGACCCTGCCCCATCCCCTGGTGCGGGTGGTGGCGGCGGAAAGCCTCTACCGCGCCTGGAGCATCAACAACAACCATCCCTACCACCGGGAGTAAGCCATGGCCAGGTCCCGGGTAAAAATGCGCGACCATGTCGCCGAATCCTCCTTGCACTGGCGCCGCACCCTGGTGTCCTTTATTGCCATCGTGCTGCTGATGGGGGTGCTGTTTGCCAACCTCTACCACCTGCAGGTGAACCAGCACCAGAGCTACCAGACCCGCTCCAACGACAACCGCATCAAGGTGGTGCCCATCGCCCCCACCCGGGGCTTGATCTATGATCGCAACGGCGTGCTGCTGGCGGAAAACCGGCCCATCTACAGCCTGGAGATCACCCCGGAAAAAGCCGGGGATCTGGAGGCCACCGTCGACGCCCTGATCGCGCTGCTGGAACTGGATCCGGAACTGAAGGAACGCTTTTTTCATGATGTGCGCCGTAACCGCCGTTTTAATCCGGTGGTGCTGGTCAGCCGGCTGAATGAAGATCAGGTGGCCCGCTTCAGCATCAACCAGCACAAGTTTCCCGGCGCCGCCATCGAGGCCTATCTCAAGCGCCACTATCCCTACCAGGACACCCTGACCCACGTGCTGGGTTACATGGCCAAGATCAACGACCGGGATCTGGAGCGGCTGCGGGAAGACAACAAGCTGGCCAATTACGCCGCCACCCGGGACATCGGCAAGCTGGGGGTCGAGCGCTACTACGAGGATCTGCTGCACGGCCACGTCGGCTACCAGGAGGTGGAGGTCAACAACCGGGGCCGGGTGATCCGTACCCTCAAATACGAGCCCCCGGTGCCCGGCAGCGACATCTACCTGAACCTCGACATCAGGCTGCAGCAGCAGGCCCAGAAACTGCTGGCAGGCCAGCGCGGCGCCATTGTGTTGATGACCCCCAAAGACGGCCAGGTGCTGGCCATCATGTCCAACCCCAGCTACGACCCCAACCTGTTCGTGCACGGCATCAGCGGTCCCGACTACAAGGCGCTGCTGGAAAACCCGGATCGGCCGCTGATCAACCGCGCCAGCCAGGGCATTTACGCCCCGGCTTCCACCGTCAAGCCCATGCTGTCGGTAATGGGGCTGAACGAGGGGGCCATCACCCCCTCCACCCGCTATTTCGGCGGGCCCTTTTTTCAGATCCCCAACACCAAGCGCAAATTCCGCGACTGGCGGCGCTGGGGCCACGGCTGGATGGACGTGTTCAGGGCCATCGAAATCTCCGCCGATACCTTTTTCTACGACCTGGCCTACCGCACCGGCATCGACACCATGCACGACTACATGAGCCGCTTTGGCTTTGGCCAGGCCTCGGGCATCGACCTGCACGAAGAAGCCACCGGCATCATGCCGTCCCGGGACTGGAAGCAGCGCCGCCACAAACAGCCCTGGTACCAGGGGGACACCATTTCGGTGGGCATTGGCCAGGGCTACTGGACCGCCACCCCGCTGCAGCTGGCCCGGGCCACCTCGATCATGGTGGACCACGGCGACACCGTGCACCCGCGCCTGCTTAATGCCATTGTGCTCAACGGCAACAAAGTGAGCATGCCCATCAGCCATGGCGAGCCCATCGTGCTCAAGCAGGACAACTACTGGAAGGTGGCGCTCACCGGCATGTGGCGGGTGGTCAACGGCACCGAGGGCACGGCACGCAAGGCCTTCAAGGACACCGCCTACGTCGCCGGCGGCAAGTCGGGCACCGCCCAGGTGTTCAGCCTGGCGGAAAACCAGCAGTACGATCACCAGAGCCTGCGGGAACACCTGCGCGACAATGCCCTGTTCGTGGCCTTTGCTCCCTTTGAAAATCCCGAGGCGGTGGTCTCGGTGGTGCTGGAAAACGTCGGCGGCGGCAGTACCCACGCCGCTCCCCTCGCCCGCGCCATGCTCGACGCCTATCTGGCGCCCGCCGCCCTGTCCGACGAGGAAGTCATCGCCGATGAATAAGCATCAACGCTCCCTGGGAGAACGCCTGCACCTGGACTGGCCGCTGCTGGCGGGCCTGCTGCTGCTGCTCGGCGCCAGCATGGTGATCCTCTACTCCGCCACCGGCGAAGATCTGCAGGCGGTCACCCGCCAGGGCATGCGCATTGGACTGTCGCTCACCGTCATGGTAGTGCTGGCCCAGTTTTCACCGAGCTTTTATGCCCGCTGGGCACCGCCGGTGTTTATTATCGGAGTAATACTGCTGGTGCTGGTATTGCTGGTGGGGGACATCGGCAAGGGCGCCCAGCGCTGGCTGGAAATCGGCAGCTTCCGCTTTCAGCCCTCGGAGGCGCTCAAGCTGGCCATGCCCATTACCATTGCCGCCTACATCAGCCGCTACCCCCTGCCCCCCGGCCTGCTGCACGTGGCCATCGCCTTTGCCCTGGTGCTGGTGCCCACGCTGCTGATTGCCAAGCAGCCGGATCTGGGCACCTCGGTGCTGGTGGCCGCCTCGGGGCTGTTCGTGATCTTTCTCGCCGGCCTGCCCTGGCGGTTGATCCTGCTGGCGCTGACAGGCCTGGCCGCCTTTCTGCCGGCACTGTGGTACTTTCTGATGCACGACTACCAGAAGCGACGGGTGCTGACCCTGCTCAACCCGGAAAGCGATCCCCTGGGCGCCGGTTATCATATTATTCAGTCCAAGATTGCCATCGGCTCCGGCGGTATCTGGGGCAAGGGCTGGCTGCACGGCACCCAGTCCCAGCTGGAGTTTCTGCCCGAGCGCCATACCGACTTCATTTTCGCGGTGCTGGCCGAGGAGTTCGGCCTGGTGGGCGTCAGCCTGCTGATATTGATGTACCTGTTTATCATCGGCCGCGGCCTGCAGATTTCGGTGCAGGCCCAGGGGGCCTTTCCCCGCCTGCTGGCCGGCGCCCTGACCCTGACCTTTTTCGTGTACGTGTTCGTCAACATCGGCATGGTCAGCGGCCTGCTGCCGGTGGTGGGGGTGCCGCTGCCGCTGATCAGTTTCGGCGGCACCTCCATGGTGACACTGATGGCCGGATTTGGCATTCTCATGTCCGTTCATACTCACAAGCGCCTGTTGGCGAAATAACAGACAAGGAACCCTAGATGCGCCTCGCCCTTCTTTCTGCGGCAGTGTGGTTATCAATGTCGGCCTCGGCGGCGCCGACGGTCACGGAGCAACAACAGTGGCTCGATGAGCTGGCCGGCAAGTTCGAGCTGTCTCAGGAGGCGCTGAACCAGGCCCTGGCCCAGGCGCAATACCAGCAGCCGATCATCGACGCCATGACCCGGCCCGCCGAAGCCAAGCCCTGGCACCAGTACCGCCCCATCTTTCTCACCGACAAGCGCATTGAGCAGGGCGCGGCCTTCTGGCACGAGCACGCCGCCCTGCTGGCCCGGGCCGAAAAAGAGCTGCAGGTGCCCCCCCAGATCATCGCCGCCATCATCGGGGTGGAAACCTTCTACGGCGCCCACATGGGCAGCCACAAGGTGCTTGATGCCCTGTATACCCTCGGCTTTCACTACCCACCCAGAGGCGCCTTTTTCCGCTCCGAGCTCGGCCACTACCTGAAGCTGGCCGAGCAGCAGCAATGGACGCTTGACGAGCAAAAAGGCTCCTATGCCGGCGCCATGGGCATGGGCCAATTTATTTCCTCCAGCTACCGCCACTACGCGCTGGACTTTGACCAGGACGGCCACATCAACTTGTTTGAGGCCACCGATGCCATCGGCAGCGTCGCCAACTACTTTCATGAGCACAAGTGGCAGCCGAATGAGCCCGTGGCCCACCGCGCCACCGTTACCGACCCAGAGGCCGCCGAGGCACTGCTCTCCGCCGCGCTGGAGCTCGACTACAGCTGGGCAGAGCTGGCCGCCGCCGGCGTCGGCACCGAGGCCGAACTGGCGCCCGATACCCCGGTCAAGCTGCTGAAGCTCGACGGTGCCGAGGGCCCGGAATACTGGGTGGTGCGCCACAACTTTTACGTGATCACCCGCTACAACCGCAGTCCGCTGTACGCCATGGCGGTCTACCAACTGAGTGAAGCAATCAGGCAAGCCCATGAACAACAGCTTTAAACGTGTATTGCCGCTGGCGGCCCTGTTGCTGGCCGCCTGTAGCAGCCAACCCGAGGCGCCCAAGCAAACTCAGGACGACGCCTACGATCGGGAAACCGCCGGCGGCCGTTACAGCATGCGCAAAGACATGGCGCCGGGCGAAATGCCGGACATGTCCCACGTCAAGGACGCTCAGCCCCGCTTTGAGCCCTACAGCCGCCAGGGCAACAAGGACTACAACGTCTGGGGCCAGGACTATGAAGTGTGGCGGGACGTGCAGAACTACAAGGACGAGGGCATGGCGTCCTGGTACGGTGCCAAGTTTCACGGCTACCACACTTCCAACGGCGAGGTGTACGACATGTTCACCATGACCGCCGCTCACAAGAACCTGCCGCTGCCGTCTTTCGTGCGGGTGACCAACACCGAAAACGGCAAGCAGGTGGTGGTGCGGGTCAATGATCGCGGCCCCTTTCACGACGGCCGCATTATCGACCTGTCCTATGCCGCCGCCTGGAAACTGGGCATGCTCGGCAAGGGCACGGCGCCGGTAAAGGTGGAGCTGATCAAGGTCGCCCCCAGCAAGGAAGACGTGCGCCTGGCCAACCAGGGGCCCGGGCGGCACATTCAGTTGCTGGCCACCCGCTCCGGCGACAAGGCCAAGGAGCTTGCCGCCCGTCTGAGCAGGGAGTATGGTTTCCCCGCACGGGTGGAGCACCAGTCCGACTGGTACAAGCTGCAAATGGGGCCCATCCCGGCAACCCAGACGGACGATCTTCTGGCCCGGCTGATCGCCGAAGGCTATGAACAGGCATATTTCCTGAAGTAAACGGATTTCAACGTATTTTTAACGGCACACCTTGCCCATTCATTTTTCAAACAAGGGTCTGACTCACCTTATGCGTACGGTTAACACTCTGCCTACTCTCGCCATTGCCGGCCTGATGTCCTTTGCCGCCCAGGCACAAACCTCGGTGTCCATGATCCCCGAGCCGCCGGCCATTGCCGCCAAGTCCTATGTACTGATGGACTATGCCAGCGGCCAGTTGCTGGTGTCGGAAAACGCCGATCAAAAACTGCCCCCGGCCAGCCTGACCAAGATGATGACCTCTTACATCCTTGGCCAGGCGCTGGAGGAAGGCAAGGTCAAGCGCGATGACCTGGTCACCATCAGCGAAGCCGCCTGGGCCCAGAATTTTCCCGGCTCCTCGGTGATGTTCCTGGAGGTGGGCAAGCAGGTCAGCGTTGACGATCTCAACCGCGGCATCATCATTCAGTCCGGCAACGATGCCACCGTGGCCGTGGCCGAACACCTGGCCGGCAGCGTCAACTCCTTTGCCGATCTGATGAACTCCTGGGCCGCGCGCTTAGGCATGAACGACAGCCATTTCGTGACCCCTCACGGCCTGCACAGCGAGGACATGTACACCACCGCCCGCGACATGGCGCTGCTGGGCCAGGCGCTGATCCGTGATGTGCCGGAGGAATACGCCATCTATGCCGAGAAGTCGTTTACCTTCAACGGCATTACCCAGCACAACCGCAACTCCCTGCTGTGGGACCAGTCCCTGAACGTGGATGGCATCAAGACCGGCCATGTCGAGGCCGTGGGTTACAACCTGGTGTCTTCCGCCACCAAGGACGACATGCGGCTGATCGCCGTGGTGATGGGCGCCGCCAACGAGCGGGCCCGGGCAGCGGAAAGCAAGAAGCTGCTGACCTACGGTTTTCGCTTCTACCAGACCCTGACCCCCTACGAGGCCGGCAGCAAGCTGGTGGATCAGCAGATCTGGATGGGGGATAAAGACACCGTGGCCCTGGGCGTGGACAAGGCGGTGGCGGTCACCATTCCCCGCGGCCAGGCCCAGAGCCTGCAGGCCGATTTCACTCTGGATCAGGCACTGAAGGCGCCCCTGGCCAAGGGTGAGCGGGTCGGTACCCTGCACCTCAAGCTGGGTGACAAGGACGTCGCCACTGTGCCGCTGGTGGCCCTGGAAGACATTGAACAGGGCGGCCTGTTCAGCCGGCTGATCGACTACATTACCCTGCTGATTCAAGGGTTGTTCAACTGATAGCACCATGGGGCCGGTATTCATCCGGCCCCATTTTCTTGTTTCCCGTCCAAAAGACCCTGCAAGTTGTCGGTTTCGAATTAGCCGCGTTTATGATAAAAATGCGCCAAGGGTGATGGATATTGCCTCCATTCCCAATCGAATACTGCCGTTTTCAAAGGTTGCCATGAATACCAAATTTGATGAGTTGCTCGACTTTCCCTGCCGGTTTCCGTTCAAGGTGCTGGGCCTGGCCGACGAGCGCCTGCCCGACCTGGTGGTGGAGGTGTTGCAGCAACACGCCCCCGGCGACTACAGTCCCAAGGTCCGCCCCAGCAGCAAGGGCAATTACCACTCCGTGAGCGTGCATGTCATGGTGCAGAGCAAGGAGCATGTCGAGCTGCTGTATACCGAGCTCGGCAAGATTGAGCTGGTCAAGTACGTTCTCTGAGGTCACTTTCTCATGCAGCAGGACAAACTCACCATCAGACACTGGGGACTGGCGTCCTACGAGCACGTCTGGCACACCATGCAGACCTTCACCGATCAGCGCAATGGCGACACCGGTGACGAGTTCTGGCTGGTGGAGCACCTGCCGGTGTTCACCCAGGGCCAGGCCGGCAAGGCCGAGCATGTGCTCAACGCCGGCGACATTCCGGTGATCCAGGCCGATCGTGGCGGTCAGGTGACCTACCACGGCCCCGGTCAGCTGGTGCTCTACCTGCTGTTGGATGTGCGCCGCAAGAAACTGGGCGTGCGCAACTTGGTCACCGCCATGGAAGACTCCATCGTCGGCCTGCTGGGGGAATACCAGATCGAGGCCTACGCCAAGCCCGACGCCCCCGGCGTGTATGTGGCCGACAGCAAGATTGCCTCCCTCGGCCTGCGGGTACGGCGCGGCTGCTCTTTTCATGGCCTGGCCCTGAACGTCAACATGGATCTGAGCCCCTTTCTGCGCATCAACCCCTGTGGCTATGCGGGCATGGCCATGACCCAGTGCAGTGCCCTGGGTGGCCCCCAGACCCTCGATGAAGCCCAGTCCCGCCTGGTTCCCCTGCTGGCGGAACGGCTGGGCTATCAACACCTCTTCTACACCACAGAGAAAGTGAAATTATGAGCAAACCCGTACGCGTCGAACCCGGCGTAAAATTGCGTGACGCCGACAAGATGGCCCTGATCCCGGTCAAACACCTGCCCGACCAGGAAGAGGAAGTGCTGCGCAAGCCGGAGTGGATGAAGATCAAGCTTCCTCCCAGCAACCAGCGCATACAGGGCCTCAAGAACATCATGCGCGAGAACAACCTGCACTCGGTATGTGAGGAGGCGTCCTGCCCCAACCTGGCCGAGTGCTTTAACCACGGCACCGCCACCTTTATGATCCTGGGTGCCATCTGTACCCGCCGCTGTCCCTTCTGCGACGTGGCCCACGGCCGCCCGCTGCCCGTGGATCCGGAAGAGCCCGCCAAGTTGGCCAAGACCATTCGGGAGCTGGGTCTCAAGTACGTGGTGATCACCTCGGTGGACCGGGACGATCTGCGCGACGGCGGGGCCCAGCACTTTGCCGACTGCATTCGCGCCATTCGCGAGCAGAGCCCCAACACCAAAATCGAGATCCTGACCCCGGACTTTCGCGGTCGCATGGACACCGCCCTGGAGATCCTCAAGGACACCCCGCCGGACGTGTTCAACCACAACCTGGAAACCGCCCCGCGCCTGTACCGCATGGCTCGCCCCGGTGCCGACTACAAGTGGTCGCTGGAGCTGCTGCGCCGGTTCAAGGAAATGCACCCCCAGGTGGCCACCAAGTCGGGCCTGATGATGGGCCTCGGTGAGACCAACGAGGAAATCGTGGAGGTGCTCAAGGATCTGCGCGAGCACAATGTCACCATGCTGACCCTGGGCCAGTACCTGCAGCCCAGCCGTCACCATCTGCCGGTGAAGCGTTACGTGCCGCCCGCGGAGTTCGACGAGCTGAAAGAGGTCGCCGACAGCATCGGCTTTACCCATGCCGCCTGCGGCCCCTTCGTGCGTTCGTCCTACCACGCCGATCTGCAGGCCCAGGGTGTGGAAGTGAAATAAGCCCGTGAAAGGTGAGACGCGGAGACGTTAGACGAAAAATCCACGTCAACCAGCATCAAAAAAGGAGCCTAACGGCTCCTTTTTTGTTGTTCAGATCAGGGGCAACGCCTCACACCTTGCCCCTCACGTCTTACGTCAAACGTTCACGCCTGGCGGCGGGCAGCCACGGCTTCTGCCAGTTGCGCCAGCATTCTCTCGGTGTCGTTCCAGCCGATGCAGGCGTCGGTGATGCTCTGGCCGTAGGTCAGCTCGCAGCCTTCCTGCAGATCCTGACGGCCTTCCACCAGGTGGCTTTCCACCATCACCCCCATGATGGCTCGCTGGCCGGCAGCGAGCTGGCCGCACACATCCTCGGCCACCACCATCTGGCGCTGGTACTGCTTGCTGCTGTTGGCATGACTGAAGTCGATCATCAACTTTTGCGGCAATTCGGCTTTTTCCAGCCCGGCGCACACCGCGGCCACGTGCTCGGCACTGTAGTTGGGCTCCTTGCCGCCCCGCAGAATGATGTGGCAGTCCGGGTTGCCGGCGGTGGAGACGATGGCCGAATGACCGAACTTGGTCACCGACAGAAAGTGGTGCGAGGCGCTGGCGGCGCCAATGGCATCGGCCGCCACCTTGATGGTGCCGTCGGTCCCGTTCTTGAAGCCCACCGGACACGACAGGCCCGAGGCCAGCTCGCGGTGCACCTGGGATTCGGTGGTGCGTGCGCCGATGGCGCCCCAGCTCATCAAATCCGCCAGGTACTGGGGGGTGATCATGTCGAGAAACTCGCTGGCGGTGGGCAGGCCCATGTCGTTGAGATCCAGCAGCAGCTTGCGGCCGATGCGCAGACCATCGTTGATCTGAAAGCTGTTGTCGAGATAAGGGTCATTGATCAGCCCCTTCCAGCCCACGGTAGTGCGCGGTTTTTCAAAATACACCCGCATCACCACTTCCAGGGTGTCGGCATAGCGCTCACGCAGCACCTTGAGGCGCTTGCCGTATTCAATGGCGGCTTTGGTGTCATGAATGGAGCAGGGGCCGATCACTACCAGCAGGCGATCGTCTTCGCCGGTCAGAATGCGGTGGATGGCCTCGCGGCATTCAAACACGGTGGCCGAAGCGGTGTCGGTGGCCGGATATTTTTCCAGCACGGCCACCGGCGGCAGCAATTCTTTGATTTCGTTAATGCGGATATCGTCGGTTTGAAAATGCATGAGCCATCCTGCTTGAATTTCCGAGCTTCTCGCTCGTTTCTATCGAAAAGACTTGTTTTCAATCTATCCCGAGCAGGGTCCGGCTGTAAACGCTCTATTGCCTCCCGACGCCATTTGTTTGACAGGAACCACCGATGGAGCCGATAAAAAAGAACGATTAGCGCATTAACTGATAACCATTACTATTTACTTATGAATTTGGTAATGGAGAACCGCGCCATGTACAAGACTCTTACCTTTGCCTTGGTCCATTTTACCGTGGCCCTGACCGTGGCCTGGCTGATCTCCGGCAGCCTGCTGGTAGGCGGTCTGATCGCGCTGGTCGAGCCCATGATCAATACCGTCGCCTACTTCTTTCACGAGCGGGCCTGGAGCCGCTTTGGCAAGGCGAAGCTGGACAAGACCGGCCCGGCAATGTGAACATGCGTCACATTTCCCTTAGCGAGAATTGGCATGAGTTACTCCCTCACAGAACAAGACAAAGCCACCGTGCTCGCCCTCGGCGATGACGAGCGCTTCAACCACTTCGTCAACCGGGTATGCGAGCAGGAAGAAATCTGGATCCTCACCGACGAGCACGGCTGCATGATGCTGACCACCGACGATGACGAAGACTGCATTCCGGTGTGGCCCCATGCCGACTACGCCAAAGACTGGGCCGTAGGCGACTGGAAAGACTGCACTCCCGAGGCCATCAGCCTCAACGTGTGGCTCAAGCGCTGGGTACCCGGCATGACCGACGACGAGCTGCTGGTGGCGGTCTTTCCCACCGCCGACGAAACCGGGGTGGTGGTGGAGCCTTATGAGCTGAAAGACGCTCTGGATCGCAAAAAGTCGCTGGGGCGGCGCAACTGATGCAGATCTGGGTCGACGCCGATGCCTGCCCCAAGGTGATCCGGGAGATCCTGCTGCGTGCCGCCGAACGCACCGGCACCCCGCTTATTCTGGTGGCCAACCATGTGTTGCCGGTACCGGCCTCAAAGCTGGTGCGCCAGTTGCAAGTTGCGAAAGGTTTTGACGTGGCCGACAACGAAATCGTGCAGCGCCTCGAGCCCGGCGATCTGCTGATCACCGCCGATATTCCCCTGGCCGCCGAGGCCCTGGACAAGGGCGCCGAGGTGCTCAGCCCCCGGGGTGAGCGCTTTGACAAGGGCACCATTCGCGCCAAACTGACCATGCGCGATTTTATGGACACCCTGCGTGCCAGCGGCGTGCAGACCGGTGGCCCGCCGACTCTCAGCCAGGCCGACCGCCAGGCCTTTGCCAACCAGCTTGATCGGCTGCTGCGGTGAGACGTAAAAACGTATGACGTGAGATGTAAGACGTGGTGTGAGGATTTGCTTTGTCTTCTTACCTCTCACATCTTACGTCTTTCCTTCAAACAGAGGTACACCATGTTCAGAACCCTTACCCTTGCCCTGAGTGCGCTGCTGCTGAGCGCCTGCGCCAGTTTCAGCCAGTACAGCGTCTCCGAAAGCGAGCTGGAAAAGGCACTCTACACCCAGCTGGAAGAGCAGGCGCCCCGCTTTACCCAGGGGCTGGTGGAAACCCGCATCGACAACCTGGATCTCACCATTGGCCCCGACAGCCGCGAGGTGGTGCGCCTCGACATTCGCGGTGAAACCGCCATCAACGCCCTGATCGCCCGTTTTCCCGCCGCCCTGGATTTGCAGCTTGAAGGCCGCCCGGTGTACGACCGGCAGAAAAATGCCATCTTTATTCGGGATCTCGCCCTGCTCAAAAGCCAGGTCAACGCCTTTGGCTACCAGGGCGACGTGGCCGCCGCCTCGGCGGGCATGATGCAGCTGGTGCGCGCCGTGCTGGAAAACCAGCCGGTGTACCGGCTGGACGATAGCCGCTACCGCTGGGTAAAAAACGTGCCCGTGGCCCTGGACATCGTCCCCGGCCGGCTGGTGCTGAGCCCCCGCTTCGGCGACTGATGCGACCACCACACCCGACGCTGGCTTAATATGCGGCACCTAGCCTACAATGACGCACATTGTGTTAAACCATAGCCCTATTGTCAGGAAGGTGACCTATTAACGCGGCGGTTTTAATGGTGTTTGTGCCCACCTTTTTCTTTGTGTCGGTAACCCCCGGCATGTGCATGACCCTGGCCCTTTCCCTGGGCATGACGGTGGGGGTAAAGCGCGCCCTGTGGATGATGCTGGGGGAGCTGGCCGGCGTGGGTCTGGTGGCCTGCCTGGCGGTGATTGGCGTGGCCGCGCTGATGCTGCAATATCCCCAGCTGTTTTTGCTGCTCAAATACGGCGGCGGCCTCTATCTGGCCTGGCTTGGGCTTCAGCTGTGGCGCTCCCGGGGTAAGCTGGCCCTCAACCCGGTGGATGTCGGTCCGCGCCATATTCCCGCCGCCTCCCTGGTCAGTCAGGGCTTTGTCACCGCCATTGCCAACCCCAAGGGCTGGGCCTTTTTCATCGCCCTGCTGCCGCCCTTTATCGATAATCAGGCACCGCTGGCCGGCCAGCTGGTGACCCTGGTGTCGATTATTCTGACTCTGGAGTTCATCTGCCTGCTGCTGTATGCCAGCGGCGGCCGCACCTTAAGCCGGGTACTGCAGCAAAAGGGCAAGGTACAGCTGATGAACCGCATTGCCGGCAGCCTGATGCTGGGAGTCGCCCTGTGGCTGGCGCTGGGCTGAGCCGGGCGCAACTGGCCATGGCGCTGGTGCTGCTGGTGGGCGTGCTCTGCCTGGGCCAGCGCATCGGCCTGCTGCACCACTGCGCTCAGCAGGCCCACCTGGAACAATCCCACGACGCCGTCGGCCAGACCGACGGTGAAGGCTGCTCGCTGTCGGAGCAGTTGCTGACCCACTTCTGGGATCATCCCGACAGCCTGCTGCTGGGCCTGTTCGCCCTGCTGAGCTGGTGGCTGACCCCGGCGCGCCGCCATGGCCGGCAACCCATTCCACCTCCCGAGCCGGTCCCCGAATACCGGCGTCACCTGGTGCTGTGCGTATTCCGGGAATGACAGTCAAGGCCCACTCCCCTTATGCTTGGCTTTGATGACCGGAGAATTCAACGTGTACCGACTTTTTTCATTGTGTTTACTGCTGCTTGCCAGCCTCACCGCCCAGGCCGCCGACACCGGCTGGCTGCAGGCGCCCGACCACCCGCCAGTGCAGGTGCGGCTGGTGCAGAATGGCCCGCTCGATAGCGCCAACGGCCAGTATGCGGCCCTGCTGCAGGTCAAGCTGGCCGACGACTGGAAAACCTACTGGCGCTCCCCCGGCGAGGGCGGCATCGCCCCCCGCCTGGAGTGGCAGGACTCGACCAACATCGCCGGGCTGGACTGGCGCTGGCCCCTGCCCGAACGTTTTCACCTGCTGGGCATAGAAACCCAGGGCTACCAGCAGGATGTGAACTTTCCGCTGCTGATCACCCCGGCCAATGCCGGTGAGCCGGCGGTGCTGAACGCCACCCTGACCCTGCCGAGCTGCACCACCATCTGTGTGCTCACCGAATACGCCCTGTCGCTGCCCCTCGACCCGAGTCTGGCACTGAATGAAACCACCAACCATGACTTTCAGCAGGCCCTGTCCCGAGTGCCCCGCCCAGCCTCTCGCGTGCAGGCCGGTGACGGCCGCTGGGATGCCGGCCGGGAGCGGGTCTCGGTGGAACTGCACCATTCCGCTGGCTGGCGTGACCCGGTCGTTTTTATCGACGATACCGACACCGCCGTGTTCAGCCAGCCGGTGCTCAGCGTCAATGGCGAGCGACTGGAGGCCCGCTTTAACGTCAACAGCTGGGATCCCGAACTCAACCTCGACGGCGCTCCCCTTACCGTGACCGTGGCCGACGCCAACCTGGCCGAAGAGCTCACCGTCACCGTCGCCCGGGGCGCGCTGCCGGCCACCGGCCACGCCCAGGCCGGCCTGTGGTTGGCACTGGGCTACGCCCTGCTGGGCGGGCTGATCCTCAACGTCATGCCCTGCGTGCTGCCGGTGCTGGGACTCAAGCTCAACAGCCTGTTGCTGGGCCAACGCAGCCGGGCCGAAGTGCGCCGCCCGCTGCTGCTCTCCGCCGCCGGCATCATGCTGTCGTTCTGGGGACTGGCGGCCTTCATGCTGGTGCTGACCTGGTCCGGCGCGCAGCTGGGCTGGGGCATTCAGTTCCAGCAACCGGGCTTTATCGGCTTTATGCTGGCGGTCACCGCGCTGTTCTCCCTCAACCTGTTCGGGCTGTTTGAAATTCACCTGCCCAGCCGACTCAGCACCTGGCTGGCCACGGGCCCCGGTGGCGGCGGCAGCCACCTGATGCAGGGCATGTTCGCCACCCTGCTGGCCACTCCCTGCAGCGCGCCCTTTCTGGGCACGGCGGTGGCGGCGGCGCTGGCGTCGTCGCCGCTGGTGCTGATCGCCATCTTTACCGGCCTGGGGCTGGGTATGGCCCTACCCTGGCTGCTGCTGGCGGCTTTTCCGGGCTTTGTGCGCCTGATGCCCAAACCCGGCCCCTGGATGGTCAAGGTCAAATGGCTGTTTGGCCTGATGTTGCTGGCCACCAGCCTGTGGCTGCTGTCGCTGCTCACGCCTACCCTGGGAACGCCCCTCAGCCTGTTGCTGGGTGCCCTGCTGGTGGTACTGCCGCTGTGGTCGCTGTTGCGCCGCCATGGCGTTCAGGCCCTGCTGTTTGGCCTGGCCGGCATCAGCCTGGCGGGTGCCGTGCTCGGCGGCGTGGCCCTGCTGACCCAGGAGCGCTGGGTCAGCCCGGCCAATCCGGCGCTGGCCTGGCAGCCTCTGGACATTCCCCGCATCGAACGGGAAGTGGCCGCCGGCAAGCGGGTGTTCGTGGACATCACCGCCGACTGGTGCATTACCTGCCAGGCCAACAAGATTGGCGTTATTCAGCGGGATCCGGTCTACGACGCGCTCAGCCAGAATGACGTGGTGCTGATGCAGGGCGACTGGACCCGGCCCAATCCGGCCATCACCGACTACCTGCGTGCCCACGGCCGGGCCGGCATTCCCTTTAATCAGGTGTTCGGCCCGGGCTCCCCCGATGGCCAGGCGCTGGAAGTCCTGCTGACCACGGAGCGGGTGATGTCGGCACTGGAGGCGGCTCGATGAGCCGGCTGAAACGGCTGCTGGGCTATGCCCTGCTGATGTTCATGGTGATGACGGCGGTGGATCTGTGGCGCAGCCGGGATCTGCCCGCCTCGGCCGAGGTGCTGGGCACCCTGACCACCCTGGACGGCAACACCGTGGATCTGGCGGCCCAAAGCCGGCAGGAGCCGGTGCTGCTTTATGTGTGGGCCAGCTGGTGCGGCGTGTGCCGGCTGGTATCCCCCATGGTCAACCTGGTGCCGGGCACTGTGATGAGCATTGCCATCGCCTCGGGCAGCGACCAAAAGGTCGCAGCCTATATGGCCGGCAAGGGCCATGACTTTGAGGTGATTAATGATGCGGACAACCGGCTGGCGCGCCGCCTGGGCATTGGCGTCACCCCCACCCTGATGGTGGTGCACCAGGGCGAGCTGAAACTGGCCACTACCGGTTTTACCACCCTGCCGGGCATGCTGCTTCGGCGCTGGCTGGTTCGGATCGGGGACTAGGGATACGATTCCCTATTCACCAATCCCTATTCACTTCTTTTTCAGAAAAGCACCCGCCGGCCCTTGAGGCAGTCCCGGCAGGTGGGCTCGCCCATCAGGGATCCCAGCGCCTCGGGGGCACAGCGTTTGCCACAGCGGCTGCATTCGTGAAACGACTTCAGCCGCAACGCGATGCACTCATCCACCAGCGCCAGCAACTGCTCCAGACTGCCGCTGCGCTCATCCACCACGCCCCGTGAGCTGGGTTTGGTGGTCTGCATATCATGGTGACGCCACTCCATGGACGGCAGCAGCACCTCGGCCCGGTCTGGCTGGAACGACACTATCACCAGCACAGGATCGCCGATAAACAGGCTCTGGGCCCCCTGTACCGGGTAGTTGAGGTGGTTGATCAGGTGCTGACGCCAGGACTCCAGCGTGGGCGACAAGGGCATCGCCAGCAACAGGGCATCCAGCAACTTGGACGGCATAATACTCCTCTCCCCTCGCAACAACAAAGCGGGGCCCCAGCGGGCCCGGCGCTTACTGGCGGATCAGGTAATCCGCCTGGCCTACCCATTTGTAGCTGGTCAGCTCTTCCAGCCCCATGGGGCCCCGGGCGTGCAGCTTCTGGGTCGACACCGCCACCTCGGCCCCCAGGCCAAACTGGGCACCATCGGTAAAACGGGTGGAGGCATTGACATAGACCGCCGCCGAGGGCGCACCGTTCACAAACCGCTCGGCACTGGCCAGGCTGTTGGTGAGAATGGCATCGGAGTGGCTGGCATTGAACTGGCGCAGGTGGGCCAGTGCCGCCTCCACACCGCTCACCAGCTTGACCCCTAGGGTCAGGCTCAGCCACTCGGTGTCGAAGTCGTTGTCGCCGGCGGCGCGCACGGTGGCCGAACCGGACTGCAGCAGCGGCAGCGATTGGGCACAGGCCACCAGGCTCACGCCCTTGTCGGCCATGCGGGTGCTCAGGGCAGGCAGCAGCTCGGCCGCCACCGCCTCGTGCACAAGCAGGGTGTCGAGGGCATTGCAGGCACTGGGCCTGTGGGTCTTGGCATTGTCGATCACCTCAATGGCCCGGGTCAGATCGGCGCTGTCGTCCACATAGGTGTGGCTGATGCCAAAACCGCCGATGATCACCGGAATGGTGGCCTGCTCTTTGCACAACTGGTGCAGACCGGGACCGCCGCGGGGAATGATCATGTCCACGTACTGATCCAGCTTGAGCAGACCGCTTACCCACTCCCGGCCCGGCTCGCCGATGTACTGCACGCAAGACTCGGGCAGCGAGCAGGCGGCCAGGGCCTGGCGAATGACTTTCACCAGCTCCTGGTTGGTGTGAAAGGTTTCCCGGCCGCCGCGCAATATGCTGGCGTTACCGGTTTTCAGGCACAGGGCGGCAATGTCGATGGTGACATTGGGACGGGCCTCGTAGATCACCCCCACCACCCCCAGCGGCACCCGGCGGCGGGACAGCCGCATGCCGTTTTCCAGCACCCGGGATTCCAGCTCGGCGCCCACCGGATCCGGCAGCCGCACCACATTGCGCACATCGTCGGCAATGGCCTTGAGCCGCGCGGGGTTGAGCATCAGCCGGTCGAGCATGGCCTCCCCGATGCCGTTTTCCCGGGCGGCGTCCAGATCCTGCGCATTGGCGGCCAGAATGGCGTCGGCGTGCTCTTCCAGGGCGTCGGCCATGGCCACCAATGCGGCATTTTTGGTCTTGGTGCTGGCCTCGGCCAGCAGGTAAGAAGCTTCGCGGGCGGCGCGGCCCATGTGTTGTAAGTCCATGTTATCTCCTACAAAAGCACCAGATCGTCGCGATGAATGGCGACGCTGCCGTAGCCATAGCCCAGCAGGGTTTCAATCTGGTCTGAGTGTTGTCCTTTAATGCGTTGCAGATCCTGCGCGTCGTAGCGGCAGATGCCCCGGGCCAGCTCCCGGCCGTCGGGGTTGACGATGCGCACCGCCTCGCCCCGGCGAAAACGCCCTTCCACCTTCACTATGCCTTTGGGCAGCAGGCTGGAGCCCTTGTCCATCACCGCGCTCACCGCGCCGGCGTCGACGTGAATTTCACCGTGGGGCGGCGGCCCGGCCAGGATCCAGCGCTTGCGGCTTTCCAGCGGGGTGGCCAGGGCCGGAAACCGGGTGCCCACCCGGTCGCCGGCCGCCAGCCGGCCCACCACTTCCGGGATCTGGCCGGTGGCGATCACCACGTCCACCCCGGCCCGGCGGGCCACGTCGGCGGCCTGCAGCTTGGTGGCCATGCCGCCGGTGCCCAGGCCGCTGACGCTGCCGCCGGCCAGTTTGCGCAGGGTGTCGTCGATGGTCTGCACTTCCTCGATCAGCTGGGCATCGGGGTTGTTGCGCGGGTCGGCGGTAAACAGGCCGCGCTGATCGGTCAGCAGGATCAGCAGATCGGCCTCGGCCAGAATGGCGGCCCGGGCCGAGAGATTGTCGTTGTCTCCCACCTTGATTTCGTTGGTGGCGACGGCGTCATTTTCATTGATCACCGGAATGATGCGGTGATCCAGCAGGGCGCGCAGGCTGTCCCGAGCGTTAAGGTAGCGCTCTCTGTCTTCCAGATCGGCCCGGGTCAGCAGCAGCTGGCCCACGTGCAGGCCATAGATGTTGAACAGCGACTGCCAGGTCTGGATCAGCTGGGTCTGCCCCACCGCCGCCAGCATCTGCTTGTTGGCCATGGTGCCGGCCAGCGTAGGAAAGCCCAGGTGCTCGCGTCCGGCGGCAATGGCCGCCGAGGTCACCACAATAATGCGGTGCCCGGCCCGGTGCAGGCTGGCGCACTGGCGGACTAGCTCCACCATGTGCGCCTTGTCGAGATGGCGGGTGCCGCCGGTGAGCACACTGGTACCCAGTTTTACAACAATGGTTTTGCCTTTCATCGAACGCCCTGCGGCTCCTTTACAACACAGCAATGCCGGCATGGTGCCGGCAATCATCATCTAAAAAGAAAACATTTCTTGCGGCCACTGGGGCCGCCGGAAATCAGGCGGGGCTCAACAGGTGCTTGTCGCCAAGCTCCGGTGCCGGGCCGGCACTGAGGGAGAGTTCATCAAGGCAGCTGGCGAGCTTGTCGTAAAAATCGCGCAGGGTACGGGCCACTTCATCTTCATGCTTGCGGGGAATGTCCCGCTCCTGCCAGCGGCCTTCGCCATCGTAATAGCCCAGCCGGTAGTGAAACTGGAAACGCTGCTCGCCCCGGGGCGACAATTCCAGCCACCAGCCCCAGAATTCGCGTTTTTCCGGCGCCACCTTGGCACTGGCACAGACCGCCAGACAATCAAAAAAATAGCCCTGCTCCGTTGACTGCTCGCTGCGCAGATAGGGGCCAATGGCCGTAAACACGCGCAACAGCTTCTGATGACTCACCTTTTCAGCACTCATAACCACCTCCCTGGTAACTGGCCTATATGTAACCCTTTTTCACCCAATAATAAAGGTTGGCCGCCCTCGATGATGAAAAATCGCCCACCCGCTCCCGGCCTGGCGTTAAAGATGATGCAGCAGCCAGTCCCGGGTCCGGGCCAGCGCCGCCTCATAGACCTGTAGCAGCGGCAGCCGGTCGAGCACCAGCGCCTCGCCGCTGCGGCTGGCGGCGGCCAGGGCCTGGATCTCGGGCTCGGGACACAAAAAGTCGTGGCGGTGGCCAATGCTGAGCAGGGGCACCGGGGTTTTGCGTGCCAGCAATCCTTGCGTCTTCAGGGACAAGCCGCGGCAGTGCTGAAAGACCCCTTCCCAGTCGTTGCTTTTCATGCCCAGGCGATTGGCGATGCTGTCTCTCAGCATGGCCGGGGCCCGCATGAAGCGATCCCGTTCGCTGAAAAACAGGTTGGCGGCGCCGGCAATGCTGACCGCAGCCCGCAGCCGGAACGGCTCCAGGCTGGCCAGCCGGGCGGCCACATTGCCCCCCATGCGTACCCCCAGCATGGCTACCCGGCGTTCGTCCACCCAGGGAATGTTCGGCACATAATGCAGCACCGCCTGATGCAGCCGGCTGCTGTCCTGCACCAGCGGCCAGTGGGCGGAATACCCTACGCCGGGCATGTCGACGGTCAGCATGGCGATGCCGGCCGGGGCCAGATAACGCTCGTAAAAACGCCAGAAATCAAGCTGCAGGCTGTCGAGGCTGCCGCTGACCATCACCAGCGGCAGCGGCAGGTCGTTGGTGGGCAGGTGCAGATACCCCTGCACCTCCTTGCCATTAAAGGGAATGCGCAACTCCTTCAGCGGCACCGGCAACAGCCGGCCCGCTTCCCGGTAGGCCTGATTGGCCAGCAACTGGGCCTGCAGCGCCAGCCGGTCGCCCTTCAGGTGTGGGTAGCTGGCCAGGGCAAAGTAGCGGGCCGCCGCCAGAAACTGCTGCCGGGCCTGCTCGGGGGTGCCGGCTTGGCGGGCCCGCTGCTGCGCCTCGGCGCCCAGCCGGCTCCATTCAAACACCCAGTTGCCGGGCCGGTATTCGGCCACGGTATCCAGCCAGCCGTCCACACTGCGGGGCCCCGGCGCCGCCGCCATGCGTGCCAGGGTGGCCTCAATCTCGATGCTGTCGACTCCCAGCCAGTGCCAGAAGGCGCGTTTTTGCAGGCGGTAGAAGCCGGGCAGATCGGCGCCGTCCACAAAGGGAGCCGGCTCCTGCGTGCCGGGAGAGCGGCGACCGGCAAAGGCGATGGTGGAGGTTTCCGAGGCGTGCTGAACGGGAGAAAACAGCCGCTCGCTGAGATTGCTTTGCTGGCTTGTCATGAAGGCTCCGGCGTTAAAACGTAAAAAAGGCTCCGAAGAGCCTTTTTATCACGCCTGGTCCTGCTCGCACAGGGGCGGCACAAAGGTCACGCTCATGTCCCAGGGCTGTTCAATCCAGGTGTCCTGGCCCACAGGCACTTCAAAGTCGTCCACCAGCGGCTCGCCCTTGGGCTTGGCGAACACGGTAATGAATTTGGCCCTGGGGTAGAGTTCGCGGATCACGCGGGCGGTGTTGCCGGTGTCCACCAGATCGTCGACGATCAGAAAGCCTTCACCATCGCCGGACACCTGTTTCAGCACCTGCAGATCATCCCGCTGCTGGTTGTGGTCGTAGCTGGAAATGCAAAGGGTATCCACATGGCGGATGCCCAGTTCGCGGGCCAGAATGGCGGCGGGTACCAGGCCACCACGGCTGACGGCGATGATACCTTTCCACTGGCTGGCGGGCAGCTGACGGGCGGCCAGCTTGCGCGCTTCGCGCTGAAACAAGTCCCAGGTGACGACGAATTTGTTGGACATAGCAAGAACCTTTGGGTGTTGGCTTTAAAACAGAATAGCCGCCCACGGCCCCGCCGTAACGGACCCCCGGGCAAACAATGGGCGCATTATAGAGATCGCGCCCATTCTTGACCAGCGTTACAACTTTTTCTTGCCGGGCCGTCACTCCACCGGCTTAGACTAAAGTTGCAGTCGACCAGATCCCGTTTTTGCCTTGCCGCCGGCCCCAATGTGATGACTCCCCCGCTAGAATGACTCGGGCACGGATTTGCCACATCAGAATAAGGACGTCAATGTGAACTGGCTTCGCTCCCTTACCATTGCCAAACGGCTTTATCTCAACCTGCTGCTGCTGTCGCTGGGCATTCTCGGCGTCACCCTGCTGATGCTGTGGTTCTTTTACCAGGGGCTGGTGGAAGAAAAACGGGTGCAGGCCATGCGCCAGGTACAGTCGGTGGTGAGCCTGGCCGGCCACTACCACAGTCTGCAGCAACGCGGCCAGCTGTCCGAATCCCAGGCCCGGGAGCAGGCCATGACGGCCATTGCCACCCTGCGCTACGGCGACAACGACTATTTCTGGATCAACGATCATCACCCGCGCATGATACTGCATCCCATGAAGCCGGAGCTCAACGGCAGCGATCTGAGTGGCTTTGCGGATCCCGATGGCAAGCGGCTGTTCGTGGAAATGGTGCGCCAGGTGGAGCAGGCCGGCAAAGGCTTTGTGCATTATCTCTGGCCCAAGCCCGAGCACGACGCCCCGGTGGAAAAGGTGTCCTATGTGGAGCTGTTCCAGCCCTGGGGCTGGATCATCGGCACCGGCATCTACATCGACGACGTGGAAACCCAGCTGCTGGCCCTGGCCGGCAAGGTGCTGACCATGATGCTGGGCCTTGGCGCCCTGGCGGTGCTGGTGGCGATTATTCTTATTCGCAGCATACTGCAACCGGTGAGCCAGACCGTGCGCGCCCTGCGGGACATTTCCCATGGCGAGGCGGATCTGCGCCGCCGGCTGGACGAAACCGGCCGGGACGAGATCACCCAGCTCAGCCAGAGCTTCAATCAGTTCTGCTCACGGCTGAGTGACACCGTGCGCAAACTCTCCCCCATCAGCCAGGAAGTCAGCCAGGCCTCGAGCCGGCTGTCGGACATTGTTCGCCACAACCGTGGCGTCTCGGAGCAACAGTCGGAGGAAACCGAGCAGGTGGCCACCGCCATGCAGGAAATGCTGGCCACCAGCAGTGAGGTGGCCCGCTCCGCCGAGCAGGCCGCCACCGCCAGCGAGGACTCGGCCCGGGCCGCCGCCCAGGGCTCGCAACAGGTGGCCGACACCTGTGCCCACTCCTCGGCGCTGGTGGCAGAGCTGGGCCAGGCCCAGCAACGGCTGGGTGCGCTGGCCGAGCGCACCCAGACCATTGGGACCGTACTGGAGGTGATCCGCACCATTGCCGAGCAGACCAACCTGCTGGCGCTCAATGCCGCCATTGAAGCGGCCCGGGCCGGCGAACAGGGCCGGGGCTTTGCGGTGGTGGCCGACGAGGTGCGCGAGCTGGCGACCCGCACCCAAAGCTCCACCAACGAAATTGAGCAGATCATTCACGGGCTGCAGCAGGAATCGGACGACACCGTTACCCGAATGCATACCCTGATGCAGCGAGCCGAAGAGACCCAGGGCAGCGCGGTCCTGGCGGGCGAGGCCCTGGCCACCATTACCGAACGCATGACGCTGATTAACGACATGAACAACCAGATCGCCACCGCCGCCGAGCAACAGCGCCAGACCACGGAAGAAATGAGCCGCAACCTCACCCGCCTGAGCGAGCTGGCGGACGAGGTGCGCAACAAAACCCAGGAAACCGACAGCGCCGGTGAGGCCCTGTTCAGCCTGGGCCAGCGGCTGGCGGCCGAGGTCAACGGCTTCAAGGCCTGACCGGGTTTTGCCGGACACCATGGATAACACCGGCAAGAGCGCGGTAAGCTTACTACATTGTCTCTCTTTGCCGGTGATACCATGACCTCCATTCGCACCCTGGCCCCCGCTTCCCTGTGGGGCTTTTTCGACACCATCTGCAGCATTCCCCACCCGTCGGGCCACGAGGCGGCGCTGCGCCGCTGGATAGCCGACTGGGCCGGTGAGCGGGGCCTGGCCGTGGTTCAGGACGACACCGGCAACCTGATCATCAAAAAGCCCGCCAGCCCCGGCATGGAACACCGCCGGGGCGTGGTGCTGCAGGCCCACCTCGACATGGTGCCCCAGGCCAATGCCGATACGGCTCACGACTTTACTCAGGATCCCATTCGTCCGCGCATCGACGGCGACTGGGTCTGTGCCACCGGCACCACCCTGGGGGCCGACAACGGCATCGGCATGGCCGCCTGCCTGGCGGTGCTGGCCGACAACACGCTCAGACACGGCCCGCTGGAAGTGCTGCTCACCGTGGACGAGGAAAGCGGCATGACCGGCGCCTTTGGCCTGCAACCCGGCCTGCTTGCAGGGGACATACTGCTCAATACCGACTCCGAGCAGGACGGCGATGTCTACATGGGCTGCGCCGGCGGGGTGGATGCCAATGTCACCCTGCCCCTTGAGACCGAGCCTGTCCCCGCCGGTTATCAGCCGTTCAGGCTGTCCCTTACCGGCCTGCGCGGTGGCCATTCCGGCATCAATATTCATCAAGGCCGGGCCAGTGCCACCAAGCTGCTGGCGGAGCTGCTTCATGCCCTCACCAGCCACAGCCAGGCCCGGCTGGCCAGCCTCAATGGCGGCACCCTGCGCAACGCCATCGCCCGGGAAGCCGCGGCGCTGCTGCTGGTGCCCGATGCCGAGGTGGAACGCCTGCCCGCCCTGCTCGAGCAGTATCGGCAGCACTATGCGCTAGAGTTTGCCGGTGTGGACGATACGATTCGGCTGGCGCTGAATACCGCCGAGCGGCCTTCCCGAGTGATGAGCGCGACCATGCAGCAAAAGCTGGTGCGCGCCCTGCTGGCCTGCCCCCACGGCGTCATGGCCATGAGCCGCACCATGGCCAGTGTGGTGCAGACCTCCACCAACCTGGGGGTTATTGAAACCCGCGATGATCATGTGCATGTGCAATGCCTGATCCGCTCCCTGGACGATGCCGGCCGGGACCGGGTGGCGGCCATGACCGCGGCGGTGTTTGAGCTGGCCGGGGCCCGAGTGCAATTCGATGGTGCCTACCCGGGCTGGCAGCCCGATCCGGACTCGCCGGTGCTGGGGCTGGTGCTCGACACCCACCGCCGAGTGTTTGGCAGCCTGCCGGCGGTCAAGGTGATCCATGCCGGGCTGGAGTGCGGCCTGTTCAAACGCGCCTATCCTCACTGGGACATGGTATCGTTCGGCCCGACCATTCAGGGCGCCCATTCCCCGGATGAACGGGTCAGTATCGAGGCGGTCGAGCGCTTCTGGCAGTTGCTGGTGCGGGTGCTGGAGCAGATCCCGGTGCGCGTCAGCTGACGACAAACGGCGGCTGGCGGAGCATAGGCAGACGTTGAGTTTTCGCTTATTATTCGGCCGGTATCGTTATGGAGGTGTGCGTGATGAAAGCAAAATCCTGGTTACTGCTGGCGGCGCTGGTGGCCACCCCGGCCCTGGCCGACAATATTCTCAGCCGGGCGGTCGACTTCGGTCGCGAGCTGCTGGATGAAACCCGCAAGCTGGCTCCCGGCATTCAGCAGGATCACCGCACACCGCCGTCCCGGCCGGCCGCCGCCCACCCGGATGACGGCCGCGATGCGCCGGCCCTGGAGCCGGGCTACCCGCCGGCCGGCACCACGTCCACCGGGCCGGCGGTGGTGGCGCCCTCGTCTCCGCCCCCGGCCACGCCCCAAAGCAACCAGGGCTGGTTTGTGGAAGAGGATCATCTGAAGTGAAAGGGAATGGGGAATCGGGGGAGTGAGACATTGTAGGCGCCGCTTTAGCCGGCGCAAGCTTACAGACGATGATACACTCAAAGCCCGCTACACGGGCTCTGCCGGCTAAAGCGGCAGCTACCAACCCCTGCTCCCAAATCACTATTCACCGCACATTCAGAACAACCCCAGCTGGGCGCCCTGCCTTTCGTCGGCCAGCTCCACGCTCATTCCCACCAAGCGCACGCCCCTGTCTCCGGCACGTTCCCAGGCTTGTTCACACAGTTTCAGCGCCGAATCGAGTTCAAGCACCGTGGTGCGCCGTGACAGCGTGGTCTGCTCGAAATCCGCGAACTTGAGCTTGATGCACAGGCCGCGAATGGCCCGCCCGTCCAGCCGGCGCAACAGTTCGGGCCAGAGCCGTTGCAACACCTCGGCCCCCTGCTCTGGAGCATGAAGATCGGTGGCCAGGGTGGTTTCCACCCCCACCGACTTGCGCACCCGCTCGGTCTGCACCGGCCGCTCGTCAATCCCCTGGGCCCGCTGCCACAGCAAATGACCAAATTTGCCAAACCGGCGCACCAGCAGCGCTTCTCCCGCCGCCACCGCCTGGGCGCAGGTTTCCAGGCCCATGGCGGCGAGCTTTTCCGCGGTTTTCTGGCCCACACCGGGGATCTTGCCGAGCGCCAGTCCGCTGACGTAGTCCGCCACCGCCGCCGGCGGCAGCACAAAGAGGCCATCGGGCTTGTTCTCTTCCGAGGCAATTTTGGCCAGAAACTTGTTGGGCGCCACGCCCGCCGAGGCGGTCAGTTGCAGTTCATCGCGAATGGCCCGGCGAATGTCGTCGGCAATCAGGGTGGCACTGCCGCCAAACAGCGGGCTGCCGGTCACGTCCAGGTAGGCTTCGTCGAGGGAAAGGGGCTCCACCAGATCGGTATAGCGGTGAAAGATGGCGCGGATCTGCTGGGAGACCCGCTTGTATTCCGCCATGTTACCGGAAATTAACCGCAGTTCCGGGCACAATCGCAAGGCCTGGTGGCTGGGCATGGCCGAGCGCACGCCATAGGCCCGGGCCGGGTAGTTGCAGGTGGCAATCACCCCGCGCCGGCTGGCACTGCCGCCGATGGCCAGGGGAATAGTCCGCCACTCGGGATGGTCCCGCATCTCCACCGCAGCAAAGAAGCAGTCCATGTCCACATGAATGATTTTGCGCATAAAACAAAATCAGGGATTGGGGAATAGGGACTCGGGACTGGAAAACAGCTCCCCTAATCCCTAATCCCCAATCCCTAGTCCCTGATTTCAAATGATGCGGTTTTCTTCCAGCATCTTGCGGCGGGCTTCTTCCTTGGCCATTTTCTTTTTGCGGTTGTCGCAAGGATCCGGGCAGTCACAGGCTTTTTCCACGCCAATGCCACCCAGGCCACCGCAGGAACCGGAAATGGTCTTGCGCTGAATGATGTAGCCGATGGCCATGGCGGCAATCACCAGGGCAAAGACTCCGAAGGTAATCAGAAAATACAGCATATCAACCTCTTAGATACTTCTCGAAGGCGCTGGACATATCCACCCTGAAACCGTCATCCGTCTTGGTGAGCAGATAGACCGCCAGCCCCTGCCGCTCGGCAAACGCCAGTGCCTGCTCCGTTCCCATCACCGTCAGCGCCGTGGCCAGGCCGTCTGCCATCATACAGGATGGGTGGATCACTGTCACCGACGCCAGCCGGTGGGTAATGGGCCTGCCGGTGGCCGGATCCAGGGTATGGGACAACCGTTTGCCGTCGAGCTCGTAGTAATTACGGTAATCCCCCGAGGTGGCCACGCTGGTGTTGGCCAGCGCCACCACCTGCTGCACCACGCCTTCACCGGGGCCGGGTTTTTCCACCGCAATGCGCCAGTCCTGGCCGTGGGCATTCAGGCCGCTGGTTCTCACTTCGCCCCCGATTTCCACCAGGTGGTTGGTCAGCCCCTGCTCGGAGAGATATTCCGACACCACATCCACCCCGTAGCCCTTGGCGATGGACGACAGATCCACATACAAACCCGGCAGGGCTTTTTGCAGAAACTCCCCCTCGGCCCGGGTCTGCACACTCAGGTGCTCAAGCCCGGTTTGCGACTTGACCTCCGCCAGCCGTTCGTCACTGGGGATCTCGGTCGGTCTGGCATCGGGGCCAAAGCCCCACAGGTTCACCAGCGGGCCCACGGTCACGTCCAGAGCGCCGTTGCTGAGCCGCCCCAGTTGCAGGGCCGCCGTCACTACCCGGGCGGTATCGGCCGACACCGCAAAGGGCGCACTGCCGTCGTACCGGTTGAACCGGCTCAGCTCCGAGGCTTCCCGGTAGGTGGACATCTGATCGTTGACCAACTCCAGCCGGCGGTCGATTTCCGCCTGCAGTGCATCACGCCGGCTGTCCTCGGCCCCCACTATCTTTACCGAGTAGTAGGTGCCCATGGTGTCGCCGGTCAGGTGCAACTGGGGCGCGGCGTCGTTCGCCGGCTGGCAGGCCGCCAATAAAAAGGCCAGCCCCAAGGGGGCCAGCCAGTTACTTAGTCGAGACATCATCAGTGATTAACCACCAAAGTCATCCAGCAGGATGTTGTCATCTTCCACACCCAGGTTCTTGAGCATGTTGATCACGGCGGCGTTCATCACGGGCGGTCCGCACATGTAGTATTCGCAATCTTCCGGCGCTTCGTGGTCGCGCAGGTAGTTTTCGAACAGTACGTTGTGAATGAAGCCGGTGTAACCGTCCCAGTTGTCATCGGGCTGGGGATCGCTGAGGGCCACATGCCACTGGAAGTTGTCGAACTGCTCCTGCAGGCCGTCAAAGTCTTCCACGTAGAACATTTCACGCTTGGAGCGGGCACCGTACCAGAAGCTGATCTTGCGCTTGGAGTTCAGGCGCTTGAGCTGGTCAAAGATGTGCGAACGCATCGGCGCCATGCCGGCACCACCGCCAATGAACACCATTTCGGCGTCGGTTTCCTTGGCGAAGAACTCACCGAAGGGACCGGAAATGGTGGCCTTGTCGCCGGGCTTCAGGGACCAGATGTAGGAAGACATCTTGCCGGGAGGGGCAGTCCACTTGCTGGGCGGCGGAGTGGCGATCCGCACGTTCAGCATGATGATGCCTTCTTCTTCCGGGTAGTTGGCCATGGAGTAGGCGCGAATGGTTTCCTCGTCTACCTTGGACTCCAGATCGAAGATCTTGAACTTGTCCCAGTCTTCCCGGTACTCCTCGGGCACGTCGAAGTCCTTGTACTTGACGTGGTGGGGCGGCGCTTCAATCTGAATGTAACCACCGGCACGGAAAGGCACGCTTTCGCCGTTGGGGATCTTCAGCTTGAGTTCCTTGATGAAGGTGGCCTTGTTATCGTTGGAGATAACTTCACAGTCCCACTTCTTGATGCCGAACACTTCTTCCGGCAGCTCGATCTTCATGTCCTGCTTGACGTTCACCTGACAGGACAGGCGCTCGCCTTCGCGGGCTTCGCGCTTGGAGATGTGATCCAGCTCGGTGGGCAGGATTTCACCGCCACCGTCGAGGACCCGCACCCGGCACTGGCCACAGGAGCCACCGCCACCACAGGCAGAAGAGACGAAGATGCCGTTGGCGGCCAGGGCACCCAGCAGTTTGACACCGGCACCGGAGGTAATCGCCTTTTCGGGATCGTCATTGATGCTGATAGTCACATCCCCTTCCGCGACGAGCTTGGACTTGGCAAACAGAATGATGCTTACCAGGGCCAGCACGATCACGGTGAACATGACCACGCCTAGAATGATTTCCATCGTTTATTCCTTTTCCGTCACTGGGTTTACAGAGAAATGCCAGAGAAAGACATGAAGCCGAGGGCCATCAGGCCGGCGGAGATAAAGGTGATCCCCAGGCCGCGCAGACCATCGGGCACATCCGCATACTTCATCTTCTCACGCAAACCGGCCAGCAGTACGATGGCCAGCATCCAGCCAACACCGGAACCAAAACCGTAGACGATGGACTCGCCGAAGTTGTAGTCCCGCTGCACCATGAACGACACACCACCAAAGATGGCGCAGTTTACGGTGATCAGCGGCAGGAAGATGCCCAGGGCGTTGTAGAGCGCCGGGAAGAACTTGTCCAGGGTCATTTCCAGGATCTGTACCAGTGCCGCAATTACCCCGATAAAGGTAATGAAGTTCAGGAAGCTCAGATCCACGCCTTCAACCATGGCGCCGTCTTTCAGAATGAAGTTGTAGATGAGGTTGTTCACCGGTACCGAAATGGTCAGTACCACGATCACCGCCACACCCAGACCAAAGGAGGTCTTTACCTTCTTGGACACCGCCAGAAAGGTACACATGCCCAGGAAGAAGGCCAGCGCCAGGTTCTCGATGAACACGGAACGAACAAACAGACTCAGATAATGTTCCATCTTTTACTCCTTGGCCTCCACCTGCTCGGGACGGAAGGTACGCAGTACCCAGATAAAGCCACCGATGATAAAGAAGGCGCTCGGCGGCAGCAGCAGCAGGCCGTTGGCCTGATACCAGCCACCGTTTTTGATCAGCGGCAGGATTTCGATGCCAAACCAGGTGCCGGAACCGAACAGCTCACGAATGGTGGCCACCACCAGCAGGATCAGGCCGTAGCCCAGGCCGTTACCGATACCGTCCAGGAACGACATCATGGGCGGGCTCTTCATGGCGTAGGCTTCGGCGCGACCCATTACGATACAGTTGGTGATGATAAGCCCCACAAACACCGACAGCTGCTTGGAGATGTCATAGGCGTAGGCTTTCAGGATCTGGTCCACCACGATAACCAGAGAGGCGATGATCGCCATCTGGGCAATGATCCGTACCGAGTTGGGGATCTGGTTGCGGATAAGCGAGATAAACAGGTTGGAGAACGCCGTTACCGCAATTACCGCCAGCGACATTACGAATGCCGTCTGCATCTGCGAGGTCACCGCCAGGGCAGAACAGATACCCAGCACCTGAAGGGCGATGGGGTTGTTGCCGATGATGGGACCGAACAGAACCTTTTTCATTTCAGCTTTATCAGCCATTGTTCAGCTCTCCTTCACGAACCTTGGCCAGGAAAGGACCAAAGCCTTTCTCACCGAGCCAGAATTCAAAGGTTTTTTGCACACCGTCGGAGGTCAGGGTCGCACCGGACAGACCGTCTACGCTGGAAGGAGCGCCTTCGGGCGCACCACCCTTGACGACGCGCAGTGCCGGCTTGCCGTTTTCATCAAACAGCTTCTTGCCAACAAACTGGGCACGCCAGTTGGGGTTTTCCACCTCACCGCCGAGTCCGGGGGTTTCACCCTGCTCGTAGTAGGTGATGCCCTTGATGGTGTTGCCATCGGGCGCCACCGCCACAAAGGCGTACATGGTGGACCACAGGCCCTGACCGTGAACCGGCAGAATGATGCTCTCAAGCTCGCCGTTCTCGTCTTTGGCCAGGTACACCGGCGCCAGGTTGGCCCGACGGCGAATGCCCGCCGGATCTTCTTCCGGGCTCAGCCGAATGCTGGTGGCGGGATCCTTGGCGGCGTTGCGCTGGTTGAAGCCAGCGGCGGCCTGGTCGGTGAGTTCACCGGTGGTCAGGTCGAGCAGGCGGGCGTCGATGAAACGCTCGTAGTTTTCCGCCACGTTCTCGCGGCCCAGACCGGCCACGTCGACGATGTTGGTCTGTACGTCCAGCGCCTGGTTGCGCTGCTGGGTCGGCTTCAAGATCACGGCAGCGCCGGATACGATCACGGAGCAGACCAGACACAGGGCACCGACAACGGCAAAGGTTCTGCCGATAGTTTCTTTCTTAGCCACGGGCCAGCCTCCGTTTGATGTTTGCCTGAACCACGAAGTGATCGAACAGGGGAGCGAACAGGTTGGCGAACAGAATGGCCAGCATCATGCCTTCGGGGAAGGCCGGGTTGACCACACGGATCAGCACCACCATGACGCCGATCAGGGCGCCGTACCACCACTTGCCCTTGTTGGTAAAGGAGGCGGAAACCGGGTCGGTGGCCATGAACATCATGCCGAAGGCGAAACCGCCCAGCACCAGGTGCCAGTACCAGGGCATGGAGAACATGGCGTTGGTGTCGGAGCCAAGCAGGTTGAACAGGGTCGCCGTGGCCACCATGCCGATCATCACGCCACCCACGATACGCCAGGAGGCAATACCCATGTAGATGATGAACAGGCCACCAATCAGGATAGCCAGGGTAGACACTTCACCGATGGAGCCCTGAATGTTACCGATAAAGGCATCCATCCAGCTGATGGCGGCGCCGGTGTTGGCGTCCATCAGCGCAGCCTGACCGCCGGCGGCCCACTGGCCCAGGGCGGTGGCGCCGGAAAAGCCGTCAACGGCGGTCCAGACGGTGTCACCGGAGATCTCGGCCGGATAGGCGAAGAACAGGAAGGCACGACCCGCCAGTGCCGGGTTGAGGAAGTTCTTGCCGGTACCGCCAAAGATTTCCTTGGCCATGACCACACCGAAGGTGATACCCAGGGCCGCCTGCCACAGCGGCAGGGTGGCGGGCACGATCAGCGCGAACAGCACGGAGGTCACGAAGAAGCCTTCGTTCACTTCGTGCTTGCGTACGGAGGCGAACAGCACTTCCCAGAAACCACCCACCACAAACACGGTCAGGTAGATGGGCAGGAAGTAGGTGGCACCCAGCAACAGTTTGCTGCCCCAGCCGGCCCCTTCACCCAGGGTTGCCCCCAGGCTGTCGGCCAGACCATAGCGCCAGTTGCCGTCGATCACCGCGGCCAGATCGGCCGGGCTGTACATGCTGGTAAGGGCCGCAATGGCCTGACCACCGGCGTTGTACATGCCAAAGAACATGGCCGGGAAGGTCGCCAGCCACACCATGATCATGATGCGCTTCAGGTCGATGCTGTCACGTACATGGGAGGAGCGACGAGTAACCATGCCCGGGGTATAGAGCACGGTGGCCACCGCTTCGTACAGGGCGTAAAACTTCTCGTATTTACCACCCGGTTCGAAATGGTGTTCCATTTTTTCCAGAGTGTGCTTCAAACTCATTTCTCTTAGCCCTCTAGCTCAATCTTGGTCAGACACTGACGCAACACCTGGCCGTAATCGTACTTGCCCGGGCACACATAGGTGCACAGTGCCAGATCTTCTTCATCCAGCTCCAGGCAGCCCAGGTTCTGGGCACTGTCGGTGTCGCCGGACAGCAGATCACGCAGCAGCAGAGTCGGCAGAATATCCAGCGGCATAATGCGCTCGTAGTTGCCGATCGGCACCATGGCACGGGCAGAGCCGTTGGTGGTGGTGGTCAGGTCAAACAGTTTGCCCTTGGCCAGATGTCCCAGGTAGGCACGGGTTACCGAGAACTTGTTGGAACCCGGCGCCAGCCAGCCCATGAATTCCTTCTCGCGACCTTCCTTCAGCACGGAGACCTGCAGGTGGTAGCGACCCAGGTAGGCGTGAGGACCTTCGGCGGCGTTGCCGGACAGCACGGAACCGGAAATGACGCGGTTTTCGCCGTCCTGCAGTTCACCGGCGGTCAGCTCATCCAGAGATGCGCCAATGCGGGTGCGCAGCAGACGGGGCTTGTTGACCACGGGGCCGCCCAGGGCCACCACACGATCGGTGCACAGTTCACCGGTGGTGAACAGCTTGCCGAAGGCGATGACGTCCTGGTAATTGATGTACCAGACCACCTTGCCGGGCACGATGGGATCGATAAAGTGAATGTGGGTACCGGGCAGGCCGGCCGGATGCACGCCACCGAACACGTGTTCCTTGACGTTGCCGGCAGAGGCCTGGGGCAGGCTGCCTTCGCCCTTGCACACATGCACCTGGCCGTCGGTCAGGCGGCTCAGCACCTGCAGACCATCGGTAAACGCCTGGGCGTTTTCCTTGATCACCAGCTCGGCATTGGCGCTGAGCGGGTTGGTGTCCATGGCGGTCACAAAGATGGAGCGCGGGGTAGAGCCCACGGCCGGCACCTTGCTGTAGGGGCGGGTGCGCAGGGCGGTCCACATGCCGGATTCAACCAGCTGCTCCTGCACGGTTTCACGTTCCAGTTTGGCCAGTTCGGCAGAGCTGTAGCTTTTAAAAGTAATCTGCTCTTCGCTGTCATCAACGGCAATGACCACGGATTGCAGTACACGTTTGGCGCCACGGTTGATTTCAACTACTGTACCGGCGGCGGGAGCTGTGAACTTGACGCCAGGGTTCTTCTTGTCGACGAAGATAACCTGACCTTTCTTGACGCGATCCTCTACCTTGACGTGCATGGTAGGGCGCATACCCACATACTCCTCGCCCAGCGTAGCAACGCGCTTGATGGAGGGACCATCGTAGATTACTTGCTCTGGTGCCCCGGCAATTGGGAGGTCCAGTCCTTTTTTAATTGTAATCATACTCACTTGCACTACTTGTTAGGGGAAGACAGGTACTTGCCATGCAGAACATGACAACATGCTGATGAGTCGCTACCGGCATGTTCGCATCGCCCTGACAACAGCACGACTACACTCCGGTAACATCCAGCCCGATTTAAAAGGCGCGTAATTCTAGCACTTTTACGACAACGGCTGCCATGGCAATTGCTAAAATTTACCGCCACGCTCAGCAAAACCGGCTTGTTTGATAATTCACCAAGCAAAAATAAGGCCATGATTTTCAAGGCGGAATTATGCTTTGGTCGCAAGCGGCTCCGGAATGGAAGCGGTTTCCACCGCCACCGGGCTCATAACAAATTTGCTAACCGCAAATAACAGTCGGCTCAGGCCGACACGCCGCCCTTGCCCATGCAATTGGGACTGTCGGGTACCCCACCCCGCTCACGCCATTCGGCCGGGGTCAGGGTATGCAGCGCCAGGGCGTGTACGCCACCGGCCAGCTCGTCGGCCAGCAGGGTGTTGAGGGTGCGGTGGCGGGCCAGCAGCCGCTGGCCGTCAAAGGCATTACTCACCACCACCAGCTTGAAGTGGGTTTCCGAGCCCGGCTCGACCCGGTGCATGTAACTTTCGTTAATCACTTCCAGGTGCTCGGGGGACAGCGCCTCCCTGACCTTGTGTTCTATGGTGCTTTGCATCGACATGGCATTCTCCTCGCGATGAATCAGAACAGATGACAGGGGCGGCAGCCCGCTACTTTCACGCGGGGTTTCGCCGGCGAAAGGTCAGGTTGATGCGCACCCCCTCGGCCCGGGCCATTCTGGGCAGGGCGTGGCGCCAATGATGCTGCATTTCCCCCGCCATCACCAGCAGGCTGCCGTGCTCCAGTAACAGCTCCTGTTGTTCCCCCGCTTCATGGCGCAGCAAAAATCGCCGGGCTTGCCCCAGGCTGACCGAGGCAATCATGGGGTTGGGGCCCAGCTCCGGTTCATTGTCGGCGTGCCAGCCCATGCTGTCCTGACCGTGGCGATAGCAATTGAGCAGCACACCGTCAAAGGGCTGGCCGCAGATACTTTCAAGCCGGCCGGCCATGGCTTGCACCAAGGGATGCCAGGGCACCGGTCGTCGTTCACGGCCCGAGTAACGGTAGGGCCAGTCGCCCATCCAGCAGGACAACCGGGGCTCGCTCACCTCCCGGCCAAACATCCGCAGCCGGTGCTGCTGCCAGGGAATGTCGTGCGCCAGTGTTGCCTGCCAACGGTCCGCCTCGTCGCGAAAGGCATCGGGCCACCACAGCAAGCGCCCCTGGTTCAGTGCCAGCCACTCGGGCTCAGGCCACAACCCCATGCTGATTTTCCCCCTTAAACTGGTAAACTGCTGCCCTTTGCAATCATCGGGCATCATTCCATGAATCATCACTTTCCCCTGCCCCAGGGCGGCGAGCTGGAGCTGCACCGCTACCCGCGCCAGGCCCGCCACGGTCTGCAGGCCTGGGAGGCGGCAGACGAATATATCATGAACGAGCTGGCCGCCCTGGACTGGGACCGGACGGCCCCCCTGGTGATTTTCAACGACGCCTTTGGCGCCCTCACGCTTGGCCTGCACCAGTACCGGCCTCATACCGTCACCGACTCGCGCATTGCCGAGCTGGCCCTGGCCGCCAACGCCGCCGACAATCACCTGGCGCCCGACTGGCAGTCGCTCACCAGCCTGGACGAACTGCCCGAGGCGCCCGGCCTGGTACTGATGAAGCTGCCCAAGACCAACGCCCTGCTGGAACATCAGCTCGCCGCCATCAGCCGGGTGGCCGGACCCCAGACCCTGATCGTGGCCGGCGCCAAGGCCCGGGACGTGCACAGCTCCACCCTCAAGCTGTTTGAGCAGTTCCTCGGCCCCACCCACACCAGCCTGGCCTGGAAAAAAGCCCGGCTGATCTTTGCCCGCCGGGACATGACCCTGGCGCCCTCGCCCGCTCCGGCCCCCCTGAGCTGGAAGCTGGAGGGCAGCGACTTTACCCTTTACAACCACGCCAATGTGTTTTCCCGCGCCAGCCTCGACATTGGCGCCCGCTTTATGCTGGAGCACCTGCCCGCCAACCGCCCCGGCCGAGTGATTGATCTGGGCTGTGGCAACGGCGTGCTGGGGCTGATGATGCTGGCGCGCAACCCGCAAGCCACCGTCACCTTTGTGGACGAATCCCACATGGCCATTGCCAGCGCGCGGCTGAATGTGGAGCGCAATTTGCCCGAGGCCATGGACCGGGCCCGCTTTCTGGTCAATAACTGTCTCGACGGCATGGCCCCCGACAGCGCCGATCTGGTGCTGTGCAATCCGCCCTTTCACCAGCAACAGGCCATTACCGATCACATTGCCTGGCAGATGATGACCGACGCCCGCCGAGTGCTGCGCCGGGGCGGCGAGCTGCTGCTGGTGGGCAACCGCCATCTGGACTATCACCAGAAACTGAAACGGCTGTTCGGCAATCAGCGGATAGTGGCATCCAACCGCAAATTCGTTATTCTGAGAGCCATTCATACCGCCTGAAGGACATATTCATGAAGTGCATCAACTGGTTGACTGCTCCCCTGCTGGCCCTGGGCCTGACTGCCTGCGCCAGCTACTATCCCATCGCCGTGGACGTAAACCCGGCACCGGCCGAGGTGGGCGGCGGCGTGTACCGCGGGCAGACCCTGGCCTTGTCCAGCACCGACAACCGGGCCAGTGATTTCATTATTCAGATTGAACAGAAAGACAAGTCGCCGGTGGTGGTGGGTGCCGCCAACAACCTGCGGCTGCAAATGGAGCAGGCCCTGGCGCAGGGGTTCAGTACTCAAGGAGCCTTTATCGAGCAAGGTGCCAACACCCGTGTCACCCTGGAACTGCAGGAAGTGCTGTCTCGGGTGATCCGCGGCCACATCAGTTACGACGTGGTGCAGAAGGTGCGGGTACAGCTGGTGCTGGAGCGGGATGGCCGCCGTGTGACCAAGCAGTATCGCCGCAGTGCCCAGCAGGAATTCCCCGGCCGCCTGCACCCGGAGCTGGACAAGGTGACCGAGGCCCTCGACCGCCAGTTGTCGCTGATGGTGCAGGACATGTTGTCCGATCGTGACGTACAGAACTTTATTAACGGTAACTGACAACTCACCGTCATGCCGGCCTTGAGCCGGAATCTCGGGCAGTATGCACCATCTGTAGCAAGATGCCGGGTCGAGCCCGGCATGACGCAAGCCATTACACGGTTTGATATTGAACGGACAGTAACGAATGAAAAAAATGTTAATCCTGCTGGCGGGGCTGTGGTCCGCCACCGCCCTGGCCGGGCCCCGGGTCGAGCTGGTCACCAGCCTGGGCACCCTGGAAGTGGAGCTGAATGAAGAAGCGGCGCCGCAGACCGTGGCCAATTTTCTGCGCTACGTTGACGACGGCAGTTACGAGGGCTCGCTGTTTCACCGGCTGATCCCGGGGTTTGTGGTGCAGGGCGGCGGCTTTACCGCCGATTATGAGCCCCTGCCCACCTATGATCCGGTACAGAACGAGTCGGGTAACGGCCTGTCGAACACCACCGGCACCATCGCCATGGCCCGCACTCAGGATCCGCACAGCGCCACCCGCCAGTTTTACATCAACCTGTCCGACAACCCCTCGCTGGATGGCGGGCGCCGCGCCGGCTACACCGTGTTCGGCAAGGTGGTGAACGGTGATGCCGTGCTGGCGCGCATGGCCGCCGTGCCCACCGGCATGAGCCTGCAACTGCGCGCCCGGGACGTTCCCGAAGAGCCCATCATTCTTGAGCGGGCCCGCCGCCTGGCCGGAGACTAAGCCATTCGCGCCCGGGCCCTGAAATGGCAGCAGAGCCTGTCGCTCTATACCGAGCGGCGGGTGTTAATCATGCTGGCGCTGGGCTTTTCCTCCGGCCTGCCACTGCTGTTGGTGTTCGGCACCCTGTCGTTCTGGCTGCGGGAAGCGGGCGTTAGCCGTACCAGCATCGGCTTTTTCAGCTGGGTGGCGCTGGCCTACGGCGTAAAATGGCTGTGGTCGCCGTTGGTGGACCGGCTGCCCTTGCCGTTGCTGTCCCGCTGGCTGGGCCGGCGACGCAGCTGGATGCTATTTTCCCAAGTTGTGATCATGGCGGCGCTGGCCGGCATGGCCATGTCCGATCCTGCCGCCGATCTCACCCGGCTGGCGCTGTTTGCCCTGGCGGTAGCCTTTGCGTCCGCCACCCAGGACATCGTGATTGACGCCTACCGTATTGAATCGGCGCCGGAGCGGCTGCAGGGGGCGCTCGCCGCCGCCTACATGACCGGTTACAGGCTTGCGATGATCCTGGCCGGCGCCGGGGCGCTGGCCATTGCCGCCTGGGCCGGCTCCGACACCGGTTACGACATGGGCGGCTGGCGCGCAGCCTATCTGGCCATGGCGGGCTGCATGCTGGTGGGAGTGATCACCTGTCTGCTGCTGCACGAGCCCGAGGTGGACTTGGGCGAGCAACAACGTTCACAGCAAGCGCACCGGGAGCAACTGGTGGCCAGCGGCTGGCCCCGCTGGCTGGCGGCGCTGGCGGCCTTTGGCAAAAGCGCCGTGGTGGCGCCCTTTGCCGACTTTATTGGCCGGTTTGGCTGGCAGGCCCTGCTGATCCTGGCGCTGATCGCCAGCTACCGCATTGCCGATGTGGTGATGGGGGTCATGGCCAACCCCTTCTACGTGGACATGGGCTTTTCCAAGACCGAAATCGCCACCGTCACCAAGGTCTATGGCGTGATCATGACCCTGGCGGGGGCGGCCCTGGGCGGCGTGCTGGTGGTCCGCTTTGGCACCCTGCGCATTCTGATGCTGGGTGCCCTGCTCACCGCCGGCACCAACCTGCTGTTTGCCCTGATGAGCCAGCTCGGGCCCGACGTGCGCCTGCTGACGGTGATCATCTCGCTGGACAACCTGAGCGCGGGCATTGCCACCGCCGCCTTTGTCACTTATCTCTCCGGCCTGACCAACGTGGCTTTTTCCGCCACCCAGTACGCCCTGTTCAGCTCGGTGATGCTGCTGCTGCCCAAGTTTGTGGCCGGCTTTTCGGGCATGGCGGTGGATGCCATCGGCTATGCCACCTTCTTCACCGGCACCGCCGCCCTCGGCCTGCCGGTGCTGGTGCTGATAGCGGTGGTCGCCCGGCGAGTGCCAGTGAGGCGTGAGGCGTGAGGCGTGTATTTTGCACCGTTTAAATCGGTGCAATCATATGCGCCTCCCCCTTTACTCCTCACCCCTCACCGTTCTTAATCCCGAAAATTATTGAACTGCAGCGGCTGCTCCTGCTCCTCGGCGCGCAGCAGGGCCATGACCTGCTGCAGATCGTCCCGTTTATTGCCGGTCACCCGTAGCTGCTCGCCCTGAATGGACGCCTGCACCTTGATCTTGCTGTCCTTTATCAGCTTGACGAGCTTCTTGGCGAGCGCCGTGTCGATCCCCTGCCTGAAGCCCAGCTCCTGAACATGACGCTTGCCCGACCGCACTATGCTACCCGGATCCAACACCCGGACATCGACGCCCCGCTTGATCAAGGCTCCACGCAATATATCGCGCATCTGCTGCAGCTGAAGTTCCGCTTCGGCCTCCAGCCTGACCTTGTCGTCTTTGAGCTCAAAACTGGCCTCCACCCCGCGAAAATCAAAACGGGTGGTCAGCTCGCGGCTGGCGTTGTCGACGGCATTACGCACTTCGTTCATTTCCACTTCAGAAACAACATCAAAAGAGGGCATCTTGACTCCTTGGCTGGGCGCCGAAACCGCTGGCAACGGCAAGGGTTCACGGCTAACGTATGAGATTAATAAGGCAGAAGAATATCAGAGTTCAGGGAGAGTGTGATGCGTGAGTGGACCATACTGGGGGCCGGCGCCCTGGGCTGCACCTTTGCCGCCCTGCTGAAGGCACAGCAGCAGCCGGTGTCACTGCTGCTGAGCGAGCGCCACCGGGGGCATTTTCATCCGGCATTTGAGTTTATTGCCCTTAACGAGCGCCACCGGCTGGTCAGTACTCATCCGCGCTTTGCCGAGCAGGCCGCCGGGGTGGAGTGTCTGCTGGTGATGACCAAGGCCTACCAGGTATTGCCCGCCCTGCAGAGCCTGCGCGGCCTGCCCGCCGATACCCCCATCATATTGCTACACAACGGCATGGGCGTGGCCGATGAGGTAGCCCGGGCCTTTCCCCACAACCCGCTGCTGGCCGGCGTGACCAGCCACGGTGCCCTGAAGGAAGGCCCCTGGCAGGTGCGGCACACCGGCAAGGGGGAAACCTGGCTGGGCCCGGTGAACGAAGGCGGCAAGGCCTTTGCCCACCTGCAAGCGCCCCTGGCCAGGGCCCTGGGCCATGCCGCGTGGAGTGAAGACATACTGTCATTGCAGCATCGCAAGCTGGCCATCAACGCCGTGATCAACCCGCTGACCGCCTGCCACCACATTCGCAACGGCCAGTTGCACGAGCCCCGTTTTGCCGATGTGCTGGAGCAGCTCAGTGAGGAAGTTCACGCCGTGCTGGCGCAACTGGGAGAAACCGAGACCCTGGCGCAGTTTCGCCGCCGGCTGAACGCGGTGATTGAACTGACCGCCACCAACTATTCCTCCATGCACCAGGATCTGGCCCACCGCCGGCCTACCGAGATAGATCACATCACCGGCTACGTGCTCAGCCACGCCGGCAAGCTGCCGGTACCGGTGTGCCGGCAGTTGTATCACGAAGTAAAAAGGCTGGGCGGGTGAAACGTTTGATGTGAAACGTGGGACGTCTAACGTATGGAGTGGCCCCGATAAAGTAGACACTTAAGTTAAGCGGCAGCTGCGTAGGCATTGGGAGTTATTCCTCCCAGCGCCATGTGGCGCCGCACTTTCGGGTAATACTCGTCCGTATAATACCGGACTTCATCTGCCATTTCGTCTCTTCCGAGCATTCCTAATGGATGTGTCCATTCCTTCTTGAGCAGCGCGAAGAAGCTTTCCGAACAGGCGTTATCCCAGCAGTTACCTCGCCGAGACATGCTGATGGTGATTCCCCGTGTAGTGAGCCATCTCATCACCTCTTCGCTGCGATACTGACTCCCCTGGTCAGAGTGGAACAACAACTGTGTCCCATCTGGCCGCTGATGTTGCCATGCCTGCTCAAGGGCCTCCAGCACCAGCTGGGCGCTATTGATGGCACCCATGGCTCGGCTCACCACGCGACGTGTACCCAGGTCCAGGACTACTGCGATGTAGAGCCAGCCTTCGTGGCACCGGATTTGAGTAATATCTGATACCCAGACTCGATTTGCCGCACCAACCGAGAAGCGGCGATTCAGCAAGTTCGGTAGCACAGGCAAGAATGATGTCGGCTTTTGATACCCTGCTTTAAGAGCCGTGCATGAATGGTAACCAGCGTCTCTCAGCAAGCGCTGAACCTGGTTCTTGCCGCAGCAGAACCCGGCATCCCGTGCTTCCAGCCACAGCTTGCGATAACCCGGCACATTCTTCTGTTGCCTGGCTCGCTCGAGCAGGAAGGTTTTCAGAGTTTGTCGCTTGATGACACGTTCTCCCGGAGCATGCTGACGTGCTCGCCAACGATAATATCCCGCTCGTGACACATTGAGTACTTCACACATTATCGAGACCCGCCAGCGTTGACTTCGGTGAGCCTCGATAAAGGCAAACCTTACTGCTGTGCTTGGCGAAGTACTCTTGCGCCTTTTTTAGGATTTCGTTCTCCAGCTCTTTTCGTTCAAGCAGCTTCTTCAGTCGAGCATTTTCACGCTCCAGATCCTGCAAACTTTTTTCTGGTCCGATGTTTTCAACTGCTTTGTCAGATGATTTCTTGGTCATGATCCACTCTCTGCGCCAGCGACTCAATTGGTTAGGATGGATCCCGAGTCTGCCAGCAAGCTGAGCTTGTGTCTCTGTGGTGGATAGCGAGGCCTCGACGGCCTCACGTTTGAATGCATCGCTAAAGTGACGGTGGGGTTTGTACTTCATAACACCTTCTCATTAAATGAAGGTGTCTACTTTTTTCGGGCCAGTCCAGTAAAACGTCCCCTCACCCCTCACTGGATCAGGGCTTGTACACCTTGACGTTGTCAAAGCCCTGCTCTTTCAGGTGAATGGCCTGCAGCCGGCTCATTACGCCGCGGGCACAATACAGCAGGTAGGTCTTGTCCTGATCCAGCTCGCCAAACTGGTGGGCCAGACGGAAAAACGGCAGGTGCACCACCTGGTGGCCGGCCACTTCCAGCGGCGACAGCTCTTCTTCCTCGGGCGCACGAATATCGAGGATCACCTCTGCTTCACTGGCCTGCTCGCTGAATTCCACTTCCGGCACCTCCCATACCTTGCCTAGATCCCGCACGTCCTCCACGAAAGACGCCTGCACCGCGGTGTCGAGCACGCCAAAATCGAAGTTGGCCTCTTCTTCCTCTACCTTGCTCAGCACCGCCTTGATGGTGGGTTTCTGGGAAATCACGCCGCAATACTCCGGCATTTTTTCCGCAAAGGGCGCGGTACCGATGGCCCGCGCCTGATCGATGATGTCCTGTTTGTCGGTGGCGATCAAGGGCCGCAGGATCAGGGTGTCGGTGACCCGGTCGATGACGTTGAGGTTGGTCACGGTCTGACTCGACACCTGGCCCATGGACTCGCCGGTCACCAGGGCATTCACGCCCAGACGCTCGGCCACGGCGGCGCCGGCGCGCATCATCATGCGCTTGAGCACCACGCCCATGTGGCCCTTGTCGATTTTCTCCAGGATCTCGGTGACCACGCCCTCAAAGGGCACGGAGATAAACTTGACCCGGTGTGACGCACCGTACTTCTTCCATAAAAAGTGCACCACCTCGCGCACGCCGGCCTCGTGCTCGCGTCCGCCCAGGTTGAAGAAACAGTAATGCACCCGGCTGCCGCGCTTGATGAACTGAAAGGAAGACACGCCGGAGTCGTAGCCGCCGGACATCAGGCTGAGCACGCTCTCCTGGGTGGCAATGGGAAAGCCACTCATGCCGGCATGCTGCTTGCTGACCAGGTACAGCCGGTCGTCGTCCAGCTCCAGGTTGATCTGCATATCGGGCTGTTTGAGTTTCACGCCGCCGGTCTCGCAGCGCTGGTTCAGGCCCCCGCCCACGTAACGCTCCACATCCAGCGAGCTGAATTCCTGCTTGCCCCGGCGCTTGGCGCGCACGCAGAAGGTTTTGCCCGCAAGCGCATCGCCGAACATGGCCTGAGTGTGCTCCAGAATGTCATCCAGGGACGATACCTTGAACTCCACCACCTCCAGGAACGACTGAATGCCGGGAATGCAGCCAAGCGCCTCAATCAGCAGGCGGCGGTGGTCGTCGCCGGTCTGGTTGCTGCGCACCACCAGCTTGTCCCAGTCGACCCGCACCTTGATGGTCTCGTCCAGGGGCTTGAGGGTATTGCGAATGTTGCCGGAGAGGATTTTGCTCATGCGCTGGCGCACCGACTTGCTCTTGATGGTGATTTCGGGGTGAAGCTTGATGATGAATTTCATAATTTCGGTACGCTCGGGGACAACACATAAAAAAGAAAGCCCGGCATTATACACGTGCCGGGCTTGCGGTTAAAAGAAAAGCAGATCAGGGCGTGTTTGGCGGCACCACTTCCAGTGGCTCGGTATACACCGGCTTGCCCTGGGAAAGGGTGATTTCCACCCGGCGGTTGCGGCGACGGTTTTCCGGGGTGTCGTTGTCCACCAGCGGTTTGGTGTCGGCCAGGCCCATCACCACCATGCGGCTGTCGTCAAAACCCTCCACGCTTCTAAGCTGATCCGCCACCGCCAGCGCCCGCTGAGTGGACAACTCCCAGTTGGAGCTGAACAGCTCGTAGCCGCTCTGAATATCATCTGAATGGCCCGACACCAGGATCTCGCCGGGCACGTCCTTCACCAGGGCGCCAATCTGGCGGACCACCGGCCAGAACTGGGGCTGCAAAAACGCCGAGCCCGCCGGAAAGGAGGCGTTTTCCTTGATGCGGATCACCACCTGCTGGCCCAGGGCTTCAATTTCAATGGCATCCTGCTCGATGGGACTGCTGAGCTGCTCGGCCATGGCCTGAGCCAGGCTGATGGCCTGGGCACTGGTTTGCGGCATTTCCGGCTGCTGACTGCCGCTCATGTTGCCGTCTTCCCGGCTCTGACCCGAGGCCCGGTCCGAGTCGCCGGGCTGAAAGTCGAGCTCGGTGAGGGTGGAGTCGGTGGTGTGCTGCATGATGGTATTGATGGGCGTGGGCTCGGGCCGGCCGGGGCGAAACTCCAGAGCAATGACCGAAGTGCCCTTGGGAATTTCGGTCACCTCAATCTGGTTCTGCACCCCAAAGGCAAACTTCATGCTGCCAGCAATTTGCTTGAACTTGAGCACGTCCATCTCGGCAAAGGCCAGCAACAGCACGAAAAAGCTCATCAGAATGGTGGCCAGATCCGCAAAGGTAGCCATCCAGGCGGGCGCGCCCGCCGGCTGCGGCTTGCTCTTCTTTCTGGCCACTAGTCCTCCTTGGAGCGCTTGTTATCGGCCAGGTAATTTTCCAGCAGATCTTGCAGCACCCTGGGGTTCTGGCCGTCCTGAATGCCGAGCACCGCATCCATGATCAGCGTGCGGTTAAGGCGTTCTTCCCCCGAGCGCAGCTCCAGCTTGTCGGCAATGGGCAGCGCCACCATGTTGGCCAGCATGGCGCCGTACAGGGTGGTGAGCAGGGCAATGGCCATGGCCGGGCCGATGGCCTTGGGATCGTCCATGTTGGCCAGCATGGCCACTAGGCCGATCAGGGTGCCTATCATGCCCATGGCCGGGGCCACATCCCCCAGGGCCCGAAAGATCCTGGCCCCCTGCTCCTGGCGTTCGGCGTTGAGATCGATGTCCTTTTCCAGCGCCGCCTTCACCACCCCCTGATCGTGGCCGTCCACCAGCATGTTGACCGCCTTTTGCAGAAAGGGGTTGGTGATCTCCGCCTCCTCCAGCGCCAGAAAACCGCCCTTGCGCGCCGCATCGGCCAGCTGCACCACCCGCTCGATCAGATCCTCGGGCTTTTCCAGCTTGAACATAAAGGCCTTGCCCGCCACCTTGGCGGCGCCCAGAAACTGGCCCAGGTTGAACTTCATCATGACCACAAACAATGAGCCGACCAACACAATGAAAATGGACGGCACATCCACATACATGGTAATGCTGCCCCCCAGCACCATTGCCATGGCGACGAAGGCCATTCCGCCAATCAGTCCGATCAGTGTTGCCAGATCCAAAACGGGAGTCCTCTTCTAGTTAATGCGGCCAAAAACGACTCAATCTTACCCCGTTGCGGGGAGTTTTGTCGCCGGTGAAGTTATCGGCACCGGACGAAAATGCTTAATGGCCCGCAACACCGGCGGCGGAAAGTCGCTAATCCTTCGCCAAATTCCGGGCAGCGGTGTTACTATTGGCCCAATTTTGCATGCGATTGAACAGAGGATGCCCGTGGCTGCCAGAAAACCGGAAAACATGGACTTTGAAAGCGCACTCGCCGAGCTGGAAAGCCTGGTGGGCCAGCTGGAGCAGGGCGAGCTGAGCCTGGAGCAGGCACTGAAGTCGTTTGAACGGGGCGTGCAGCTGGTGCGTGCCGGCCAGCAGCGACTGGGCCAGGCCGAGCAGCAGGTAAAAATTTTGATGCAGGACGGCGATACCCTGGCCGACTTCAAGCCGGCGGAGGACGAAGCGTGATCGGCCAGTGGCAACAGCAATACGGCGAGCGCATTGACGCCACCCTGCGCCGGACCCTGGACCGGCTCGACAGCCTGGCCCCCGGCCTGCGCGACGCCATGGAATATGGCCTGTTGCAGGGCGGCAAGCGGGTGCGCCCCATGCTGGTGTATGCCACCGCCGGGCTGACCCCGGACGCCGACGGCCAGGCCGCCGATGCCGCCGCCGCCGCCATTGAGTGCATTCATGCCTATTCGCTGATCCACGACGACTTGCCGGCCATGGACGACGACGACCTGCGCCGGGGCAAACCCACGGTGCACAAGGCCTTTGACGAGGCCACCGCCATTCTCGCCGGCGATGCCTTGCAGACCCTGGCCTTTGAGCTGCTAAGCCAGGCCGAAGGCTCCTTGCCCGCCGAACGCCGGCTGCAGCTGGTGCGGGAGCTGGCCACCGCCAGCGGCTATGGCGGCATGTGCGGCGGCCAGGCCCTGGACATTTATCATGAAGGCCGGCCGGTGGAGCGCGCCACCCTGGAAACCATTCACCGCCACAAGACCGGGGCGCTGATCCGCGCCGCCGTGCGCCTGGGCGCGCTGTGCTCCCCCACCATGCAGGAAGCCGAGCTGGCGGCCCTCAGCCGCTATGCTGAGGCCATTGGCCTGGCGTTTCAGGTGCAGGACGATATTCTCGACATTACCGCCAGCACCGCCACCCTGGGCAAGACCCAGGGCAAGGATCTGGCCCAGCAAAAGAGCACCTACCCGGCACTGCTGGGGCTGGACGGCGCCCGGGAGCTGGCCCGGCAACTGCACCGGGATGCCCTGGCCGCCCTAGCTGGCCTGCCCTACCCTACCGACACACTGGAAGCCTTCGCCCACTACATCGTGCAGCGCGAATACTGAAGCGACAACAATAACGACAAGCCTATGAGTCTGAATATTGCCGATTACCCCACCCTGGCCCTGGCCAACCTGCCGGAAGAGCTGCGCAGCCTGCCCCAGGAACGTTTGCCGGCCCTGTGTGACGAGCTGAGATCCTATTTGCTGCACTCGGTCAGCCGCAGCAGCGGCCACCTGGCCTCGGGCCTGGGCGTAGTGGAGCTGACGGTGGCGCTGCACTATGTGTACAAGACCCCCTTCGACCGCCTGGTGTGGGACGTGGGCCATCAGGCCTACCCCCACAAGATCCTCACCGGCCGGCGCGAGCGCATGGGCAGCATTCGCCAGTATGAAGGCCTGCATCCCTTTCCCTGGCGGGAAGAAAGCGAATACGACACCCTGTCGGTGGGCCACTCCAGCACCAGCATAGGCGCGGCGCTGGGCATGGCCATTGCCGCCGACGAGGAAAAACAGCAACGCAAGGTGGTGGCGGTGATCGGCGACGGCGCCCTGACCGCCGGCATGGCCTTTGAGGCCCTGAACCACGCCGGCGATCTGCACAAAGACATGCTGGTGGTGCTGAACGACAACGAAATGTCCATTTCCGAGAACGTGGGCGCGCTCAACAACCACCTGGCCCGCATCATGTCCGGCTCGCTGTACAGCACCTTGCGCGAGGGCGGCAAAAAGGCGCTGGAAATATTGCCGCCGCTGAAGGAGCTGGCCCGGCGCACCGAAGAGCACCTGAAGGGCATGGTGGTGCCCGGCACCCTGTTCGAGGAATTCGGCTTTAACTACGTGGGCCCCATCGACGGCCACGACATCAATACCCTGGTGGACACCCTGCGCAACATGCGCAAGCTCAAGGGGCCCCAGTTCCTGCACGTGATGACCCGCAAGGGCAAGGGCTACCTGCCCGCCGAGCAAGACCCTATTGGCTACCACGGCGTGCCCAAATTCGATCCGGCCACCAACAGCCTGCCCAAAAGCGCCCCCGCCAGCCCCAGCTTTTCCGCCATTTTCGGCAACTGGCTGTGCGACATGGCCAAAGACTGCGACAAACTCATGGCCATTACCCCGGCCATGCGCGAAGGCTCGGGCCTGGTGCGTTTCTCCCGGGAGTTTCCCAAGCGCTACTTCGACGTGGCCATTGCCGAGCAGCACGCCGTGACCCTGGCGGCGGGCCTGGCCATTGAAGGCAAAAAGCCGATCGTTGCCATTTACTCCACCTTTTTGCAGCGGGCCTACGATCAGCTGATCCACGACGTGGCGCTGCAAAACCTGGACGTGCTGTTTGCCATCGACCGCGCCGGCATTGTGGGCGCCGACGGCCCCACTCACCAGGGCGCCTTTGACTTGAGCTTTATGCGCACCGTGCCCAACATGGTGATCATGACCCCGGCGGACGAAAACGAATGCCGGCAGATGCTCTACACCGGCTACCTGCACCAGGGCCCCGCCGCCGTGCGCTACCCTCGCGGCAGCGGTCGGGGGGCGGAGATCGACGCCACCATGACCGCACTGGACATCGGCAAGGGCCGGCGCCTGCGCCAGGGCAGCAAGATGGCCCTGCTGAACTTCGGCACCCTGCTGCCCGAGGCCGAAGCCGCCGCCGAGACCTTGAATGCCACCCTGGTGGACATGCGCTTTGTCAAACCCCTGGACGAAGCCCTGGTGCTGGCGCTGGCGGCCGAGCACGAGCTGCTGGTGACGGTGGAAGAAAACGCCATTATGGGCGGCGCCGGCTCGGCGGTAAACGAGTGCCTGATGCGCCATAAAAAGCCGGTGCCGGTGCTGAACCTGGGCTTGCCCGATTACTTTATTGAGCAGGGCAGCCAGCAACAGATTTGGGCCAAACTGGGCCTGGATGCCGCCGGCATCACCCAGGCGGTGCAGGACTACCAGGCCCGCTGAGTCGCTTTGGAACGCAGGCCCCGAGCAAATCACAAGGAAAATCCGATGTCTGAACGTCCGGTGTTACAGATTACCCAGCAGATCGATAACGAGCGCACCTGTGTGAATCACCTGCTGTTCCCGGCCGGTGGTGAAAGTCAGTGGCACCGCCATGAGCGTGATTACGTGATTGTGCCGATGCAGAACTGTGTACTGCACATCGACACCGGTGACGGCCCCAGGCCCGTTGAGATGCGGGCCGGCGAGTGCTATTACCGCCCGGTGGGGGTGGAGCACAATGTGCTGAACAACAGCGATGAAGACATTGTGCTGATTGAAGTGGAGATGAAATAAGCCCTTCATTGAGGTTGATCGCGGGCCGGCCAATGGCCTGCCCGCGATCTCTTCGTCCCGCTAAATCCTAGGCCCCCGTCACCAGCGTGATGGCGATGGTCGTCATCATCACCCCCACCACAAACTCCAGTACCTTCCAGGCCTGAGGCCGGCTAAACACCGGGGCCAGCATACGGGCGCCGTAACCCAGGCTGAAGAAAAACACCAGTGAGGCCGACATGGCCCCCAGGGCAAACAGCCCCTGGGCCGGATATTGAGTGGAAATGGAGCCCAGCAGCACCACCGTATCCAGATACACATGGGGGTTAAGCCAGGTAAAGGCCAGACAAATGGCCACGGTTTTCAGCACCGACTGCTGCGCATCCCCCGCCGCCGTCATGGCATGGGTGGTACTGAAAGCCGATTTGAAACTCAACAAGGCATACACCGCCAGAAAGGCCGCACCGCCATAACGGGCCACCGTTTCAATGGCCGGAAACTGCTTTACGATGGCGCCAAAGCCCGCCACACCCAGGGAAATCAGCAGCGCATCGGACAGGGCACACACCGCGCACACCACAAACACATGGTGACGTTTAATGCCCTGCTTGAGCACAAAGGCATTCTGCGAGCCAATGGCCAGGATCAGGGAAAAGCTGAGGGCAAAGCCGGAAAGAAAAGTAGACATGGGAGTGAGGATTATCTCCTGGTTATTTGATTGAAGCAGCAAGGTCGCCCGCGATCATACAAGGATCCGCTGCCGGAATGCTATGCCCTGTGCTCGGCCAGACCGAGGTGCTCACTCACATGGAGAACCACATGATTCGAGCGCAGCCCCTCGCTATGGCTTGTAGAGTTCGGATTTCCTTGCGATATAAACACCGTAACTGAAATACGCTTTGTATTTTTTATAAAGCTCGATTTCATGACGCTCTGCCTCAACGATGGCCCGAGCCTCTTCACTATTTCCATTCCGGCGCAGAAAGGCATCAAAGCGCTTGCGCATGGGCTCATAATAATTATCGAGCCAGCAATACTCTGGCAGCACAAAGTATCCGATGGGGGAATAACCACCATCCTCCAGCACCTTGATTTTTGCGGATGCCGTATCTATTTCGGGATATTCATGATTCCAATGATCTTGCAGCTCCGTAGGGCGAGAACTTGTCAGCCAAGTAATCTCCGAGACAACCAGCAACCCGCCAGGCTTCAAGTAGCGATTCCAGTCTGTAATACCCTTTTTAAAGCCCATGTTGTAAATGGCACCTTCAGACCAGATAACATCAAACTCCTCGTTGTTAAACGGGAGCTGTTCCATGGAGGCACAAAGAAGAGTGATTTTGTCCTCAACCCCGTCATTTTTCGCTCTGACGAGCAGGATATCTATAAAATTCTGAAGGAAGTCGACAGCCGTAATCTGTGCATTCAACAAGCGCGCCAACGTCAGCGTAGATGCCCCGGTGCCACAGCCAATATCGGCAACTTTTAATGGCGAATCTCGGTCGATGCCGGCAAGTTCAATCGCCTTTTCCGTTTCCGCATCGCCACCGGGCCCTTGGCGGTTGGCGCCCTTATGCAGATCCACAAGTAATTCCAGTTCGTCCACTATTGCTTCCTTCACTCTGTGTAGCCATAACGCCTCAAACACCGGCGCAGCTTTGCTGCGTCCGAGTGCTTTGACTTGTTAACCCTATGCCTTGATGTACCTATAATTGAATGGTGAAGCACTCTCATCTTCAAGCTTAATCACTCCATTCGCTCTTAGCTTTTGAAGGGCCAATTTAACTTTTTGCATGTCATCTTCGCCGCTAAGCTGGCGAACCAATTTGTTCCCTATTGATGTGCCGGGGTTATCTTCAAAGTACTGCATTACCACATCTTCAATTGAAGCAAGTTTTTGATGACGTATCGTAACTATAAAAGCGTTATCTTTTTCATCAAACTCTGGGTCAACAAGCCCAGCTCTCTTTAGCTCATTCTTTGCAGTATCCAACCCTTCCCCGATGTCATGATTTACCGGATTGGGTAAGTTGTGAAGCATTCTTACTAAGTTTGGATTTCTGGAAAAGCGCTCATCATAAAGGTTATCCAAGTTCATATAACCCGGGAGCTTTCCAGGACTTTGAATTTCGACCCGATTGTCGAATATCCTGACATGAATATCATCGTTCAGACTGTAGTCTCTATGAATTACGGCATTTACTAAAATCTCTTTGAGAGCTTCTGAAGGGTAAGAGAGCCGTACTAGCTTTCCATTGCCCTCGAACGATGCACCGTCAATATAATTAGAAACTTGGGAAATAACCTGATCTATTACCGCCTCAACAGGACCATTAATCGTAATCGGCATCTCGGCGAGCTGCTCTCGCTTATATTCTTTTTCAGTTGTTCGCAGTCTATACACCTTGACTGCGCAACGTGTTTCTAAAGTTGCTTGGGGTTCTTCATCAAAAAGAAGAACACATCCCACATTGGGAACTCTATCTGCGTCCTTCTTTGTAAGAAGCCGCTGCTTTCGTAGAAAGGCTTCTGGCTGCAAATGGGACTTAACACGGCGCATATAATTTAGAAGGTGATCGCTTTCTGTTATATCCTCAATTTCGACGTCGGCCAGCGGCTTCCGCTCATAAGGCTCAGCTCCTTTGGAATAGGCAAGCTGAGTTACCCTTTCACCCTTGATTTTTCTTTTAGAAGCATTAACCCTGATATAACAATCCCCCGAAGCTGTGTAATGAACTTTAGGACTTTTGGGTATCCCTATATGGAGAATCAGCCCTTTTTCTTCAACTTCAAGGAATTCGACGACCAAATTCTCAACTGCGGGGTTAGTTTCTTCAAGAAGAGTAGATATAACACCATTTGCCTCTTCTTGCTCTGAAAAACCAACAACTCTCTCTCCAGCCTCAGCTTTATCCTCAACCCCTATGAAAATATCGCCACCATCCGCATTAGCGAAAGCAACGAATGTTTCTTGTAACTTTGCAGGCGCAATTCTTTTGCTTTTCACATCATTGAAGTGGTCCTCGTTAAGATCAAGAATTGCTTGAATCTCGTCTTGGTCAATCTTTCTTACTTCCATGACATTCCCTATATCTGATTTTCGATAAATCGAACTGCGTGCTACCCAGTGGGTTAACGCTCGCTTAACCGGCGCAAAACTGCAGGCTAAAATTAGCGACGAAGGAGCGCAAGCCTGCTGTTTTACGTCCTTGGTTAAAGCGTTTGTTATGAGTTTTTCCCAACAACAGCCAATAACTTTCTCATTTCAAACAGAGCCAGCTTTTTAGAAGTACGAAGCTCACTAGCTAAATCCTCGCAAAGTGGATCAGATAACGACTGACTCATGATTTTACGGCCGATTTTAATTGCGGATAAAATATTCTCATCAAGTTCTTCTGGAATAAATATTCGAGTTTTATGATACTTAGAACGAAGTGCCCCTAAGAGATCCTGATAATCATTCCAATTGCTTCGGTTAATACCACTATTTACAAACCCCTCCAATTCCAAAAGTAATTCATATAATTCTGTGATTGCAGTAGCTTACTTTTCATACACCCAGCCAAATGATGCCTGAAATCTTACCTTTTCAATTTCAAGCTGATTTTGATGGTTCTTAATATCTTTTGTGAGAAGGTGAGTAACTAAGCTTCTAGATAAATAACCAAGAATACCTAGAACAAGAACATTTGAAACTATTGCTGTTGTTAAAACTTCAATCATGCATCCCTCTCTCATTGACTCATAACGCCGCGCTCACCGGCAATTTGAAGCGCAGCGTAAAATTGTCCGAGTGCAGCGCTTTGTTATAACTGCTATTGCGTGTTACTTCTTGGTTTACAGTACATCTTTGGTATTGTGCCAAGTGGGTCACTTCGCCCAATAAGCAATCTAAGGTCATTTTTACCATTATCAATTAGAAATTCAGGTGAAATAGGTAGACCTTTAAAATCCTCAATAGCAGCCCAAAGTAACTCCTCAGCTTCTACCGCAAAATCAGTTTCAATCTCCAAGTCATCTGATGCAGCAAGTTGTTTCCCTTTACCTGCATGTTTCAACGAATTGTAAGCTTGCTTATTGAACCTCATTGCTCCGCTAAATACATCTTTTCGCTCTTGCGGACTGAGTTCACGACCCAAGCCATATTCGCGTATTCGTATAACATTTATAGCTGATTTTTCATGGGCAGTTTGCTTCTGGCTTTCAGAAAGTAATGGGTTGGTAATACCTATAGATGCCCCAGCTAACAGTATTGACTGGATGTAATCCAAGTCACTTTTTGCCGTCTTAAATTTATTGATTGCTTCTTCTAACATGTCTGCAGCGATTAGTCTCTTGTCGTACTTTTGTTGCATATTCCGTCCTTGTAGTTATAACATTATAATAGTAAGCATGCTTATATTTCTCCCAGCACACTCGCTCACTTTTCACTTATAAACCATTGATAATAATAAAAGTATCACTCACCTGCGATATATACTGGTGAGCAAAAACACGCATGCGCACTATCAACGGCCGCTTGCGCGTTATCCACAACTGCTAGCCGTAACTGGTTCAGATCACAGCGTTTTTTTAGCCCAGTTTGCTGTATACGCGCACAGCCTGGAGATAATGCGCATCAGGCCGGAAAATCCGGCAATACACTGTATAACACAGCAGTGTTTGTCGTTGAGCACGCTACCGCCCGAGCGTTACAGGTCGCCTTTCCTGCTGCCGGCCAATTTAAAGCATCCATTCTGGCTGCAGTAGCAGTAAGTTTCAATTGTATCTGTGGTTTTTGTCGTTCTGGTGGCGAGTATTGAATAATGGCGGGGCCTGGGCTGCCCGCCTTCGCTGGGAATAACGTTCCTTCGCAGGAGCGACGCATGAAAGTGCGGGAGTAGCGGTAAACAGGCGGCTCGTAGCCCCACGAAGCAGCAGCGGGGATTGCCGCAGCTGACCGTCACATGCCAGGGAGGGCATGTGACGAGCGTCCCAAGGATGGGCTTGAAGCGTGTCAGCGGAGCGCAACCGCGCTGTTGCTTCGCGTTGCGTTCGCGGATTGTTCCGCCCATAAAAAAACCGCTGCCGAAGCAGCGGTTTTTATCAAAGTAAGCGGGGTTAACCGGAATTACTTCTTGGCTTCGGCAGCCTTGCGCTCTTTCACCTGGGCTACCACTTTCTCGGACACGTTGGCCGGGCAAGCAGCGTAGTGAGAGAATTCCATGGAGAACTGACCACGGCCAGAAGTCATGGTACGCAGAGAACCGATGTAACCGAACATTTCGGACAGGGGTACATCAGCCTTAACACGCACACCGGTCATGCCAGCAACTTGATCCTTGATCATGCCGCGACGACGGTTCAGGTCACCGATTACGTCACCCACGTGATCTTCCGGAGTGAACACGTCCACCTTCATGATCGGCTCGAGCAGTTGGGGCTGGGCCTTCGGCAGAGACTGACGGAAGGCGCCCTTGGCAGCGATTTCGAACGCGATGGCCGAGGAGTCAACAGCGTGGTAGGCACCGTCGGTCAGTTCGAACTCGATGTCCAGCACCGGGAAGCCGGCGATAGGACCAGTGCCCATCATGCTGGCAACACCCTTTTCGATGGCAGGCCAGAATTCCTTCGGTACGTTACCACCCACTACGGAAGACTTGAACACCAGACCGGTGTTGGCTTCGCCCGGACGGATGATGTAGTCGATCTTACCGTACTGACCGGAACCACCAGACTGCTTCTTGTGGGTGTAGCTGTCTTCCACCTGAGCGGTGATGGTTTCGCGGTAGGCTACCTGCGGCTCACCAACGATCAGCTCAACGCCGTAGGTACGCTTCAGGATGTCTACCTTGATGTCCAGGTGCAGTTCGCCCATGCCTTTCAGAATGGTTTCACCGGAGTCTTCGTCGGTTTCAACGCGGAAAGACGGATCTTCGGCAACCATTTTACCGATGGCCACGCCCATCTTCTCGGAACCGTTCTTGTCCTTCGGAGCAACGGCGATGGAGATTACCGGCTCGGGGAACACCATGGCTTCCAGGGTGCAGGGGTGCTTCACGTCACACAGGGTGTGACCGGTCTGCACGTTCTTCATGCCGATGATGGCGATGATGTCACCTGCCTGGGCAGATTCCAGTTCGCTGCGCTGGTCGGCGTGCATTTCTACCATGCGGCCCACGCGCTCGGTCTTGCCGGTGGCGCTGTTCAGGATGGTGTCACCCTTCTTGATGCGGCCGGAGTAGATACGTACGAAGGTCAGGGCGCCGAAACGGTCGTCCATGATCTTGAACGCCAGCGCCTTCAGCGGGGCATCGGCGTCAACGATGGCGAACTCGCCGGTCTCGTTGCCTTCTTCGTCGGTCAGCGGCTGCGGATCAACTTCGGTCGGGCTCGGCAGGTATTCGTTCACGGCGTCCAGCACCAGCTGCATGCCCTTGTTCTTGAACGCGGAACCACAGTAGGCCGGGAACAGAGCCATGGTGCGGGTACCCTTGCGGATGCAGCGCTTGATGTCTTCAATGGAGGGCTCTTCACCTTCCATGTAGGCTTCCATCAGGTCGTCGTCTTGTTCAACGGCGCTTTCTACCAGCATTTCGCGGTATTCTTCAACCTGATCAACCATGTCGGCCGGTACGTCTTCGATGGTGTAGTTCTCGGGGTCACCGGACTCGTCCCAGATGTAGGCCTTGCGGGTCAGCAGGTCAACCACACCCTTGAACTCGTCTTCACGGCCGATGGGCAGTACCATCACTACCGGGTTGGCGGCCAGCACGTCGCGGGTTTGCTGAACCACGCGCAGGAAGTCGGCGCCCAGACGGTCCAGCTTGTTCACGAAGATGATACGGGCAACACCGGATTCGTTGGCATAGCGCCAGTTGGTTTCGGACTGGGGCTCAACGCCGCCGGAACCACAGAATACGCCGATACCGCCGTCCAGTACTTTCAGGGAGCGGTACACTTCAACGGTGAAGTCAACGTGTCCGGGAGTGTCGATAACGTTGAAACGGTGACCTTTCCAGAAGCAGCTTACGGCCGCGGACTGGATGGTAATACCACGCTCGGCTTCCTGCTCCATGAAGTCGGTGGTGGACTCACCGTCGTGGGTCTCGCCCGCCTTGTGGATTTTACCGGTCAGCTTGAGGATACGTTCGGTAGTGGTGGTCTTGCCCGCGTCAACGTGAGCAAAAATACCGATGTTTCTGTAATGTGATAAATCAGACATGATGCAACTTTATATGGTTGATTAAAGAAGTAGACGGAGCATGCGAAGAGTACCAGCACACCGCACCTCAGATTTTGAGGCGCACATTATGCAGTAGAACCCTGCCGCGCGCAAATGGCCCGGCCGGGTTTGCGTGTAATTTTTGTGCAATCCCAGTTCCACGCCACAGCCCCCTATTTGCAACGCCCGGCCTTGCCGGACTCGCGCCTTTGACTACGGCTTGCGGCCAGGCCGTTATACTCAAATGCCGCCGTTGGCCACCTTGTAGTATACCCAGCCGAACAGGCCGGCAAAGATTAACACGGTCAGCAACACCTTGAGCCAGATATATTTCACGCTTGTCTCCTGTGGGCTCAATGAAACCCTGTCTTTCGACGCCAGATTGTGGCACCGGTAACGGCGTTATTCCAGCCCCAGCAGGGCCGCCAGCACAAAAATGGCCACCACCACCAGCGCCGACATCGCCGCCGCGTAGCCCAGGTTCCAGCGCATGATGCGAAACGAGTCCAGCCCGTAACGGCCCTGAAACGCCAGGTTAATGCCGGAGAGCGGCCCGGTGGGCGTGCCCACCGCCCAGGACGACAGAAACACCAGCGCCAGCAGGGTGTGATTGGGCGCCAGCGGCATTAACAGCGCCCCCGCCAGCGAGATGCAGATAATGGGGTGAATGCCGAGCAGCGACAGTGCCACCGTGGCCAGGTAGGTGACGCTGGCTTCCAGGGCGCCAAACTGTGCCAGCGGCAGGCTGCCACCCAGGCTGGCAAACAGGGTTTCAAGCCCGTAGCCCAGCACCCCGGCGGCCAGGAACAGCGCCAGCTCGTTGCCCATTTGCGGCAGCCGGTCACGGCTCAGCCCGCCCACCGACCCCAGCAACGGTTGGCGCTTCAACACCAGCATCAGCAGGGTCAGCGCCGGCGCCAGCAGGGTGATCACCGCCAGAATGGACAGCCCGGGCTGCCACTGGTGCAGCGCCAGCACCGCCGCCGCCAGCAGGCCCGGCAACAACAGGCCGCCGGCATGCAGCGGATAACCGGTAAAGTCGTTTACCGGGGCCTTGCCCTCACCGGGTTGCTGGCGGCTCAGCTGCCACCAGGTCAGCAGCAGGCCACAGAGCGCCAGCGGCATGCTCACCAGCCAGAGGGTGACCAGCCGGGCCTCGGGCGCCACGCTCAGGGATACCGCCATGGCGGCAAAAAACGGCGACCAGAAGGCGGCGGCGGTAAAGCCCCGGATCAGCACCAGGGCCTGCTCCCGGGTGACCTTGCCGCGCCGGGCCAGGCGGTCGCCGATAATAAACACCGACGACAGATTGATCACCGAGCCAAACAGATGCACCGCCGCCAGGGTGGAGGCCAGCGCCCGCCGGCCCCTGGGGGCGCGCTCGTCGTCCTCGGTGTGCGGCCGGCTGACCAGGCTTAAAAAGCTCACCGCCACCAGCATGGACAATAGCCCACTATTGCCGGCCACCAGCCGCTGCGGGTCAATCTCGGTGCCCTGCCCTGCGCTCCAGGCCAGGCAGCCAGCGCCCACCAGCAGCAACACCAGCGCCTGAGTGCGGTTGCGTTTGGCCAGCCCCGGCCACAGCAAGGCCGCCGCGCACCAGTACGCCAGCCCCACCCAGTGGGTTGCCAGCGGCGCTCCCAGCAGGCCAGCGGCCATCATCCCCATGGCCGCGAGGATCAGGCCGCCGGCCAGTTGCCGGCGCAAAACAAGGGGAAACAGCGAACACAGGGTGGCGAGCAAGGCGGGCTCCGCAGTCATGTTGAATAGAGGCGAAGATCATAACCGGTGGCGCCGCGTAAACAAGGCCATCACTTCCACGAAGGCGGGAATCCAGAACATGATGCAGAATACTGACGACAGCACGGTGTCTGCAAAGGCCCATGGCCCCCCGCCTGCGCGGGGGTGACAGATGAGCCCCCTACCCTCGGGTTTTCACCAGCCAGTACGACACCCCAAGGGCGATGGTGACCAGCGCCAGACCGATGATTTGCTCCGCACTGACCAGCTTGAGATCCAGCACTATCACCTTTCGGGCCACCGCCATCAGCGCCGTGGCCAGCACCAGTTGCACCGGGATCACGCTGGTGCCCAGATACAGCCGAATATTGATAAAGATTTCCACCGCAATCAGCACCGCCATAAAGGCACCAAAGGTCTGCAAAATATCTTCCAGGTTCAGCAGCAGAAAAGGCGGAGTCTGCAACCGCTCATAAAGCACGTACACCACATCGAGAATGCTCCAGAAGATGACCAGCACCATCAGCACGGCCAGAAACTTGATGGCAACACGAATGGCCTTGTGCAGAAACCGAAGCAGAGGGTCGGAATGATCGGCGGGAATTTCGTCGTGTTTCATGCACGGCTCCGAATTGCGCTGAACTACGGCAAGTGTAGTTCAGCGCCGGGCTGCACATGGCCCCCCGCCTTCGCGGGGGTGACATATGCTGAAAGTTTGCGGGGAGACGGTTTTTGTGGGCCTTTCGGGATAACGAATATTAAGGTTTTTAGCCCTTGTAGATCTTGGGGTTGAACACATCCCGCAGCCAGTCGCCGAGCAGATTGATCACCAGCACCAGCACCACCAGGTAAATGCCGGGAAAGGCGGTGATCCACCAGGAGCCGGAGAAGATGTAGCTGAAGCCCATACTGATCAGCGACCCCAGCGAAGGCTTGTCCACCGGCATGCCGAGCCCGAGAAAGGACAGCGCCGCCTCGCTCATGATGGCGTTGGCCACCTGCACCGTGGAGATCACCAGTATCGGCGACAGGCAATTGGGGAGAATATGGCGGAACATGATGCGCAGGGATCTGAAGCCCATCACCCGCGCCGCTTCCACGTATTCCTTTTTCTTTTCCGCCAGCACGGTGGCGCGAATGGTGCGGGCGTATTGCGGCCATTCGGCCAGGCCGATGATCACCACCAGCATCAGCACTGCATACTGGGCGTAAAAATCGGCGCCCAGGGTGGCCTGAAACACCGCCGACACAATGATCGCCACCATCATGGTGGAGAATGACAACTGCACGTCGGCAATGCGCATCAGCAGGTTGTCGATGCGCCCGCCGAAATAGCCGGCACTCAGCCCCACCACTATGCCGATAACCAGCTGCAGCGCCACCGCTCCCAGGCCGATGATCAGCGACACGCGGGAGCCATACAGAATGGTGCTGAAAATGTCCCGGCCCTGCACGTCGGTGCCAAGCCAGAAGCGCTCGTCCCCCATCTCCAGCCAGCTCGGCGGCAGCTCGGAGTCGAGAATGTCGATGGTTGCCAAATCGTAAGGGTTGTGGGGCGCAATCAGCGGCGACAGAAAGGCCGCCGCCGCCAGCGCCACAAACACCGCAAAGCTGACCATGGCGACCTTGTCGCGCAGAAAGTGGTAGAGAAAGTCCGACTGGCGAAAACGGGCCCAACGCCCCTGAGAAAGTTCGCTACTCATGTGTTTATCCCTTTGCAGCCAGGTTGACGGTGGGATTCACCAGGCCGTAGATCAGGTCGACAATGGTGTTGGTCACCACGAAGATAAAGCCCACGAAAATCACGTAAGTGGTAATGAGCGGCGTGTCCACCCGGGTGATCGCCTCCAGGAACAGCAGGCCGATGCCCGGCCACTGAAACACGGTTTCGGTGAGAATGGTGTAGGCCACCATGGTGCCTATCTGCACGCCGCCCACGGTGATCAACGGCAGCAGGGTGTTTTTCAGCGCATGCACAAACCAGATGCGGTATTTGCCCAGGCCCTTGGCCCAGGCAAACTTGACGTATTCGGCACTGAGCTGCTCCAGCATTTCCGAGCGCACCAGGCGAATGAACAGCGGCAGCATGATGGACGACAGCGCAATACTCGGCAAAATCAGGTTGCGAAAGCCCTGCCAGTTGAACAGCCCCGACTCCCAGCCGAGCGGGCTGGTGAGCTCGCCCCGGCCATAGGCGGGCAGCCAGCCGAGCTCGATGGAAAACACGTACATCAGCAAAATGGCGGTGAGGAACACCGGCACCGAAATGCCCACTATGCTGACGCCCATGATCACCTTGGACAGCACGGCCCGGGGCTTGATGGCCGAATACACCCCCAGGGGAATGCTCAGGCCCACAATGATCAGGCTGGCGCAAAATACCAGCTCCAGGGTGGCCGGCAGCTTTTCAAAAATCACCTCCAGGGTGGGCTGCTTGAAGAAATAGGAGGTGCCAAAGTCGCCCTGCAGCGCATTGCCCACAAAACGGCCGTATTTCACCAGAAAGGGATCGTTCAGGCCCAGCTGGTCGCGCATCTGCTGGCGCACTTCTTCCGACACCGACTGCCCCACCAGCTCGCGCAGCGGGTCACCCAGGTTGTCCTGAATGGAGAAGGCCACCAGGCTGATAACAAACATTACCACCAGGGCCTGAAACACCCGTTTAAGCAGAAAAGTAAACATCTTTGAATTCCAATTGCGGGATTGGGGACTGGGGATCAGGGACTGGAACGAGGGCTAGTCCCCAGTCCCAAGTCCCAAGTCTCTGATCCCGGTTTTATTCCCTGCTCCCGGTCTTATTCTTCGACGACCAGGTCACCCAGATAGGGGAAGTCCATGGCGTTGACGATGGCTTCGGCCTGCACGTTGTCGCGGGCGCCCCAGGCCAGGTTCTGCCAGTGCAGGGGCACAAAGGCGGCGTCGTCGTAGAGGATTTTTTCCGCCTGCTGCAGCATGGCTTCACGCTTGGCGCCATCGGTTTCCACGTTGGCGTCTTCGATCAGCTTGTCCAGCTCGGGGTTGGAATAATGGCCGCAGTTATACTGGCCCCGGCCGGTTTCCTCGTTGCGGGTCATGGTCAGGAATTCCGAGAAATTGGCGGTGTCTTCGGTGTCGGAGTGCCAGCCGATCATCAGCATGTCGGCGGCGCACTTGTCGAACTCCGGCCAGTACTGGGCCACCGGCATGGTCTTGAGATCCACGTCGATATTGATGCGCGCCAGCATGGCCTTGACCGCCTCGGCAATACGGTAGTCGTTCACATAGCGGTTGTTGGGGGCGATCATGCTGACCTTGAAGCCGTCCTGATAGCCGGCCTCGGCCATCAGCGCCTTGGCCTTGTCCAGATCAAACAACGGCACCAGCTCCGGGTTGTGCCCCACATAGCCGGCGGGCGCCTGCTGGCCGGCGGTGGTGGCGAAGCCGCGCATGATGCGCTGGACGATGCCTTCCTGGTTGATGGCATAGTTCACCGCCTGGCGGACGCGCACATCACGGAATGGCTCAAAACGGTCCTGATTGAGCTGGAAGGTAATAATGCGAGTGCCCGGCTCGGTGATCAGTTTCACGCCGCTGGCCGACTCCACCCGCTTGTGATCGTTGGGCGACACCGGCTTGATAAAGTCCACGTCACCGGCCAGCAGCGCCGCTACCCGCGTCGCGTCTTCCTTAATCGGCACCAGGGTCATGTTGTCCACGTTGCCGGGTGACGTTTTGTCCCAGTAATCGGCGTTGCGCTCATATTCCACCTTCACGCCCTGCTGGCGGAACTTGAGCTTGAATGGCCCGGTGCCCGAAGGGTTGGTGGAGGCAAAAGAGCTGCCGTGCTTGACCACTTCGCCCTTGTCCTTGCCGTCGGCGGTGGTGCCGCTGTAGAACTGGCTGTCCATCGGAAACAGGTAGGTGACGGTATTCAGCACCAGCGGAAAGGGCCCCTTGGTCACCAGATCCACGGTGTGATCGTCCACCTTTCTGGCCTCGGCAAAGGGCTCGAAAATGGCCTTGAAGTCGGGGGAGGTTTTCAGCCGGTTAAAGGTCCACACCACGTCGTCGGCGGTAAAGTCGTTGCCGCTGTGAAACTTCACCCCCTGGCGCAGATGAAAGCGCATGGTGTTGTCATCCACCCGCTCCCATTTTTCGGCCAGCCGAGGCTCAAATTTAAAGTCCCTGGTCCAGCGCACCAGGGGATCGAATACCAGGTGGGACATTTCCAGGGTGGCGCCCGACAACTGCTCGTGAGGATCCATCGACACCGGATCGGCATCATAGGCAATGGTGATGTCGGCGGCCTGCACACTGAAGGCAAAACCGGCGGCCACCAGCGCAGCGGCTATTCTGTTGAGTCCTTTTTTCATGTCGCACTCCATTTACAGGGTTAAAGTAGGCCGTCAGGCCTGTTCCGAAATATCCAGCCCTTCCCGGGACATGCCCCTGAACTCGGGCATCAGGGAAATCAGCGAACGGCTGTAGGGATCCGCGGCGTTGGTAAAGAGTTGCTCGGTGGGCGCCACCTCCACCAGGGTGCCTTTTTTCATTACCCCGATGCGATCGCACATCTGCCGGATCACCGGCAGATCGTGGCTGATAAACAGCATGGTGAGTTTCAGCTCGTCCTGCAGATCCTTGAGCAGGTTGAGGATCTGTGCCTGCACCGACACGTCCAGCGCCGAGGTGGGCTCATCGCAGATCAGCAGCCTCGGCCGGGTGGCCAGGGCCCGGGCAATGGAAATGCGCTGGCGCTGACCGCCGGAAAACTCGTGGGGAAACTTCACCCCGGCGGCCCGGCCCAGGCCCACGTAGTCGAGCAAGTCGGCCACGATGCCGCGAATTTGCCCCTCGCTTGCGGCCAGGCCATGAAAACGGATGGGCTCGGCGATAATGTCTGCCACCCGCATGCGCGGATTGAGGGAGGAATAGGGGTTCTGAAACACCATCTGCATCTGCCGGCGCAGGGGGCGGCGCTCCTGCTCGGTTCTGATGGCGGTGAGCTCAATGCCCTCAAACCAGATTTTGCCGGTATCGGGCGGATAGAGGCCAGTAATGGCCCGGGCAATGGTGGACTTGCCGGAGCCCGACTCCCCCACCAGGCCAAAGGTTTCGCCTTCAAAAATCTCAAAGCTCACATCATTGGTGGCCTGCAGGTACTCCCGGCGGGACGGAAAAATCGAGTCCTTGGTGACAAAGCGCAGGTTGCAGTGCTCCACCCTGAGCAGGGCGCCGTCGTAGGCCCGCTGATCCTGGCTCTGGCCCAGCCAGTGATGTTTCAGATCCAGGCTAACCTTCTCTTTGGCATCCTCGATATAGGACACCAGCGGAAAGCGGCGCAGCTTGATGTCGGAGCGGGGCACGGCGGAGATCAGGCTTTTGGTATAGGCATGCTCCGGGCGGCCCAGCACTTGCTCGGTGGGGCCGATTTCCATCAGCCGGCCCCGATACATAACCGCCACCCGATCGGTGACGTTCGACACCACTCCCATGTCGTGGGTCACCAGCATGCAGCCGACGTTGCGCTCCTTGCACAGGCTGCGAATGAGGGTGAGGATCTGATCCTGAATCGACACATCCAGCGCCGTGGTGGGCTCGTCGGCAATGATCAGCTCAGGATCGCAAGACAGCGCAATGGCGATCACCACCCGCTGGCGCATGCCGCCGGAAAACTGGTGTGGATATTGTTTGATGCGCAGCTCCGGCTGGGCAATGCCCACGGCGTCGAGCAGGGCAATGGCCTTGTTACGGGCCGCCTCCCGGCCGAGCCCGGTGTTGGCCAGCAGGGTTTCCACCATCTGAAATTCCACGGTAAACAGCGGGTTCAGCGAGGTCATGGGATCCTGAAAAATAAAGCCGATGCGCTTGCCCCGCACCGCGCTCATGGCGGCGGAGGGCTGCCCGGAGATTTTCTCCCCATCCAGCCAGACATCGCCGCGGGCAATGCGCCCGGGCGGGCTGAGCAGATCGATAACGGCGTTGCCGATGGTAGACTTGCCGGCGCCGGACTCCCCGACCACGCCCAGTATTTCGCCCTTTTCGATGCTGAAGGAGAGATCTTCCACCGCGGCCATCACGCCATGGCGGGACGGATATTCAATCCGCAGATTTTTAACTTCCAGTAACGACATGCTCATCCTTAAACGCGGGTTCATCCCTTGTTGCCTGCCGGCGGCCGAGATTCAGAAGTGCCCTTTACTATAGCTTCAATCGGCAACAAGCCACCCGGCCCAAATGCAACAAAAAAATAACATTTCGGTGCATTCTAATCTGGTTACGGGGGAAAGATAAAGATTGATATGACGGATCAACATCAAATTTACAGAGGATTTATTTGGTTTTGAAAAACAATGCAGAGCTTGTGACTAAGTCGTCATGCATAGGCAGGCAATAAACATGAGCAAAGAAGCCAGGGGAATACACGCCAAGACCGTTATTCCCACGAAAGTGAGAATCCAGAAACCCGGCGCCGGCTGTTAACCCGTGTGGGCCACACGTACCCCCCGCCTTCGCGGGGGGGAGGTAGTTTGAAGGCCTTCGCGGAAGTGACGTAGTTGGAAGGCCTTCACCTGGGTGACCCCTTGAAGGCCTTCACGGGGTGGCAGATAAATTAGAAGTACAGCGCCAGGCCCTGCAGGCAGGCTAGGGCAAAGAGGCCGGCAATAACATCGTCGAGCATAATGCCAAAACCGCCGTGCACCCGGCGGTCGAACCAGCCGATGGGCCAGGGCTTGACCATGTCAAAAAAACGGAACAACACAAAACCCGTGGCAAGCCACTGCCAGCCCGCCGGCGCCGCCACCATGGTGACCCCAAAGCCGATAAACTCGTCCCATACGATGGCGCCGTGATCGTGCCGGCCAATGGCGGCGGTGGCGGCGTTGCAGATTTTAATGCCGGCCACAAAGCCCACCAGCAGCAGCACCCCATACAGCCACAGCGGCAAGTCGGCTATCAGCAGATAGAACGGAATGGCCGCCAGAGTACCCATGGTGCCGGGCATGATGGGGCTTAAGCCAGAGCCAAAGCCCAGGGCCAACAGGTGCAACGGGTTGGACAGCTTCAGTGCGGCAAGCTCCGGCTTTCTCATTCGCCGCTCCGGAAATGATCCCAGCTTCTGGCGGCCAGCTGATAGGGCTTGCCGTCCGCATGCAGCTCAACGCCGGGCTCGCCGGCCACCATGCGGCCGATGCGGGTGAATTTAACGCCGCAATGGGCCAGCGCGGTTTCCAGCTGGCCCCGGTGTACCTCGGGCACAGTAAAGCACAGCTCGTAGTCGTCACCGCCGGTCAGCGCCAGTTGCCAGGCCCGCTCCAGCTCAACAGTGTCGGTCATGGCCTGGCTCAGGGGCAGCTGCTCCAGTTCCAGCACGGCACGCACGTTGGAGGCGGTGGTAATGTGGCCCAGATCCCCGAGCAGGCCATCGGACAAGTCCAGGGCACTGGAGGCAATGTCGCGCAGGGCCTGCCCCGCCAGAATGCGCGGGTGGGGGTGCTCAAACTTGGTGCGCACAAAGTCCTGATGGGATTCACCGACCTGAATATGACCCAGTTGCTGCTGCAGGCCCAGGGCCGCATCCCCCAGGGTGCCGGTGACGTAAATACCGTCGCCGGCCCTGGCGCCGTTGCGGCGCAGGCCCTTGCCTTCCGGCAGGGTGCCGTGCACGGTCACGGTGATCGACAGCGGTCCTTTGGTCATGTCGCCCCCCACCAGGGCCACGTTGTAATATTCCGCCAGTTCAAAGAAACCTTCGCAAAAGCCCTTAAGCCAGGCTTCATCAACCTGCGGCAACGTCAGCGCCAGCGACACCCAGCAGGGATCGGCGCCCATGGCCGCCAGATCCGACAGGTTAACCGCCAGGGCTCGGTGACCCAGCGCCACCGGATCCATACCGGCAAAAAAATGAACGTCTGCCACCAGGGTGTCGGTGCTGACCGCCAGCCAGGTATTGGGCGGCATCTGCAGCAGGGCGCAGTCGTCGCCCGGGCCCATGATCACGTCCTTGCGACCACTGTGACCGGTAAAATATTGTTTTATTATTTCAAATTCATTCATAGAAAATGAAAAGCCAGCGTCAGCTGGCTTTTTTCCCGTGCATCCCGTTATTTTTTCAACTGCTTGACGACCTTGTCGAGCACGCCATTCACGAACTTGTGACTGTCTTCGGCGGCGAACGCCTTAGCCAGCTCAATGGCTTCGTTGATCACGACCCGATAAGGCACGTCTTCACGCCGGGTCAGCTCGTAGCAGGCCAACCTCAGCACCGCCTTGTCTACCATGTCGAGCTCGGCCAGCGGGCGGGACAGGTAAGGGGAAAAAACGCCATCCAGATCGGTGGCGTGTACCGACACACCAAACAGCAGATCACGGAAATAGTCCATGTCCACGCCCTTGGTCTCTTGCTCCAGGGCAAACTGCTGGGCAATGTCGGCCACGTTGTCCTTGGTCATTTGCCACTGGTAAATGGCCTGGGTGGCGAATCGGCGGGCCTTGCGGCGTTCAGACGGTTTCAATGCAGTACTCCTCTCAGTCCAGCTGCTGCAGGACGTTAATCATTTCCAGCGCGCTCAGGGCCGCTTCCGCGCCCTTGTTACCCGCCTTGGTGCCGGCGCGCTCGATGGCTTGTTCAATGTTTTCGGTGGTCAGCACGCCAAACGCGACGGGGATTTCATAGTCCATCATCACGCTGCTCATGGTTTTGCTGTTTTCGTTGGCCACCAGATCGAAATGGTAGGTGCCGCCGCGGATCACGCAGCCCAAGGCCACAATGGCGTCGTACTTGCCGGTTTTGGCCAGCTTTTTACAGGCCAGTGCAATTTCCACCGCGCCCGGTACCCGTACCAGGGTGATGTTGTCGTCCTTGACCTGACCCTGACGCTTGAGCACGTCGAGGGCACCGGCCACCAGGCTGTCGTTGATAAAGCTGTTGAAGCGGGCGACCACGATGGCCACTTTGGCCTCGGGTGCGGCCATCAGCCCTTCGATTACCTTCATGGGAATCCTTGTTTGCAGAAAAGTGCGCACATTCTAGCACAATCGGCGATTGACAAAAGCCTTCGCCGGGCGCCCTCGGCAGCGAGCGCCGGCTCCGTTAATGCCGCTCCCGTCGCAGGACCGGACACCATGGTGTGCAATGCCATTCAAATCCCTTACAGTAGCGGCATTCGGCAACCGTCCGGTTGTCCGGCATCGCGGCGCTTCCACCGTGCTGTTCGTCTTTATTTCACTGCATTCAAGGGGTCTTTATGCTGCCGGAACGGCGCGGCGATCTGCTGATTCTTACCGCCACCCTGCTGGCCTCGGCGGGCTGGCTGTTTTCCAAGGAAGCCATTACCGCCCTGCCCCCGGCGGGCTTTGTGGGCTGGCGTTTTGTGCTGGCGGCGCTCATTCTGCTGCCCTTCTGCCAGCGCCAGCTGCGTGCCACCTCCCCCGCCAACCTGCTGAAAACCGCCGCCATCGGCCTGGTGATGACCCTGAACCTGATTTTCTGGATTCAGGCGGTGGCCCACAGCGAGGGCATTGGCGAAGGGGCCTTTATCATGAGCCTGGCCATGCTGATGGTGCCGCCCCTGGCCTGGCTGATTTTTAGGGAGCGACCGAGTCGTCAGTTCTGGCTGGCGCTGCCCATTGCCGTGGCCGGGCTGTTTTTGCTGACCTCGGGTAACGGCGTTTCGCTCTCCCTCGGGCAGTTGCTGTTTTTGCTGGCGTCATTGTCACTGGCGCTCTATTTCAGCCTGAACAGCCGCTTTGCCCGGCGGGTGGACCCGATGGCGCTGACCTGCGTGCAACTGGCGGTCACCGGCGTCATGCACCTTATCTATTCCGCCCTGTTCGAACAATGGCCCGCACAGGTGCCCGGCCATATCTGGGGCTGGTTTGCCGCCAGCGTGCTGCTGGCCACGTCATTGCGCTTTTTCTGTCAGAGTGCCGGGCAGAAATACAGCAACGTGGCCAACGCGGCGCTGATCATGATGCTGGAGCCGGTATGGACGGTGCTGATCAGCGTGTTCTGGTATCACGAGCCCATGCCGCTCCAGAAGATAATCGGCTGCTTGCTGATTTTGCTGGCGCTGCTGAGCTTTCGCAGCCGGCCGCTGTATGAGTGGTATCGGAACAGAAAGGCGTATAAACGGTAAAAAAGTAGAGTCATTCCGGCCTTCGAGCCGGAATCCACGCTGCAGACAGCGGTGCAAACCGCCCTGGACTCCGGCTTGCGCCGGAGTGAGGGCCCAACCTCGCTCCCACGCAGAGTATGGGAACGAGTTAAATAAGGGGGTTAGGCCTTGGGGGTCAGCGCATCGCCCTGAAACTCAATGCCCATCCAGCCGGTGTTCATAAAGTTGCGAATATTTTGGTGGTCATCGCCGTCGGGGTTGCCGAGCACGTCATCACGATAGAAGGCACCGAAACAGGCCAGGGTTTCCTGCTCGTCAAATCCCTGCAGCCGGGCAAAGGCAAACAGCTTGCAGGAGCCGTTGTTCTGGCCGGCGTCGTTATGCTGATCGCCATTGGCAAAGGCCACCGGGGTAAAATCGTACAGGCTGTCGATCAGCGCCATCACCTCGGTAAATTCAATGGACGCCGGTGCTTCGGCCAGCTTGTGCTGCAATTCGTTGATGTTCATCTTCTTCCTTTACGTCAGTTCAGTGCCAGACAACGGCACAAAAAACGGGAAATGTCGGCTATCTCCTCGGCACACACGGCATGGGCCATGGGATAGCGGTGGTATTCGGGCACATGGCCGAGCTGCTCCAGGGCACGGCAGGCGCGCAGGCCCAGTTGCTCGCTGACTACCGGATCCTGAGTGCCGTGCAGCACCAGAATGGGCAGGTCGCGGTTGGCCTCGCTCGCCGTAATACTGTCGGCGGTGGCGAAATAGGTAGACATGGCAATCAGCCCGCCCAAGGGCTTATCAACGCTCAACGCCGCCTCATAGGCCACGGCGCCCCCTTGCGAGAACCCCGCCAGCACAATGCGCCGGCTGTCGATGCCGGCGGCGATCTGCTGCTCCACCAGCTCAATGACCGCCGCCGCCGAACGGCGCAACTGGGTTTCGTCCACCTTGCGGTCAATGTCCATCGCCAGAATGTCATACCAGGCGGGCATGGCCATGCCGCCGTTGATGGTCACCGGTATGGCCGGCGCGTGGGGAAACACAAAGCGCACCGCGGCACCGGCGGGCAGGTGCAGCTCGGGCACGATGGGGGCAAAATCATGGCCGTCGGCCCCCAGGCCGTGCAGCCAGATCACACAGGCATTGGGATGGGGGGCGGTATCAATCTTCAGGCTGGTCAGCATGCCGGCTCCGTTATTTATCGAAAGGGATATTCAGGGGCCGGCCACATGCAGTCGATCCCTGCCGGCCTGTTTGGCACGGATCAGCTCCTGATCGGCCCGCCTGATGGTGTCGTCCAGCGATTCGCTGGGCTGGTGGATTGCCAGCCCGGCACTGACCGTCAGCTGCAGGCTAACCAGATCGTCCATCACCAGCTCGCGCACCGCCGTCATGATCCTTTTCAGCAGTGCTCCGGCCGGCTCCATCGCGGTATGGGGCAGCAACAACACAAACTCTTCACCGCCCCAGCGGGCGCACAGATCCTGGCTGCGCAACTGGCCGGCCAGGGTGTCTGCCAGCCGGCACAGCACCCGGTCGCCGGTGTCGTGACCATAGGTGTCGTTGATGCGCTTGAAATGATCCACGTCCAGCATGGCCAGGGCAAAGGCGGGCTGGCCGCGCCGGCAGCGGGCCTGCTCATCATGCAGCCGCTCCATCAGCTGGCGGCGGTTGGCAAGGCCAGTGAGCGGATCCCGGTGCGCCGCCTGCCGCAGTTGATCGTTGAGCTCCAGCAGGTTGCGCTGGTAGCGGTCCGAGATGCGGGTGATCTTGTCCAGCCGCTTGAGCTGGCGATCGTACTGCTGCAGCAGGTCCTGGTTGCGGGAAATGGCCAGGCCGTAGCTGCTGTCGGAAATGCGCAGCAGCCGCTCCAGCCGAAGGCGCTGCTCCCGGTTGCGCTCCGCCAGGGCCGCCAGCAGCGGCAACAGCGGGTTGTGCTGATGCTCGGGAGCAGCCAGCAGCCGCGCCAGCTCCTCATCCGAAGGCAGTTCAGCCATGGGGCAGCACCTCAAAGGGAAAACTGCAGTCTTCCCGGAATTCTTCGGCCAGCTCTTCCACCCGCTCGTTGTCCGGGTCAAAGAACCACTGCACCGCCACCTGCCGCTCTTTGGCAAAGGCCGCTTCCAGCAGATCGAAGATGTCCATCATGGCCTTGACGCTGCTGGTGTTCATGTAGACCAGATGAAGCTCCAGGTGCAGGGCGCCATCGCCGGCCTCCAGATACTGCTCAATCCAGCCGATCACCTCATGAAAAAACTCAAAGGAGTTTTCCGGGTAGGAATCCCCTTTCATGACCACCCTGCCCAGGGCGGGATCGCACATGATAGTCGGCGTCGACGTCGTGCCGGAGATCGCCAGTGTGTTCATTGCCAGTTCCGTGTTCATGCTCATACCACCGCCAAAATGCTTAAAAAACCGCGCCCGTCACCCACGTCCACCAGCCGGGCCATGATCGGCTGCGCCGACTTGCGCGCCACGTCCAGCAGCCCCAGGCCGGCACCGCTGCCGCCCTGCTCACTCCGGGGCTGGCGCAGCTGAGTCTTGTAGGCGGCCCTGAGTTCGGCCTTGTCCATGACCGCCAGGGTATTGATGCGATCGCACAGGGCCTGGCCGTCCGCCATGTCCACCAGGTTGCCGGCCATCACCCGGTAGTGGCCGTCTTCCCCGCTGGCCACCACCACGGTGGCGGAGCCGTCCCGCTCACCATACCCCATGAGGGAGGCGTAATGACGAATGTTCTGGGTCAGCTCAATGTAAACACCGAACACGTCCATGGCGGCGCCGGGCTGGGCGTTATCGGCCTGCAGGTAGTTGCGCAGCGCCTTGCCGATCTCCTCGATCAAGCTGCGGGAAATGGGGCCGTTGAAACACAGCAGAATACGGTTTTGATTAAACTGCTCGCGTATCGACAGCAGGTCTATGCCTTGCATCGGTTGCTCCTTGTCGCTCGGCGTCCATGCGAAACGCCAGCAGGGTAATGTCATCCCGTTGGGCGTGATCGCCACGGTATTGATCCAGTGCTTCTTTCAGGGCCTCGGCCTGTTCCGCCAGCGGCAGCCCGGCGTGGGTGCGCAACAACTCCCGGAACCGGCTGCCGCCCAGACCAAAGCCCTTGGCGCCGCCGGCCTGATCCAGGTAGCCGTCTGTGCTCAGGTAATATACCTGATCGTGATGCACCGGCAGCACCCGATCTTCAAAGATCCCCGGCCGCCGGTCCAGCAGGCTGCGGCGCTGCCCCCTGTGCTCTTCCACGGTATCCCCGTCGCTGCAATAGAGGGACATCTTGGCGCCGGCAAACACCAGCCGCTGCGCCACCGGATCCAGGTATGCCAGACCGGCGTCCATGGTGGTGGCCAGCCCCCGGGGCAGCTCGCAGTCCTGCAGCATGCCGCGCAGGGTCTGATCCGCCAGTTGCAGAATGGCGGCCGGCGAGTCCATGCCGTGCTCGCGCACCGCGTGATCCAGGGCCGCCCGGGCCAGCATGGTCATCAGCGCCCCGGCTACGCCATGACCGGCGCAGTCCACCACCCCCACCAGAAAGCGTCCCTGCTCACCGGGCTGAAACAGGTAGAAATCGCCGCCCACCACATCCCGCGGATGCCACAGCACAAAATGATGCTCGCCCAGTACCCGGGTCAGTTGCCGGTCGGGCAAAATGGCTTTCTGGATAAGGCTGGCGTAATCAATGGAGTCGTTGATCTGCTGGTGCGCCTGGCGCATTTGCCGGTTGGCCTGCTCCAGCGCCTGGGTGCGGCTTTGCACCTTTTGCTCCAGCTCCTCGGTGTGGCTGCGCACCTTGTCCACCATGACGCCAAAGGCCCGGCTCAAGTCACCGATTTCATCGCCGGAGGGCGCCGGCAGCGACACCTCGTAGCTGCCATCGGCAATGGCGGTGGCTGAGCCCTGCAACCGGCGCAGGGGGCGCAGCACGGTGCGTTCCACGCCATAGGCGAGCCCCAGCAGCAGCACCGCCAGCATCAGCACCAGGCCGAGCAGGGCGGCCTTGACCAGGCCCGGATCCAGCACCTGGGCCAGCCCCAGATCCATGACGGTGGCGAGGTACCAGTCGAGCTCGGGAATGTAACTGATGGCCAGCAACTGGCGCCGCCCCTCCAGGGTAAACCAGTCCATGGCCACCCCACTGGGGGTGCTGTTGGCTTGCGCCAGCAAGGCCGTCAGCCGTTCACGTTCGCCGGCCGTGTCCAGCCGGTCGTGCAGGGTGGTTCCCTCTCCGTTCATGCCCGCTGCCGAGCCCAGGGCAATCAGGCTGGCGTCGGCGTGGGCCTGAAAGCGTCCGTCCCGGTCGAGGATCATGGGCATCACGCCCGCTTTATCAATGGCGATAAAATCGTTGATAAAGCGGGTCAGATCAATGCCGGTGCCGGCCAGCCCCAGGGCCTTGCCCTGCTCTTCCACCCGCACGTTGATCCACACCCGGGTGGTGCCAAGGCGGCTGTCGTGGTTGACATTAATATTCAGCCGCTCGCCCGCGCGCATCAGGTTGAAGAACCATTGATCATCGGCGCTGCGTGCATCCAGCCGGTAGCTCGGCCGCCCATCAAAGGGCTGTTCGGGGGCACGGTAGTAATAATTGAGGGAGTCGGCACTGACCATAAACCAAGAATGGCTGCTGAAGTCGGCGGCAAAGCCTTCCGCTTCCCGCGCAAACAGGCGGCCATCCCTTTCGCCGGCCAGCCACTGACGGGTCAGTACCGAGTTGGCAAAACGCTCGGCCAGGGCCAGCTCACGGGTAAGGGGGACCAGCAGTTGCTGGTGATTGAGGCGGGTAAAGTTGTCGGCGTAGGCCCGGCCAAAGTGCTCCTGCACCCCGGCCAGCAACTGCCAGCCGATGCCGGCCGCCGGAACAAAGGCCAGCACACAGGCCAGCAACAAAGCCCAGATGGATTTTGCCCGAAGTCCCTTTCCCCAGATGGCCATGCCTGCCTTCGTCGTGAAATTGATACGATTGAGGCCGGTATTGTTGACTTTTTTTCGGTCAAACTCAATCGGGAAGGCGTATTTAAAATGTGTGTCAAAAGGGGAAAGCGAAGGGGTAACAGGGTAGATCCGCAGAATGGACCCCCGCCTTCGCGGGGGTAACGAGTCTGCTTACTCGGTGACGTACTCCACCACTTCCAGGCCAAAGCCGGACAGGGCATGGTAACGCTTGGGGGAGCTCAGCAGGCGCATCTTGCCCACGCCCATGGCGCGCAAAATCTGCGAGCCCACGCCCACCCGGCGGGAGGTACCCTGGCGCTTGGCCGCCTCGGGCCGCTCGCCCTTGTCGGCGGCTTCAAACATGCGCACCACCGACAGCAGATGGTCGGGGGTTTCCTCCTTGCCGAGGATCACCAGCACGCCGCCCTCGTCGGCGATGCGCGCCATCGACTTGTCCAGCGGCCAGCTGCGGCTGGCATGGCGGTCGGTCATCAGCACATCGGTGAGCATGTCGTGAATATGCACCCGCACCAGCGCCGGCTGGTCGGCCTTGATCTCGCCCTTGCGCAGGGCAAAGTGCACCTGGTTGTCGATGGTGTCGCGAAAGGTCACCAGTTCGAACTCGCCGTGCTCGGTGGGCAGTTTACAGCGGGCCACCTGCTCGATGGTGGTTTCGTTCTGGTTGCGGTACTCGATGAGATCGGCGATGGTGCCCAGCTTGATGCCGTGCTGCTCGGCGAACTTTTCCAGATCCGGACGGCGGGCCATGGTGCCGTCTTCGTTAAGGATTTCCACGATCACCGCCGACGGCTCCAGCCCCGCCAGCCGGGCCAGGTCACAGCCCGCCTCAGTATGGCCGGCGCGGGTCAGCACACCGCCGTTCTGGGCCTTGAGCGGAAAGATATGGCCGGGCTGCACCAGATCGGCGGGCTTGGCATCCTTGGCCACGGCGGCCTGCACGGTACGGGCCCGATCGGCGGCGGAAATACCGGTGGTCACCCCTTCCGCGGCCTCGATGGACACGGTAAAGGCGGTGGAGAACTGCTCGGTGTTGCGGCTCACCATCTGGGGAATGTCGAGCTGGCGGCAGCGGGCCTCGGTCAGGGTCAGACAAATCAGGCCCCGACCGTATTTGGCCATAAAATTGATGTCTTCCGGGCGCACGTGCTCGGCGGCCATGATCAGATCGCCTTCGTTTTCCCGGTCTTCGTCATCCATCAGAATGACCATTTTGCCCTGACGAATATCGTCGATGATTTCCTGGGTACTGCTTAAGGCCATGATGTTCCCCTTGGTTGATTCGGTTAGCCGCTATTTCACAAAACCGCTGGCGGCCAGGGTCGCCAGGGTCAGTCCGCTTGACGCTTCACTCTGGCCGCCGCTCAGCAGGCGTTCCAGATAGCGGGCGATAATGTCTACCTCCAGGTTGACGCTGCGGCCAACCTGCCAGTCATTCAGTGTGGTGTTATCCAATGTATGGGGCACCAGCGTCAATTTAAAGGCCGCGCCCGCCACCGCGTTCACGGTCAGGCTAATGCCGTCCACGGTGATGGAGCCCTTTTCGGCAATATAACGGGAAAGTTCTGCCGGGGCGTCGATCCACAGCTCAATGGCAAACCCTACCTTGGCCTTTTTGCTGATGCGCCCCACGCCGTCCACATGGCCGGACACCAGATGGCCGCCGAGACGGGTGGTGGGCAACAGCGCCTTTTCCAGGTTCACCGCCTGCCCGGACTGGTAATCCGCAAAGCCGGTGCGATTAAGGGTTTCAATTGACACGTCTGCGCAGTAGTAATCCTTGCCCAGCGCCGTGACCGTAAGACACACGCCGTTGGTGGCGATGGAGTCGCCCAGCGCCACATCGGACAGGTCCAATGTCGGGCAGTGAATGCGGATCACCGAGGAGGCGCCCTTGCGTTCAATGGCGGCCAGGGTGCCGGTGGCTTCAACAATACCGGTAAACATCAGTCGGTTACCCTTGCAATCAGTTTGAGATCGCCGCCCACAAAGCGGCAGTCCTGCCAGGCCAGCCGGGGCGGCTGACTCATGGCGGTAAATTCCGGCAGCGCCAGCAGGCCCCGGGCCGGGTTGCCCATCAGCATGGGGGCCTGATAGAGCACCAGCTCGTTGATAAGTCCGGCCGCAACCAGGGCGCCCCCCAGGGTGGCCCCCGCCTCTACCCAGAGGTGATTGAGCTGACGCCGGCCCAGCTCATCCAGCAGCAGGGCCAGATCCAGCTTGCCATGAGAGGTTAGCGGCAATACGCACTCTTCCACCTCGTCGCCAAAGCCGCCGGTAACCTGGCCGCGCAGCAATAAAATGGGGCCGGGCTGCGCAAACAGCCGCAGCCCTGAGTGCAGCCGGTTTTGGGTGTCGATCACAATGCGCAGGGGCTGGCGCAGTTCCTGCTCGGCATAGGCATGGCGCAGCGAGGCGGGCAGCTCGGCCCAGCGTACATTGAGGGCGGCGTTGTCCATCAGCACGGTGTCGGCGCCGGAGAGCAGGGCGCAGCTTTGCGCCCGATGGCGCTGTACGTCGCGCCGGGCGGCGGGGCCGGTGATCCACTGGCTTTCGCCGTTGGCCAGCGCGGTACGGCCATCCAGGCTGGCGGCCAGCTTGAGCGTCACAAAGGGCCGGCCGGTACGCATGCGGTGCAGAAACCCCACATTCACCGCCTCCGCCGCCTCGCTCATCAGTCCGGCCTCGGCCTGAATGCCTGCCTCACGCAGCATGGCCAGGCCGCGGCCCGCCACCCGGGGGTTGGGATCCACCATGGCGGCCACCACCCGGGTCACGCCGGCGTCAATCAGCCCCTGGGCGCAGGGCGGCGTACGGCCATGGTGAGAGCAGGGCTCCAGGGTCACGTAGGCGGTGGCGCCCTGAGCGGCGGCGCCGGCTTCGCGCAGGGCAAACACCTCGGCGTGAGGGCCGCCGGCGCGCTGGTGAAAGCCCTCGCCCACCAGGTTGCCATCCTTAACCACCACACAGCCCACCGCCGGATTGGGGCTGGTGGTAAAACGGCCGCGACGGGCCAGCTCAAGCGCCCTGGCCATCCAGCGCGCATCGTCTTTTGTGAACACTTATTGCTCCAGGCGGGCTATCTCTTCGCCAAACTGGCGCAGATCTTCAAAACAACGGTATACGGACGCGAAGCGAATGTAGGCCACCTTGTCGAGCTGCTTGAGCTCTTCCATCACCAGGTTGCCCACCAGCTCTGAAGGCACCTCCCGCTCGCCGGTGGCGCGCAGCCGGGATTTGATGCGGCTGATGGCCTGCTCAATGGCCTCGGTGCTGACCGGCCGCTTTTCCAGCGCCCGCTGCATGCCCGCTTCCAGCTTGTCTTCGTTGAAGGGCTCGCGAATACCGCTGGTCTTGATGATGCGCGGCATCACCAGCTCGGCGGTTTCAAAGGTGGTAAAACGCTCCCGGCAGGCATTGCACTCCCGCCGCCGGCGCACCTGCAGGCCATCCCCCACCAGACGGGAGTCGATCACCTTGGTTTCGGTTGCGTTACAAAAGGGGCAGTGCATGGTGCCTCCGCGGGGCCTGTTAACCGGCTGTTAGTGTAAAGAAGCGGGCTGTGGATTTAAAGCGGGGAGTTAAATACAGGGACTCGGGATTGGGGACTCGGGACTGGATAGAGCGCCTGCGGCGCTAATGCAGGCTGGCAGCCTGCGCTCCACAGAAGCATGCCGCCTTTGGAGCGCGGGCAGCCTTGCCCGCATATTGCCGCGCAGCGGCAACCTCGATGCCCGGTTAATAACCGGCAATAAAAAAGGGACCGGAAACACCAGTCCCCAGTCCCTGTTCACCCATCCCGTTAACGCTTACGCGTAAACCGGGTGGCGACGACAGATGTCCAGCACCTGCTCTTTCACGCGAGCAATGGTGGCGTCGTCGTTGATGTTGCTCAGCACATCGCAGATCCAGCCGGCCAGCTGGCGCACTTCGGCTTCACGGAAACCGCGACGGGTCACCGCCGGGGTACCGATACGGATACCGGAAGTCACGAACGGCGAGCGCGGATCGTTGGGCACGGCGTTCTTGTTCACGGTGATGAAAGCACGACCCAGGGCGGCGTCGGCTTCCTTACCGGTGATGTCCTTGTCGATCAGATCCAGCAGGAACAGGTGGTTGTGAGTACCACCGGAAACCACTTTAAAGCCACGCTTCTGGAACTCGTCGGCCATGGCCTGGGCGTTTTTCACCACCTGAGCCTGATATTCCTTGAACTCGGGCTCCAGGGCTTCCTTGAAGGCCACGGCCTTGCCGGCGATGACGTGCATCAGCGGGCCACCCTGACCACCCGGGAACACGGCGGAGTTCAGTTTCTTTTCCAGCTCTTCGTTGTTGGCGGCAGACAGAATGATGCCGCCACGGGGACCGGCCAGGGTCTTGTGGGTGGTGGAGGTCACCACGTGGGCGTGGGGCAGCGGGTTGGGGTATACACCGGCGGCGATAAGGCCAGCCACGTGGGCCATGTCGACCATGAACCAGGCGCCTACCTTGTCGGCGATTTCGCGCATGCGGGCCCAGTCCACGATGCCGGAGAAGGCGGAGAAGCCGCCGATGATCATCTTCGGCTTGTGCTCAACGGCCAGACGCTCCATTTCTTCATAATCGATCACGCCCTCATCGTTGATGCCGTAGGGCACGATGTTGTACAGGCGGCCGGAGAAGTTGGCGGGAGAGCCATGAGTCAGGTGACCACCGTGGGCCAGGTTCATGCCCATCACGGTGTCGCCGGGCTTGACCAGGGCCAGGAAGACGGCAGAGTTGGCCTGAGAGCCGGAGTGCGGCTGCACGTTGGCCCAGGTGGCGCCAAACAGCTCTTTAACGCGCTCAATGGCCAGCTCTTCCACCACGTCGACGTATTCACAGCCGCCGTAGAAACGCTTGCCCGGGTAACCTTCGGCGTATTTGTTGGTCAGCTGGGAACCCTGAGCCTGCATCACCCGCGGGCTGGTGTAGTTTTCGGAAGCGATCAGCTCAATGTGCTCTTCCTGGCGCACGGTTTCATCGCTGATGGCCTGCCACAGCTGGGGATCATAGTCGGCGATATTCATCTCACGCTTTAACATCCGTCTCTCCTGACTCATGGGGGATTGTCACTGAAAGCCAGAGTGTACCCCCAAGCGGCAGCCTGGCCTAGCCCCGAAGCCCGGCTAAACACGTTTTTTTTACTTTAATGTTGAAAAGTTCACAAAAAGTTGAAAACCCATTAACACAAGCCCCCTTTCTCCCCCGAGCATGAAGTTGACCGGCAAACCCGATAGAATGGGGTTTCAATTCACTGCCCGACGAGGGCCGACCATTTAAAGTGAAAGGGGATTATGCAAGCGTTCAGAGTCACTTCCCAGCGCCGAGCCGAGCTGTATCACTGGTTTACCGCCCTCTTTGCCGCCCCCCTGAGCGAAGACGATCTTAACGAATTCGGCGGTTACGACATGCACCGCTTTCTCGACAGCCTGGCCACCCTGGATCCGCTGACCGAGGCTGCCGAGGCCTTTCGTCGCCAGGCGGAGCTGGCGCTGCAACTGAGCCAGCCCCAGGCCGGCCTGGCACAACGGTGGCAGGCCCTGACGGCGGCGCCGTCGCTGCTCAACATCACCAGCCTGACCGAGCCCGACCAGGAGGCCCTGCTGCTGATGACGGTGTTGCTCAAGCAGCACGGCACCCAGTTGAACGACGACGACCCGCTGCATGTGTGCAATCAGCTGGAAATGATGGGCACCCTGGCCCTGGCCGCCGCCGACAGCGATGATGAGGCGCGCGCCCGATTGCTCGACCAGCAGCGGGAGCTGGCCAACACTCAGCTCATCGACTGGCTGCCGGCCTTTGCAGAACGCTGTGGCGAGCGGGACGGGCAAGGCTTTTATGCCGCTGCCGCCCATCTGCTGCAGGCGGTGTTTATCATGGATCTGCACTACCTCAACAACGTGGCGGAATAGGCCAGCCCATGCGTTACAGCAAGCACAAAAAATCCGAGGCCTCGCCCGAAACCCAGGCCGAAGCCGAGCGGGTGGCCAAAGCCACCCAGCGCCCGGGCCAGACCAAGGAGCAGACCCGGCTCATTGCTCAGGGCATTCAGAAGGGCATAGAAGAATACAAGAAGCAGCAAAAGGCCAGGGCCCGCGCCGCCGACAAGGCCCGCCGGCAGCAACAACGCCAGCAGGACACCGGCACCGATGCCGCCCCGGAGCCGGCATCGGCACCGGCCCCGTCGGTCCGCGCCGGCCTGCTGCCCTGGGCCCTGCTGGGGCTGAGCTGGGCCAGCTTCTTTCTATACTTGTGGCTGACCCGCCACGGCTGAACCACGACTGCTGACCCCTTACCGCTGACCAAGGAGAGCCCATGTCACTGCCCCTGCCCCCCGAGCCGCATACCTCAGCAGGTGCCGAACGCCGGCTGGGGGTGGAGCTGGAGCTGAGCGGCCTGTCCCTGCCGCAACTGGTGGCCCTGGTGGCCGACACCCTGGAAGGCGAGCGCCGGCCGGTGTCCGAATACGAGTTCGAGATTGCCACGCCCCTGGGGGATTTTCGCGCCGAGCTCGACTTTGACTACCTCAAGCAACTGGCCCGGGCCCAGCGCCGGCACCCGCCCGGCGAGCTGGAGCAGGCCGCCACCGAGTTGCTGGGCAGCCTGGCACGGCAACTGGTGCCGCTGGAGCTGGTGTGCCCGCCCCTGCCCCTGTCCCGGCTCGATGAGCTCAACCGCCTGTTTGAACAGCTGCGCCAACACGGCGCCCATGGCACCCGCCACGCCCTGTATTATGCCTTTGGCCTGCACCTCAACCCCGAGCTGCCAGATACCGGCATTGCCACTCTGCTGCGCTACTTTCGCGCCTACCTGTGCCTGCACGACTGGCTGACGGAGCACGAAGACATCGTCACCGCCCGCAAAATTTCCCCCTATATTCGCGCTTTTCCCAAGGACTATGTGCGACTGGTGCTGAACCCCCGCTACCGGCCCGACATGGCCGGCTTTACCGCCGACTACCTGGCCTGGAACCCGACCCGCAACCGGGCCATGGACTTGCTGCCCCTGCTGGCCTGGCACGACGAGTCCAAAGTGCAGGCGGTGGTACAGGACGACAAGGTCCACAAGCGCCCCACCCTGCACTACCGGCTGCCCAACTCCGATATCGACAACCCGGCGTGGTCCCTGCGCCACGCCTGGACCGGCTGGCTGCAGGTGGAACGGCTGGCCAGTAACGAGCAGCGCCTGGCCGGGGCCTGCCGGGCCTATCTGACACACCTGGATCAACTGACCCCCGACTTTATCGATCCCTGGAGCCTGAAGGTACGCCCATGGCTGCGCTGATCGGCGTGACCGGCCCCAACAGCCGGCTGCCCCTGGCCTGGTGGGCCAGCCGCCTGGCCCTGCATCTCGCCGGCGGCCGGGGCCTGCACCTGACCCCGGCCAACATGCACCGGCACCGGCGCGACCAGCTGCAAGGCTTAATCATCGGCGGCGGCGACGACATCGACGCCGCATTGTACGGCCACGACACCGGGCGGGCGCCGGCGGATCCGGAGCGGGATGCCTTTGAGATAGAGCTGATTGAGCACGCCCTCGACACCAGCCTGCCCCTGCTCGGCATCTGCCGGGGCGCTCAGCTTATCAACGTGGTGCTGGGCGGCTCGCTGCACGCCGATATTCGCCCGCAGCGACTGCATACCTCCAACCGGCGCACGCCGCTGCCGCGCAAGACCGCCATTGGCTGTGGCAACGGCCGACTCAGCCACATTATGCAACAGCCCCGCTGGCGCATTAACAGCCTGCATCATCAGGCGGTGGACCGCCTCGGCGGCGGCCTGGCGGTGGTGGCCCGGGATCTGGACGGCTTTGTGCAGGCCATTGAAAGCACCACGGATCACTATCTGCTGGGAGTGCAGTGGCACCCGGAATACCTGCCCTACCTGTCCTGTCAGCGACGGCTGTTTCAACACCTGGTGCAGGCCGCCGAACAGAGCTGGCCCGAGGCCCTCTATGACTGATTACCTGCTGGTGTTTGGCAGCAGCCTGCTGGCGGCCACCATAGCCCCCTTTTATTCGGAAGTGGTGCTGGCGGCGGTGCTCACCCGCCAGCCCGACGCCGCCCTGCTGCTGTGGGCTCTGGCCAGCATCGGCAATACCCTTGGCTCCATGGTCAACTGGGGGCTGGGCAAATACCTGCTGCACTACCGCCACAAACGCTGGTTTCCGGTGAACGACAAGCAGCTCGACCGGGCCCAGCGCTGGTTTCAGCGCTTTGGGGTATGGTCGCTGCTGCTGGCCTGGGCGCCGGTGGGCGGCGATGCCCTGACCTTTATCGCCGGCATCATGCGGGTACCGCTGGCACTGTTTACCCTGCTGGTGTTTATCGGCAAGGCGCTGCGCTACGCCGTGGTTCTCTGGTTCGCCGACACCCTGCTGCTATAGTTTCGCCTGCGACCAAAGTCGGCTGGCAAAAGCCGGTACCACTGTAATACTGGGCGGATAACGGCAAGGAGGCCTTATGCAGGATCAGTTCAATTTCGATCATCCGCCCTTTAATACCCTGACCCTGGACCAGCGCCAGGATCTGCTCGACCAGACCGACATCGCCTATTTTGCCCGGGGGGAAACCATTCTGGAGCCCGGGCAGCTGCTCGACTGCCTTTACATCATTCTCAAGGGCGTGGTGGAAGAGCGCCACAAGGAGCGGGGCGAGGTGTTCGCCCAGTACACCACTGACGACTTGTTCGACCTTCGCGGCCAGTTCGACGGTGAATGCCGCCACGGCTATGTGGCGCTGGAAGAAACCCTGTGCTTTGTGCTGCCGACCCAGGCCTTTCTCACCCTGATGACCGACAATCCGGACTTTGCCGCCTGGTTTCAGCAGGATCTTCAGGGCCGGCAACAAACCGCGGCGCCCCGCAAGAACCTGTCGGAGTTCATTCTTACCCGTATCGACAACAGCAACATACAGCCGGCCATGGTGATCGACGGCCAGACCTCGATTTTTCAGGCCACCCAGCTGCTCAAAACCCATCACCTGGAGTCGCTGATCGTGGCCCACGACGGCAGCTTTGGCATGCTCACCGGCACCGATCTGCTTTACGGCGCCGTACTCGACGCACTGCCCGCCGGCGAGCCGGTGCATGTGCTGGCCAGCTTCAACCTGGTGTCGGTGCAAAAGGGCGACTTTCTGTTCAATGCCCTGATGCTGATGGTGCAGAAAAAAATTGAGCGGGTGGCGGTGATGGAAGGTGAGCAGCTGGCAGGCATTCTCGAGATGACCCAGCTGCTCAGCCAGTTTTCCACCCACTCCCAGGTGCTGGGGCTGCGCATACTGCGGGCCGGCAACATCGACGAGCTGGCCGAGGCCGCTGCCACTCTCGGCATGCTGGTGGAAAACCTGCACAACAACGGCGTGCGCCTGCCCTTTATCATGAAGCTGCTGGCCAGCCTCAACAGCCAGCTGATGCGCAAGGCCTTTGCGTTCGCCTTTCCGCCCGAGCTGCACGACCGGCTGGCGCTGATGGTGCTGGGCAGCGAGGGCCGAGGCGAGCAGGTACTGAAAACCGATCAGGACAATGCCCTGATACTGGATCAGAATCTCAGCCCCGCCGAGGTGCTGCCCTACGCCGAGCAGTTCAGCCGTTATCTGGAGCGGCTCGGCTATCCGCCCTGCCCGGGTAAGGTGATGGTCAACAATCCCGACTGGGTAAAGCGCCTGGACGACTGGACCGCCTGCCTCGACCACTGGGTCAGCCGCAATACCCCGGACAGCCATATGCAACTGGCCATTATCGCCGATCCCCACTTTATTGCCGGGCGCGAGTCCCTGGTGCGGCGTTTTCAGAAGCACCTGCTGGCGGCGGTCAAGGGCCGGGATCTGCTGCTGAGCGAGTTCGCCGCTCAGGCGCTGCGCTTTCACACCCCGCTGACCTTTTTTGGGGACATCAAGCAGTCCGACAAGGGGCTCGACATCAAACGCGGCGGCATCTTTCCGGTGGTGCAGGGGGTGCGGGCCCTGGCCCTGGAGCAGGGGGTGTTTGAAACCAACACCCTGGAGCGCATTCGTCTGCTCACCGACCAGCACATTTTCGAACCGGAGCAGGCCGACAACCTGAGTGCGGCGCTGACCCTGTTCTGGCAACTGCGGCTGGAGCAGCAGCTGGCCCGGGGCGGCGACGGCCTCAGCCAGTTGCTGGATCCGGCCGCCCTGCCCCGGCACCAGCGGGATCTGCTGCGCCATGCCCTGCACGTGGTCAAGAAATTCAAGCAGAAACTGGAAGTGCACTTTCAGATCCGGGGATTGTAGGGTGCCGTCATGCTGGCGCAGGCCGGTGTCCGAGGCGGATTGCACCGTGGTCTGCAGAATGGATTCCGGGGCCTAGCCCGGAATGACCAACAGTCACAAAACGGAGTCAACATGCTGCCACTGAAGCGGTTGTGGCTGGCGCGCAAGTTCGCCGACAGCCCCTGGCGTCACCTGTTCGAGCCCTACCGGGGCGATGAGATCATCGCCATCGACACCGAAACCACCGGCCTGGATCCGCGCCGGGCCGATGTGCTGACCATTGCCGCCGTGCCCATTCGTGGCCGCCGGGTGCTCACCAGCCAGCGGCTGGAGCTGACCCTGGGCGCCAGCCCCAAGCTCACCGGCGACAGCATTCGCATTCACGGCCTGCGCCATCAGGATCTGGGGGAAGGATCCCCTACCCACGAGGCCTTGGGCCGGCTGCTGGGGTTTATTCAGAACCGGCCGCTGCTGGGCTATCACGTGCGCTTCGACATTGCCATTCTGAGCCGGCTGACCCGGGAGCAGTTCGGCTTTGAGCTGCCCAACCGCCACATTGAGCTGGCCCACCTCTACCGGCGGCGTCAGCTGCGGCAAAACCCCGAGATCGATCCCAACCTCGACTTCGAGCACATGGCCCGCCAGCTGAAGGTGCCCCTGCTGGCACGCCATACCGCCTTTGGCGATGCCCTGACCACGGCACTGATGTACCTGGCGCTGGCACCGGAACCCACTTTAAACCGTCGTTAACAGGAGGCTGGCAAGCGCCTCGCAAGACCGTATACTGGGCAGGGAAAGCATGATGCACCCAGCCCGGCGGGCTTTGGCTAGCCGAAAGTCTAATTGAGCGTAACGACCATCTGGGTCACCTTGTTAACCAATGGTTACAACCAAGGAGCGGAATAATGAGTGAAGTAAAGGTTCATCCGGTCAAGCCCGAAATTGCAAAGACCGCGTTGCTGGACGAGGCCGGCTATCAGGCCATGTATCAGCAATCCATTGACAACCCCGATGCCTTCTGGGGTGAGCAGGGCAAAATCGTTGACTGGATCAAACCCTACACCAAGGTCAAGAACACCTCCTACGATCCCGGCCACATCAGCATCAAGTGGTTTGAAGACGGCACCCTGAACCTGTCTGCCAACTGTATCGACCGTCATCTGGCCACCAAGGCCGATGAGGTCGCCATTATCTGGGAAGGCGACAGCCCCGAGGACGACAAGAAGGTCACCTACCGCGAGCTGCACGAGCAGGTGTGCCGCTTTGCCAACGTGCTGAAGGCCAAGGGCGTGCAGAAGGGCGACGTGGTCAGCATCTACATGCCCATGGTGGTGGAAGCGGCCGTGGCCATGCTGGCCTGTACCCGCATTGGCGCCGTGCATTCCGTGGTGTTTGGCGGCTTCTCTCCCGATGCGCTGGCCAGCCGTATTATCGATTCCAAGGCCAAGGTGGTGATCACCGCCGACGAGGGCCTGCGTGGCGGTCGCCGGGTGGCGCTCAAGGCCAACGTGGATGAAGCCCTGACCAACCCCGAGGTCACCACCATCAAGAGCGTGATCGTGTATCAGCGCACCGGTGGCAACATCGCCTGGCATGATCATCGTGATATCTGGTGGCACGAAGCCGTGGCCAAGGTCAGTACCGACTGCCCCCCGGCGGAAATGAACGCCGAAGATCCGTTGTTCATTCTGTACACCTCCGGCTCCACCGGCACCCCCAAGGGCGTGCTGCACACCACCGGTGGCTACCTGGTGTATGCCGCCATGACCTTCAAGTATGTCTTTGACTACCACCCGGGCGATGTGTACTGGTGTACCGCCGACGTGGGCTGGATCACCGGTCACAGCTACCTGATCTACGGCCCCCTGGCCAACGGTGCCACCACCCTGCTGTTTGAAGGCGTGCCCAACTATCCCAAGACCAACCGCATGGCCCAGGTGGTCGACAAGCACCAGGTCAACATTCTGTACACCGCGCCGACCGCCATCCGTGCCTTTATGGCCAAGGGTGACGAAGCGGTGGAAGACACCAGCCGCGCCAGCCTGCGCATTCTGGGCTCGGTGGGTGAGCCCATTAACCCGGAAGCCTGGGAATGGTACTACCGGGTGATCGGCGACGAACGCTGTCCCATCGTGGACACCTGGTGGCAGACCGAAACCGGCGGCATTTTGATCACCCCGCTGCCCGGCGCCACCGATCTCAAGCCCGGCTCCGCTACCCGCCCCTTCTTTGGCGTGCAGCCGGCGCTGGTAGACGGTGAAGGCAACCAGCTGCAAGGGGCCACCGACGGCAACCTGGTGATCCTGGACTCCTGGCCCGGTCAGATGCGCACCGTGTTCGGTGACCACGACCGCTTTGAGCAGACCTACTTCTCCACCTTCCCCGGCACCTACTTCAGTGGTGACGGCGCCCGCCGCGACGAAGACGGCTACTACTGGATCACCGGCAGGGTGGACGACGTACTGAACGTGTCCGGCCACCGCATGGGCACCGCCGAGATCGAGTCGGCGCTGGTGGCCCATCCGAAGATCGCCGAGGCTGCCGTGGTGGGGGTTCCCCACGACATCAAGGGCCAGGGCATCTACGCCTATGTGACGCTCAACGCCGGCGAAGTGCCGTCCGCCGAGCTGCACAAGGAAGTGAAGGACTGGGTGCGCAAGGAAATCGGCCCCATCGCCACGCCCGACGTGATCCACTGGGCCGAAGGCCTGCCCAAGACCCGCTCCGGCAAGATCATGCGTCGCATTCTGCGCAAGATTGCCACCGGCGAGACCGACTCCCTGGGGGATACCTCCACCCTGGCGGATCCGAGTGTGGTGGATCGCCTGATCGAAGAGCGCAGCCAGGTCGCCTGACCCAGCCCCGCCACTGAAAAACGCCGCTTCCAGCGGCGTTTTTTTATGCCTGCCGTTCAGTTGCTGTCGCTTTTTGTCGCAGCAACAATCACAGTTTGCGGAACGTTCTGCCGTTCATCCTGCCTGTAGCCTGCCGTATCCCTTCGCACGGATAAAAAATTATTAGTCATTAGACCAGTAAATTGCTGCCAATTTTCATGAAATCACTATAATTGGGCGCACCGGGTCGAAACGCGTATTTTTATTTGCCAGCGACCGGCAAAAAACGCTAGGCTCCCTGTAACTCGACGTGAATACCGCAAGATTGACGAGGATTGCTGCACAATGGCCGATAAATACCGAATTCTGCTGCTCAACGGGCCAAACCTTAACCTGCTGGGCCGACGCGAACCGGGCATTTATGGCAACAACAGCCTGAACGACATCGTTGCCCGCCTGACCGAGCAGGCCGCCGGGCGTGATATCGACCTCAGCCATGTCCAGTCCAACGCGGAGCACGTTCTGCTCGACGCCATCCACCAGGCCGATGGCCGGCAGGATTTTATCATCATCAATCCCGCCGCCTTCACCCACACCAGTGTGGCCATTCGTGATGCCCTGCTGGGCGTGAACATTCCCTTCATTGAAGTGCATCTGTCGAATGTGCACGCCCGCGAGCCCTTCCGCCATCATTCCTACCTGGCAGACAAGGCGGTGGGGGTGATCTGTGGCCTGGGTGCCGATGGTTACGAATTTGCCCTTGAGGCGGCGGCCCGCTATCTGGCCCGTCGCTGATTCATATCAGCATCAACAAAACTAAAGAGAACGCTCATGGATATTCGTAAAATCAAGAAACTGATCGAACTGGTTGAAGAATCCGGTATCGCCGAGCTGGAAATTGCCGAGGGTGAAGAATCGGTACGCATCAGCCGCTATGGCGCCCCGGCGCCGGCCCAGATGATGCCCCAGTATCAGGTGCAGGCCGCCCCGGCTCCCGCCGCTGCCCCTGCCGCCGCCCCTGCGGCCCCGGCCGCTGAAGCCGCCACCCCCGAGCTGAGCGGCCACGTGATGCGTTCCCCCATGGTCGGTACCTTCTACCGCGCCTCCAGCCCCGGTGCCAAAAACTTCGTGGAAGTGGGCCAGACCGTGAACGTGGGCGACACCCTGTGTATTGTTGAAGCCATGAAGATGATGAACCAGATCGAGGCCGACAAGGCCGGCGTGGTGAAGGCCATTCTGGTCGACAACGCCCAGCCCGTTGAATTCGACGAGCCCCTGTTCATCATCGAATAAGGAATTCCCATGCTGGATAAAGTAGTCATCGCCAACCGCGGTGAAATCGCCCTTCGCATTCTGCGCGCCTGTAAGGAGCTCGGGATCAAGACGGTGGCGGTTCACTCCACCGCCGACCGCGATCTCAAGCACGTGCTGCTGGCCGACGAGTCCATCTGCATCGGTGGCAACCAGGCCACCCAGTCTTACCTGAACGTGCCGTCCATCATCGCCGCCGCCGAAGTGACCGACGCCGTGGCCATTCACCCCGGTTACGGCTTTCTGGCGGAAAACGCCGATTTCGCCGATCAGGTGGAAAAGTCCGGCTTTATCTTCATCGGCCCCCGTGGCGACACCATTCGCCTGATGGGCGACAAGGTGTCCGCTATTGACGCCATGAAGAAGGCCGGCGTGCCCTGCGTACCGGGCTCGGACGGCCCCATTGGCGGCGACGCCAAGCGCAACGCCGCCATTGCCAAGCGCATTGGCTACCCGGTGATCATCAAGGCCGCCGGTGGCGGCGGTGGTCGCGGCATGCGCGTGGTGCGCTCCGAGAGCGAGCTGGAAAACTCCATTGCCATGACCAAGGCCGAGGCCGGTGCCGCCTTTGGCAACGACATGGTGTACATGGAGAAATTCCTGGAAAATCCGCGCCATATCGAAATTCAGGTACTGGCCGACGGCCAGGGCAACGCCATTCATCTGGCCGAGCGCGACTGCTCCATGCAGCGCCGCCACCAGAAGGTGGTAGAAGAAGCACCGGCGCCGGGCATTACCGCCGAAATGCGCAAGTTCATCGGCGAGCGCTGCTGCAAGGCCTGTGTCGACATCGGCTACCGCGGCGCCGGTACCTTTGAGTTCCTTTACGAAAACGGCGAGTTCTATTTCATTGAAATGAACACCCGTATTCAGGTGGAGCACCCGGTGACCGAAATGATCACCGGTGTGGACCTGATCAAGGAGCAGCTGCGCGTGGCCGCCGGCCTGCCGCTGTCCATCACCCAGGATCAGGTGGTGGTGCGCGGTCATGCCATTGAATGCCGGATCAACGCCGAAGACCCCCGTACCTTCGTGCCGAGCCCGGGCGAGATCACCCGTTTCCACTCGCCGGGTGGCCTGGGTGTGCGCTGGGACTCCCACATTTATGCCGGCTACCGGGTACCGCCCTACTACGACTCCATGATCGGCAAGCTGATCTGCTACGGCGAAAACCGCGACATCGCCATCGCCCGCATGAAGCACGCCCTCAACGAGCTGGTGATCGACGGCATCAAGACCAATATTCCGCTGCACAAGGAAATCATGAGCGATGAGAACTTCCGCAATGGCGGAACCAACATCCATTACCTTGAGAAGAAGCTGGGCCTGTAAGGCTTGTGCGGAATGATAAAACGGCGCCCAAGGGCGCCGTTTTTGTTTTGCGAGCCCGGCGGTTTTTCCCGGCCAAGCCAGCCGTTACACTATGCCCTCAGCCCACTGAGACAATCCCATCATGAAGATTCACCGCATCAACCCGTGCAAACGCTGGTCCGACATTACCGTGTTCAACGGCATCGCCCATTTTGTGGAAGTGCCCGAGTGCGACCTGTCCCTCGGCATTGAAGCGCAGACCCGGCAGGTCATGGTGCAGGCCGAGCAGGCCCTGGCCAAGGTCGGCAGCGACAAGGGCCGGCTGCTGTCGGTCACCATTTACCTCACCGACTTTGCCCTTCTGCCCGCCTTTAACCAGGTGTGGGACGACTGGTTCCCCGAGGGCACCGCACCCAGCCGCGCCTGCGTCAAGGCCGAGCTGGCCAACCCCGGCTACCTGGTGGAAATGGCCTTTGTGGCCGCCGCCGGCGAGGAATATTTGAAGTAATGCCATACCGGGCTTCGGCCCGGTATTTTTCTGCCGGCAATCGTGCCTTTTTTGGAGCGCGAGCAGCCTGCCCGCATATTGCCGTGCAGCGGCAACCTCTTCGAGCGCCCTGCGGGCGCTAATGCAGGCTGGCAGCCTGCGCTCCAGGAAACAGCCACCCTCCCTCTAATTTGTTCCCCTACCCGCTCACTGGTATGCTGCGCCCGATTCGAAGGAGCCCTCATCATGAACCCCATTGTATTCATTGCCCGGCGCGAGGCCTTGCTCAGCGTGCTGCTGGCCCTGCTGTATTTGGCGGCCTGGGCGGCCTGTGCCTGGCTGGTGCCGCCGGCACTCACCCTGGCCGGCTGGCCGCTGTGGTTTTTGCTGAGCTGCCTGTTCAACCCGCTGCTGTTTGTGGTGCTGTGCGCGCTGATGGTGCGCTGGTGTTTCAAGGCGGTAAACCTGGAACCTGGTCATGAATCCTGAGCTTATCCTTCCCCTGCTGGTGTATCTGGCGGTGATGATTGGACTGGGGCTGTGGCTCGGCCGCCGCCAAAGCACCAACGGCTTTGTGCAGGACTACTTTCTCGGCAGCCGCTCCATGGGCGGCTTTGTGCTGGCCATGACCATGGTAGCCACCTACGCCTCGGCCTCGTCCTTTATCGGCGGGCCGGGCGCGGCCTACCGTATGGGGCTGGGTTGGGTGCTGCTGGCAATGATCCAGGTGCCCACGGTCTGGCTGACCCTGGGGGTGCTGGGCAAACAGTTCGCCCACATTGCGCGGCGGGTGAATGCACTCACCATCAACGACATGCTGCTGGCCCGCTACCGAAGCCCGCTGGTGGTACTGCTGGCGGGCCTGGGCCTGCTCGCCGCCTTTGTGGCCACCATGGTGGTGCAGTTTATTGGCGGCGCCCGGCTGCTGGAAACCGTGACCGGACTGTCGTACCAGAGCGGGCTGATGCTGTTTGCCGGCGCCGTGCTGTTCTACACCCTGGTGGGCGGCTTTCGCGCCGTGGTGGTGACCGATGCGGTGCAGGGCATACTGATGCTGCTGGGCACGGTCGTGCTGCTGGCCGGCGTGCTGCAGGCCGGTGGCGGTGCCGCGACCATGTTTGCCGAGCTGGAGGCCATTGATCCCGGCCTGGTGCAGCCCCAGGGCCCCGACGGCATGCTGGGCATGAGCTTTATGCTGTCGTTCTGGGTGCTGGTGTGCTTCGGGGTGATTGGCCTGCCCCACTCGGCGGTGCGCTGCCTGGCCTACAAGGACAGCGCCGCCATGCACAAAGGCATTATTATCGGCACCCTGGTGGGCGCCCTGCTGATGTTTGGCATGCACTTCGCCGGGGCCCTGGGCCGCGTGCTGGTGCCGGAGCTCACCGTGCCCGACAAGGTGATGCCCACGCTTATGCTCACCGTGTTGCCGCCGCTGGTGGCCGGACTGTTCCTGGCCGGGCCCATGGCCGCCATTATGTCGACCATCGACTCCCAGCTGATTCAGGCCGCCGCCACCCTGGTCAAAGACCTCTACCTTAACCACCTGTGCAAAACCCAGCCGGCCCCCGCCACCATCAAGCGCGCCAGCAAGCTGGTGACCCTGGTGCTGGGGCTGATAGTACTGTGGGCGGCCCTGAGCCCGCCGGAGATGATCATCTGGCTCAACCTGATGGCCTTTGGCGCCCTGCAGGCGATCTTTTTCTGGCCACTGGTGCTGGGCCTGTACTGGTGGCGCGGCAACAGCACGGGGGCGCTGGCCTCCATGCTCACCGGCGCGGTGAGCTACAGCCTGCTGCTGAACCTGGGCATCAAACCCCTGGGGCTGCACGCCATTGTGCCGAGCCTGGCGATCTCGGGCCTGGCCTATGTGGCGGGATCCTTGCTCACGCCGCCGCCCTCGGCCGAGGTGCGCGCCCTGTTTGGCCGCCAGGCGGACACACCGGCCGCGCGGTGATAGAATAAGCCCTTTAGCCCACGACGAAGACCGCCATGCCCTGGATACAAATTCGCATCAACGCCACCGAAAAAACCGCCAACAAGGTCAGCAACATGCTCTCCGGCCGTGGCGCTCAGGCGGTGACCTACATGGACGCCGAAGACAAACCGGTGTTCGAGCCCCTGCCCGGTGAAACCCTGCTGTGGGACGACACCGTGGTGGTCGGCCTGTTCGACGCCGAAACCGATCCGGCGCCCATTATCGACTTTCTGAAAAAGTTCTACCGCAAGGATCTGGTGTACAAGGTGGAACAACTGGAAGACAAGGACTGGGTGCGCGAGTGGATGGACAGCTTTCATCCCATGCGCTTTGGTAACCGGCTGTGGATTTGCCCGAGCTGGCGCGATGTGCCCGATCCCGACGCGGTGAACGTGATGCTGGATCCGGGCCTGGCCTTTGGCACCGGCACCCACCCCACCACGGCGCTGTGTCTGGAGTGGCTGGACGGACAGGACTTGACCGGTAAAACCGTGATCGACTTTGGCTGCGGCTCCGGCATTCTGGCGCTGGCGGCACTGAAGCTGGGCGCCAAGGAAGTAATCGGCATCGACATCGATCCCCAGGCCCTGCAGGCCAGCCGCGACAACGCCGAGCGCAATGGCGTGGCCGATCGCCTGAGCGTGTACCTGCCCCAGGATCAGCCCGCAGGCCTCACCGCCGATGTGGTGGTGGCCAATATTCTGGCCGGCCCGCTGAAAGAGCTCTCCCCCATCATCAGCGGTCTGGTGCGCCCCGGCGGCCAGCTCGCCCTGTCCGGCATCCTGGAAACCCAGGCCGAGGGCCTGAACCAGGTCTATGACCAGTGGTTCGACATGGCCGAGCCCGTGTTTCGGGAAGAATGGGCCCGCCTGAACGGCAGCAAGCGCTGATCAAAGGCTCCTTACGGAGCCTTTTTTAACCCTGAAACCGCCTCACCATTGCGTAAAAAATGCACCGGAACCTTGACTTATAAAAAATTATGCGCCGGTCAATTTGTGAGCTTTTCAGCACCGTCAAAAATGCGTAAGATACGCGACCCTGAGCCGAAGCAGCCGTAATCTCATGGAAATTGGTCCTTACAAACTGGACGCCCCCCTGCTGGTGGCCCCCATGGCGGGCGTAACCGACAGACCCTTCCGTACCCTGTGCCTGCGCATGGGGGCCGGCATGGCCGTGTCGGAAATGATGTCGGTCAATCCCCTGTTGCGGGATTCCGAAAAGTCGCGCCGGCGTATGGACCATGAAGGAGAAACCGGCATTCGCTCCGTGCAAATTGCCGGCGCCGATCCGGTGCTGATGGCCGATGCCGCCCGATACAATGTGGATCAGGGCGCGCAGATCATCGACATCAACATGGGTTGTCCGGCAAAGAAAGTAAACAAGAAGATGGCAGGCTCCGCCCTGCTGCAATACCCGGAGCTGGTGCAGGACATTGTCAGCGCCGTGGTCAATGCAGTGTCGGTGCCGGTTACCCTGAAGATTCGTACCGGCTGGGATCCGGACCACCGCAACGGCGTGCACATTGCCCGCATTGCCGAAGACTGCGGTATTCGAGCCCTGGCCGTGCATGGCCGCACCCGCGCCTGCATGTACAAGGGTAATGCGGAATACGACACCATCAGGGCAATTAAACAGGCCGTCTCGATGCCCGTTGTTGCCAACGGAGACATCACCAGCCCGCAAAAGGCCCGGTTTGTGCTGGATTACACCGGCGCCGATGCCATTATGATTGGCCGGGCTGCCCAGGGACGACCGTGGATTTTCAGAGAAATCCGCCACTATCTTGAGCATGGCACCACGCCCGCACCGCTCCCGAGGGAAGAGGAGCAGGCAATGATTCGAGAACACCTGACCGCGCTGCATGCGTTTTACGGCGAGGTAATGGGGGTAAGGATTGCTCGAAAACATGTGGGATGGTACTTGCAGGAGACGGCGGCGGGCCGTGACTTTCGCCGTAATTTCAATGCTATCGAGGATGCCGGGCAACAGCTCGACGCCTTGGAGCAGTTTTTCGCGAATAATAGCTTAACGAACAATAGAAGAGCCGACTGAATATGTTCGAACAAACTACGACTTCTGATGCACTGGTAACCACCACCAAATCTCCGACTTCCGAGCAGCCGACCCAGCGCCCGCTGCGCAACTCCGTAGAGCAGGCCCTGCGCAACTACCTGTCTCAGCTCAACGGCCAGGAAGTGACTGAGCTGTATGAGCTGGTTCTCTCCGAAGTCGAAGCGCCCATGCTGGACGTGATCATGCAGTACACCCGCGGCAACCAGACCCGCGCTGCCAACATGATGGGCATTAACCGCGGCACCCTGCGCAAAAAGCTCAAGAAGTATGGAATGAACTGATAGATTTCAGTCAATCTATTGACTTTCAAGGCGTTAACTCGAAAGAGTCAGCGCCTTTTTCTGTTTTGTGGCACACCGTGAAGCACACGGCTGTAGCCGCCGCTTCAGCCGGCGGAGTCTGCGCAGCAGGTCTTAACGAGACGCCTCAAAATGGGCAGCAGCGGCGTTCAGCACCTTCCGCGCCGAAGCAGCGTCTTCAAAGCCCAGGCCTTCCATGCCACCGTCCGGGCCTTTGTAATTGGCAAACCACAGATCGATGATCTGGCTGGCTCCCGGATACTCTTCATCCAGTTGCGCCATGCTCTCGATATGAGCAAAGGGCGAGTCGTTGGCCAGCACGGCAATCAGCTTGTCGTCCTGCTCACCGTCATCCAGCATTTTCAGCACGCCAATCATACGCACATCCACCACTTCCCCCCGTGGTACCGCCTGCCCCAGTACAATCACATCCAGCGGATCACCGTCGCCACCCAGCTCCTTGGGCAGGGCCGTGCCGGGAATGGCACCATAGTTACCCGGATAACCCAGATAATTCACCACCCGCGGTTTGCCCTGTTTGTACTCCCAATACACCGCCTTGGGATCATCCTTGCTCACTTCCCACTTGGCCGAGGTGCCGGCCGGGATCTCAACAATCGCCTTGACGGTGCCATCCTCGTTGCGTGCCTTCAGCGCCATCAGATCGTCCTTGCCCACAATGGTAAAGTCGTCTTTTGCGGTCATGGCGGCGGTATGCGGAATGGTGTTCGCAAAAGCCAGCCCACCCAGGGTATTGGCATGAGCCGCATTCGACAACATCACCAGGCCGGCAGCGGCAGACAACGTCAGGATTTTTTTCATGTGATTCAACTCCTTGAAAAAGAAGTGAATAACTATGAACAGGCAAGGTGACGGCGGTATGACAGAGCACTCATCCCTTCAGCACGCTTCTCAAGCGGGCAAACGGCTTCATTTCATCGGTCACAGGAATATCTTCATAGTCCGGGTTGGTGGCATGCAGCAGATAGCTGCCATCGGCAGTTTTGCTCACAACTCGCAGCAGGTATTGATCGTCACCGGTTTCGTCCTGCCGCTCTATGGCCAGCGTCTGGTTGCTGATGCTACCGGCAGTGTCTGGCGTGATCCATTCCAGCAACAGCAGATCACCGTCGTTGACCGGATTTTTGCCGCCGTTCATGGAATGGCCGCTGGCTCTGGCCAGAAAGTAGCGTTGAGAGTCAACACTGATGTTCTCCCCAGGCACAGCCATCATGTCGGCCTGATCACTGCTACCGGTTCTGAAATGGCCACAGGCGATTTTAAGATCCGGATAGAAGGGCAGCTCCACCACGTCGGCATCAGGAATAGCCTGGGGTGGGATCGCCGTTTTCTGAAAGCTCTGGAACTGGATCTTGCGCCGGCGATATTCCGCCAGCCTGAGATCCACCAGTTCCTGCATCATGTCGTGCAGGGTATCCCGCTCATTCACGGGCAGGATAAAACGCGGGCAGAACCGATCTTCTTGGATCTCAAACCAGTAATCTGCCTGGGAGTCATTGTTACCGCCGGTGCTGTGTTTTATCGGGTTCTTGCTCCAGTAACTGAGCCATTGAGCGGAGTCCGCCGCCATGGCCTGCTGTGGCTCGGCCAGATCCACCATAAACAAGTCTGGGTGGCGTTCCAGCACCAGCCTGGATTGCTCGGCAAGCTCAGTCAGCAAGGGCGGCTGGCGCAGGCCGTCCAGCTCCAGCAAGGCCTGCAACAGGATCAGCTTGAAACACTTGGTCAACTTGGTAGTTTCAATGCCAGTCAGCAGAAAGTCATTCAGCTTTTCCAGCACTTGCTCGGCGTCCTCCGTCAGATCGCCCTGATCGTGCACCAGCCCAAACCAGCTGCCGTGCTGCTTACGCAGTTTGGTAAAGTCGATGCCAGCCTGAAAGGCCTGCACCGCCGTGGGCCTTGCCCCCAGTTGATCTCGGAGCCGGCAATAATCGTCCGCCACTTTTACCCGGCTGCCATAGCGCAACTGATCTGCAAGTTTGAGCAACTGTGGATCCAAATTGATAAAGCAGCCGGGCGGCAATGTGATATCAGTTTTTCCCGGCGTGCCGGATCCGCCCAGTGCCTGTTGCAGCTGCCAGGGCTTGAACAGACAGGATCTGTGGTTGCCCACCAGATCGATCACCATGAGATCCTGCTTGCCCGGGTGTAACCGCAGGCCACGGCCCAACTGCTGTAAAAACACAATGCGTGATTCCGTGGGCCGCAGCATCAACAGGGTATCGATGGCGGGCAGATCCGTGCCTTCATTAAACAGATCCACTGAAAAGATCACGCTCAGCCGGCCAGCGGCCAGATCGTTTAACGCCTGATTACGGGGCAGCGAAGATTCGGCATACACGGCGGCGGCTTTAATGCCTTCATCCTTGAAAAGCTGTGCCATAAATTCCGCATGACGCACCGACACACAAAACGCCAGAGTGCGGCTGCGCCCCAGCCGCCGCCACTGTTCAAGAGCATGTCTGGCCCGCTTGTGACTGGCAAAAGCATGTTCCAGTGCGTCAGGATCGAAGCGGCCATTACGCCAGGGAATTTCCTCGTAGTTGATGTGCTCGTCATAAATGCCGTGATACACCAGCGGCACCAGATGACGCAGCTCAATGGCTTCCCGCAGGTGGCATTCAAACACCAGGTTGTCGTCGCACAGGGCCAGAATATCCGCCTGATCGGTACGATCCGGCGTAGCGGTCAGCCCCAGCAAAAACCGAGGCTGAAAGTGATCCAGCAGCCGACGGTAGGACGACGCCGTGGCATGGTGAAATTCGTCCACCACGATGTAATCGAAGTGATCTCGGGCAAAGTGTCTGAGGTGGGCATCCCGCCCCAGGGTCTGCACTGAGGCAAACAGCCAGTCGGCCTGATCTTTCTGCTTGCCGGTATAAAGCCCGATGTGCGCTTTCGGGTTCATGTGAATAAAGGTGGACTGGGCCTGGCGAATGATTTCTTCCCGGTGGGCCACAAACAAAATGCGCGCGGCCTGCATCTGGCGCACATCAAAGGCCGCCAGCCAGGTTTTGCCAAGACCAGTGGCCATTACCACCAGACCACGGCGATAGCCCTCTGTCCGGCTGACCTGCAGTGCCGCCAGGGCAGATGCCTGCACGCTGTTGGGCATGGGGGTTTCCCGCAAGGTTTCGTCGTCGCTGCGGGTATCGCCGGTTACCAACCGAAGGTGGGTCAGCGGGCTTTGGCGATAACGCTTGAGGTAATCGTCTATCCATTCATTGGAAAGCACAACTACTCTGCTGTCGTTAAACAGTCGCTCCATCTGCGCTTGCAGCGCCAGCAGGCTGGTAGCCGCCGGACTGTGACCATCATCGTTCACGGTCAGCTGCCAGCTCCATTCCAGCGATTGAGTCAACGCCGCTTTCGACAAATTGCTGGAGCCCACAAAACCTTTTCCTTGCAGGCGTTGCTCTGTGTACTGGTGAATAAACAGGTAGGACTTGAGATGAAAACCGGCTTCGCCGCTGCTCTGGTAAATGCGTACATCGGCGCCCCGTTCAACCAGCAGCATCAGCTCTCTCAGCGCCACCGGTTCGGTTACGTCCAGGTAGTCGGAAGTGAGCACCCGTAACTCCACGCCCCTGCCCAGCGCCTCACTCAGGGCATCCTGCAGCAGCGAAAGCCCGCTCTGGCGAATAAAAGACACCGCCATGGTGATGGCACTGCCCTTGCCGGTGCGGTTAATGGCCTCAAGCAGCGGTGTCAGCAGCGGCTGATTGAACACGGGATCCTGCTCACCGCCACCGGTTACCAGCTCCAGCATCAGTCGGCCTCCTTTGTCAGTAGCGCATTAAGCCAGCGCTCCTGCTCCCGCCCTGAACGCAGATCTGCCGTTTGCCAGCTTTCCGTCAGGGTTAGCGGCAGGGCCGATACCAATTGTTCAAGACCGGCTTCGTCCATATCGGTAAAGCGGCGACCATTACGCTCCACCTCGCCCCGACCGTATTTAAAGGAGCAATACAGCACGCCGCCGGTGCGAAGCTGCGAGGCCAGATGTGCCAGTACGGCGTCCAGATCCACTTCGGGCACATGCAGCAGAGACGCGCAGGCCCAGATGGCATCGGCGGCCGGCTGACAAGCAAGTGTCATAAAGTCGTGGCAGGCCACCGGCAGACCGGTGTAGTCTCGCGCCCGCTTGACCAGGGCCGGGCTGGCATCAAAGGCGGTGACCCTGTAGCCCAGTTCAGCAAAGTACTTGCTGTCGCGGCCGGAGCCGCAACCGGCATCCACGATATGCCCGTCGCTGGCGACCCTGGGCAGAAAGCGCTGATAAAGCGGAGTCATGTCCACGCTGACGGTGGCGGCAAAAAAGGCGTCTGCCTCTTGCTGGTAATAATCGAGGGTCATAAAGTCGGCCGGTAAACACACATTGTCGGCTACTGTATCAAAATTACGCTGAAACAGATGTTCTCGTTCGAAGCCAGCTATGAAAGACCCGGACCAGCGCATCTGTCATCTTCCCTATTCACGTTTTCTCTTACGATGCGCCCATGACCACACCGCCCATCACTCCCGCCTCGCTGGACGATCCCTTCTATTACCTGCACAACATGCAGCAGGTGGTGCGCTTCTGCCTGGCGCGCTACCGCGATTTGTGGCTTGCCGACGAGCGTGAACAACTGCATGGCTGGCTGGCCCTGAGCGAGCCGGCTCAGGGCTTGCTGGTGCGGCTGATCATGCGCAAGGGCGGCCTGTTTCGACCCGACAAGCTGCTGTATGCCGAGATACCGGATTTGGAGCAGGCCCTGGCCGAGCTGAGTGATGCCGGCTTTGTGGAGCCCGCGCCGTCGCTCACCTTAAGCGAGATCTGTGCCCTGGCCCGGCGCGAGGAATGTGTGCAACTGGCCCGCCACCGGCTGCCGGAGCAGGCTTTTACTGCTTCCGCCCGCAAGCGGGACCTGGAAAGCGCCCTGTTGAGCGAACCGGAGCAACACTCGCAGCCGCTGGCCGACTGGTGGCCCAATGCGCCCTTTACGGTGATAAGGCTTGCCTGCAATGAGCTGTTCGACCGGTTGCGGCTGATGTTTTTCGGCAACCTGCATCAGGACTGGTCAGAGTTTGTGCTCACCGAGCTGGGCCTGCAACAGTTTGAGCCGGTGCCGTTGAGTGCCGCTTCCCGCCCCTTTCAGCACAGGGCCGATGTGGATTGCACCCTGGCGCTGTACCGTCTGGGAGAGCAAATGGAAACCGAGCCGGTGGCCGGGCTTTACCATGCCCTGCCTTCGGCAGTGAACTGCGAGTGGATTGAATACCGCCGGCACAAGTTGCTGTTTCAACTGGGGCGGCAGGCAGAGCGCCAGGGTGACACCGCCCTCGCCCTTGAGCTGTATCAGCAAAGCCGGCACCGGGACGCGCGGGTTCGCGCCCTGCGCCTGCGGGAAAAAAACGACGCGCCCGAGGTGGTGGTGAACCTGGCGCAACGGGCCCTGGCCGAAATCGCGCAACCGGAAGCGCGCCTTAACCTGACCCGCATATTGCAGCGCAGTGCCAGAAAGGCCGGGCTGACACTGCCTGCCGCGCCAACGGCGCCAGTGCCGGTTAGCCGCATTACCTTGCCTCGGCCAACGGAGGTACGGGTGGAGGCGGCAGTCATGGTCCATTTTGCCCATGGGCAAACCCGGCTGTTTCATGTGGAAAATCGGCTGTTCAACGGCCTGTTTGCGCTGCTGTTCTGGCCCGCGCTGTTTGCCCCGGTGCGCGGCGCCTTTTTCAACCCGTTTCAGGCGGGCCCGGCCGACCTGTACCGGCCGGGCTTTGCCGAGGCGCGGTGCGAGCAGATTGAAGCCGGCTTTGCCACGCTGGCCGGTGGCGATTACCGCCGCCTTATTCTCGAGCGCCACCGGCAAAAACAGGGTATTCGTTGCGATTTTGTGCACTGGCCGTCACTGCCCGTTGAGCTGGTGGAGCAGGCGTTGGCGGTGATCCCCCCCGCTCACCTGGCCGCCGTGTTCCGCCACCTGCTGCTGGACCTGCGCCATCATCGCAGGGGCATGCCGGACTTGCTTGAACTGAACACGCAAACGGGGCATTACCGGTTAATTGAGGTAAAAGGCCCCGGCGACCGGCTGCAGGATCATCAGCAGCTATGGATAGAGGCCATGGGGGAGCATGGCTTGCCGGTGAGTGTGTGTGAAGTCCGCTGGCAGGACTGATTGGCCCCATTACAGAATGGTAATCGTTCGGCAATCCGTTTGACGGGGGCGAACAGGCATAGTGGTGCTTATTGGCTCTCACTCTATTTGATGGAGATAATCACCACCATGAAAACCGTTCGCTTGTCATTGCTGGCCCTGGCCTTCTGCGCTGCTCCGGGTTTTGCCGCCGAGGCCATTCCCCAGCGGGCCGATGTGAGCCTCACCCTGGCCAACCAGTTGCTGGATGCCACCCTTGCGGCCTGCCATGCCCAGGGCCGTACCGCGGTGGCGGCGGTGGTGGACCGGGGCGGTAACCTGGTGGCGCTGCAGCGGGATGATAACGTGGGCCCGCACAACACCCTGGCCGCTCAGCGCAAGGCGTTTACCTCACTGTCCACCAAAACGGCCTCACGGGAACTGTCGGAAAGGGCCCGCAACAACCCGGACGCCGAAAATCTCAATACCCTGGACGAATTGTTACTGCTGGGCGGTGGTGTGCCGTTGAAAGTGGGAGATCAGGTCATTGGCGCCATTGGTGTGGCCGGTGCCGGCGGGGCCGCCGTGGATGAAGGTTGCGCCCTGCAGGCCATTGAGCAGGTCTTGCCCAAAGCCCTCTGAGCCGAATATCATCACAGGGCCCGGTACACAGCGGCCGGGCCCCTCTTGTCTGAACGTCACTCAGTGCCTGAGGCTGTAGTCCGTGGCCTCATACACTTCCAGCTCGTATTTGGACTCCAGGAAAGTGACCAAGTCCACCAGCTCCGCGACCGTCATGATGTCGTTATACAGCGGCATCACCGACTCACCACCTTCGGTCTGGATCGTCGACATATCATAGCCTTTGGCCAGTTTGTGAGAAGGGTGGATCACCGAGGTCACCAGCTCGCCGTAGGTTTTGATGCTTTTCACCTTGCCGCCCAGGGCCACGGACAGCTCGTCGGCATTGTCCGGGCGCTCGTACCCTTCCATGGTGTGGCAGCTCAGGCACTGCATGTTCAGGAACACCTGCTCTCCCTGGGCCACATCGCCCGGTGGCAGGCTGAAGCCGCGCGCGGCGGGATCGCAGCCACTGATCCCCAGGGCGGCCAGCAGGATAATGATTGGTTGAAGACGCTTCATGTCAATTGACTCCCTTTGTTCATCAACAATTCCCCTGACAAGTGTAGGGCAAAACACTCGGTCGGGTTTGCTGAATACACAAAGAGAATAAGGCGTCAGCCCCCCTCTGGCGGGGCTGTTCGGACCGCCCGCTCGCTTTCGTCAATCGCTTCGGCCCGCCACTGGTTTACCGCCAAGGTGAGATCCGCCTCGGCGGCCACCCGTTGCAGTAACCGGGTCAGTTGGGCCTCATCCAGGCGGATCCGCTGCAACACGGCCATGGCGTTGGGGGCGCTGTCTTCCAGCCCCCGCCGTACCAGGGTATGGGCCCGTTCGTGGCGGGCAAAAAACCCGTTATCATCCTGCAGCCATTTGAGCTTGTCATTCAGCATCACACTGCCGGGAAACCAGGCGGCGATCACCACCGGCAGTTGCTGCTCAATGGCGGTATTCACCAGATGGCGATAGGCCTCGCCCGAGCCGGACAACAGCTCGTGCTCGTCCAGCTGGTAGCGGGCCAGGGCCTGCTCGGTCAGCACCTGGCTGCCATGGCCCGGCATCATGCCCACAATACGGTGCTCACCGTAGTCACTGCCGGCCAGCTCGCTGATGGTGTTCAGCTCGGCCGAGGCCGGTACCGCCAGCCCCAGTTTGAGCACGGGGCCATTGGGGCCGAGATCGTGCAGCTTGTCAAAAAAGCGCTCCGCATGGTGCCGGCTGCTGTCGGGCAGCCAGGCCGACAGGCTGGCGTCCGCGTCGCCGGCGGCCAGTTTGGACCAGATCTGCCCCGGCGCCACCTGCTCCACCGTTACCGCAAAGCCGGCCTGCTCCAGCTCCAGCCGAGCCAGCTCGGTGGTGGCCCGGGCCGTGTCCCAGTCACCGCTGAGCAGGCGAATATGCCGTTGCTCGGCCGGCGAACAGGCGCCCAGCAGCAGCGCCAGCATCAACAAAAGCCAGTGTTTCATTTGAACATTCCTTCATGAACAAGGCGCCCAGCATGCCAAAAAATGGCGCTGTGATCATGGCTTCTTCGGCCAGACGATTATTTTTCCACAAGGCTGATCTTTTTTTACTCAGGCTGTGATAATTTGCGCCGGCCTGAGGTTGGGCCTCTGATGCACGCATCAGACTCATTCAGGTAAAAGTCATTATTATCAATAACCTGGATTAAATATTCGAATGCGTCTGTCCATCCTGCTCAAGGCCGCCCTGCTCTCTCTGACCCTCAGCGCTTGTGTGGCGCCCCTGCTGTCCATGGGACCGGGTCAGCTGATGTGGGCCATGCTCAAGCCCATGGTGGGGCTGGATCCCAATACCACCAACCTGTTTGAACAACCGGTGATCAAAACCCGTATGACCAGCCTACTTGGCCCTCACTACGACACTACGGTGTCGTTGCTGCGCACCGCCGGCGAATTGCAGCAGGAAGGCCCGCTGTTCTACCTGGTGTCCCGCACCGCCCAGCAAACCGACGCCGACAAGGCCGGCCTGGTGTGGAATGCCGACAGTAACCAGCTGTCGGTGCTGCTGAGTGCCAATGATCAGACCAAGGTGTTCAGTGAATCGCACACCGGCAAGGCGGCGGTCTGGCCCGAGGTCATGCAAAACTGGCTAAGCGAGGCCGCTCGCCAGCCTGCTCAGCCTCTGGGTGGCGGACTAATCCCTTCCCCCGCCGCCGCGGTGGTCGCCCCGGCCAGCCCCACTCCGCTGCAAAGCGAGCTGGACGCCACCCGCGCTCAATTGCAGCAGGCAGAAGAGAAGCTGAAGGCGCTGGAAGCCCAGCAGGCCAACGCCCCCGCGTCGAACCAGGCCCAGCAATCCCAGGCACTGTCGCCGGAACAACGGGAAGCGGCCATGGAGGCCATGCTGAGCGAATAACAGACAAGGGCCGCACATGCGGCCCTTGTTGTGGGTGGTCATTCCGGCCTGGGAGCCGGAATTGTTCTGCAAATAACGGCAAACCCCGCCAGTGCCGTGCAACCTGCCCAGGGCTCCCGCTTTCGCGGGAGTGACCAAAGCCAGGCCAGTGCGACTCAGGTGATATTCCCCAGGTTCACGTACTTGATCTCCAGGAACTCGTCGAGGCCTATCTGGCTGCCTTCCCGGCCCAGGCCCGACTCCTTGACCCCGCCAAAGGGCGCCACTTCGTTGGAAATAATGCCCTCGTTCACCCCCACCATACCCGACTCCAGGGCTTCCGAGACCCGGAATACCCGGTTCAGATCCCGCGTATAGAAATAGGCGGCCAGGCCAAAGGGAGTGTCGTTGGCGCGTTTCACCGCCTCGGCTTCATCGCGGAAGCGGAAGCAGGCCGCCACCGGACCAAAGGTTTCTTCCCGGGCCAGCAGCATCTCCTCATGGGCGTCGGCGATCACCGTGGGCTGGTAGAAGGTCCCCCCCAGGGCATGGCGGGCACCGCCGCACACCAGCCGGCCGCCTTTGGCCAGGGCATCGGCCACGTGTTCTTCCACCTTGTCGAGCGCCGCCTGCGTGATCAGCGGCCCCTGCTGGGCGCCCTCCACCCGGCCTTCCGCCACTTTCAGCGCCGTGGCCGCCTCGGCCAGGCGAGAGACAAACGCCTCGTAAATACCGTCCTGCACATAGAAGCGGTTCACGCACACGCAGGTCTGGCCGGTATTGCGAAACTTGGAGGCCATGGCGCCGGCCACGGCGGCGTCGAGATCCGCGTCGTCAAACACGATAAAGGGCGCATTGCCGCCCAGCTCCAGGGACAGCTTTTTCACCGTGCCGGCGGCCTGGGCCATCAGCTTTTTGCCGATGCCGGTGGAGCCGGTGAACGACAGCTTGCGCACCGCCGGGCTTTGCATCAGGGCCTCGCCGATGGGGCCGGAGTCTCCCGATACCAGGTTCAGCACCCCCGCCGGCAGGCCGGCCCGCTCCGCCAGCACCGCCAGGGCATTGGCGCACAGCGGCGTGACGCTGGAGGCCTTGACCACGGCGGTGCAGCCGGCAGCAATGGCCGGGCCCACCTTGCGGGTGATCATGGCCAGGGGAAAGTTCCAGGGCGTAATGGCGGCGACCACGCCCACCGGTTGCTTGATCACCCACAACCGGTTTTCCCGCTTGGGGCTGGGAATGGTGTCGCCGCCGGCCCGTTTGGCCTCTTCCCCGAACCATTCCAGAAAGCTGGCGGCATAGGCGACCTCGCCCTTGGCCTCAGCCAGGGGCTTGCCCTGCTCCAGCACCATCAACTCGGCCAGCTCGTCCTGATGCTCCAGCATCAGATCATGCCAGCGGCGCAGCACGGCGGTACGCTCCTTGGGCGTGGAATGGCGCCAGTCTTCAAAGGCGGCGGCGGCGGCGGCAATGGCCTGCTCGGTCTCGGCGCCGCCACAGCGGGCCACCCGCGCCAATACCTCGCCACTGGCCGGGTTCAGTACCTCGTAGCTGTCCTGAGTGTTTTGCCACTGACCGTTGCAGTACCAGCCGGTTTGCCACAGTGCGTTGCTGCTGTCCATTCTCGTTCTCCTTGATTGGCGGGTTTACCCGTCTTATACAGGTCCTGTGCCCGAGTATAGGCACAAGCCACGCGGCCACTCTGGGACCAGAGTCCACTTTTGACTGCGACCAGAACGAAAAAGGCCGGAACTGCGTCCGGCCTTGGTTCAGAGGTAATAGTGCATCAGCTACGTTCGACCTGCGCCTCGGGGGCGATCGGATCTTGCGCATCTTCAACCCGGGAGGGCTTTCCCTTGACCCAGTGATCGGCGTTCTTGATGCCGAGCTTGACCGGATCAAAGGTGGGATCCAGCCCCTGCGCCTTTTGCTCCTCGTAGTCTTTCAGGGCGATCAGCGCCGGCTTTTGCAGCAGCAGAATGGCGACGATGTTCAGCCAGGCCATCAGACCCACACCAATGTCACCCAGCCCCCAGGCCAGACCGGCGGTCTTGACCGAGCCGTACACCACAGACGCCATCAGCACCAGCTTGAGCGCGAACATCAGCCAGGGGCGGTGCACCTTGCGGTTGATGTAGGCAATGTTGGTTTCGGCGATGTAGTAGTAGGCCAAAATGGTGGTAAAGGCGAAGAAGAACAGCGCGACCGCCACAAAGATGCCACCAAAGCCGGGCATTACCGACTCTACCGCCGCCTGGGTGTAACCGGGGCCGGCTTCCACGCCGGGCAGTTGCTCGACGATGGCATCGCCCGCCTTGCCCATCACGTTGTAGGCGCCGGTGATGATGATCATAAAGGCGGTGGCTGAGCACACAAACAGGGTATCGATGTACACCGAGAAGCTCTGCACCAGGCCCTGCTTGGCCGGGTGAGACACCTCGGCGGCGGCAGCAGCATGAGGGCCAGTGCCCTGACCGGCTTCATTGGAGTAGATGCCGCGCTTCACGCCCCACTCAATGGCCAGGCCCAGAATGGCACCAAAGCCCGCCTTCATGCCAAAGGCACTGCCCACGATCAGGCTCACCACTTCGGGGATCTGGCCGATATTGAGCATGATGATCACAAAGGCCACCAGTATGTAGCCCAGGGCCATGAAGGGCACCACTATCTGAGTGAAGTGAGCGATACGCTTGACGCCACCGAAGATGATAAGCCCCAGCAAAATCACCACGGCAGCCGCAGAGACGGTGGTGGGAATGCCAAAGGCGTTTTCAATGCCGGAGGCGATACTGTTGGCCTGTACGCCAGGCAGCAGCATACCGCAGGCCAGCACGGTGGAGAGCGCAAACACCCAAGCGTACCACTTCATGCCCAGCCCCTTCTCGATGTAGAAGGCGGGGCCACCCCGGTACAGGCCGTTGTCGTCCTTTTCCTTGTAGATTTGCGCCAGTGCCGATTCGATATAGGCCGTACCTGCACCCAGGAAGGCCACCACCCACATCCAGAACACCGCGCCCGGGCCACCAAAGGTAATGGCGGTGGCCACCCCGGCGATGTTACCGGTACCTACCCGGCCCGACAGCGACAGGGCCAGCGCCTGAAAGGAGCTGATACCGGCCGCGGAAGAGTTGCCCTGAAACATCAGCCGTACCATTTCCTTAATATGGCGGACTTGCAGAAAGCGGGTACGAAGGGAGAAATACAGACCCACGCCCAGACACAGATAGATCAGGGGCAGGCTCCAGATATAGCCGTTAATGGCATTAACCAGTTCGTTCATGGTCACATCCTTTGTTGAACGGGGGACGCGCGCGTCAACAGCAGCACATCGTCCTAAATAACTTGCAGCCAACACGCCAATTCTGTGTGGTGTGCGGCAAGTGCGAGAAAATTACTCTGCTATGGCCTTTATAACAAGTAGGCAACATCATCAGTAATGCTTATCTGGCCAGGCACTTCCATTTACCAAGCGAATGCAGATCCCTGCCGAGGTCATCGGCCACTGCGCAAGGAAGGCGAGCAACTCTTTGTTTTTTAAACACTTAAAAAAAGTCGCCGATTGCCGAAGGAGAAGAAAGGGGGCGTGCTGGCCCGGAAAAACCGCCGCACTGTCATGGCCACCAGACCGGGCCAATGTGTGAATTTGCAGCATTCATCACACTTTTATTCACCGGAAAAAACGGCCTAATCAAGAGAATCAATCAGCACAACCCGGGCGCCATCGCGTCATTGTTCAAGCCGCCCCGGTTAAGGCAGTATAAAATATGGTCGATTAGCGGATGGCGCGTCTTTATGCGCCGCCCGGTTCAGCTCAGGCTCACCTGGTTGCGCCAGCGCTCGGCCAGGCTGTGCTGGCGGATCACGCCAAACTGCGCCTGGGGGGCCTGGCTGTACCAGGCCCAGCTCTGGTTGCCATAGTCATAATGCCACCACTCGCTGGGCAGGTTGGTAAAACCGGCCCGGGTCATGCAGCTGTGCAGCAGCCGGCGGTGCTCGATGATCTCCGCCTCGACAGGACCGGGTTTCGCCACCGCCTCAAAGGCCGCGGTGTAGGACCAGGAGCTGATGTCGTCAAAGCCGGTGCCCATGTTCAGCAACTGCCCCCTGCTGTCGCACAGGCACACGTCCACGGCCCCCCCGGTAAGATGCGGACTGGGCGAGGCTTCATCCTGGCTTGGCGGCGATACAAAATGCCGGGCCCGGACCAGTAGCCCCTGCTCATCCTCATCGGGAAAATGGCGTTTCAGGGCATCCACCAGGGTTTCGAACAAATACTCCTGCACCCGGAACGGGCGCCAGCCGTCGAGCACTACCAGCTCAATGCCGGCGGGCAGCAGGGTTGCCGCCTGCTGCAGCCGGCCCAGTACCGAGCTTCGCACATAACAATCGGTCAGCGCGCCGGGCACCCCCAGGTGAAAATAGGCGGGATACACTCGAAGAGGAGACGGCACCAGCCCCAGGGGTACCAGGGGATCGCCGTTATCAACAATGGGAAGGGCCTGCAACTGTTGCCAGTCCGGCTCGGGCAGGGATTGCAGAGGCTGGGAAAGAAAATTCATGACGGCTACTCAGGTATATAAAGAGCCCTCAGCCTCGCCAATACCGGCACGCTTTGCAAGCCTCGGTGTGCCTGCCGCTCATTTATTGATCCTGGTCACTTGCCAGCAGCCGGGACAGTGGCACACTATTATTAGTAAAAACTAAATTAAAGGAGAGGATGATGGAAAAGAATGTCGGCAACGTGGATCGTGTGATCCGCATTATTCTGGGCCTGGTGCTGATCGCCCTGGTCTTCGTGGGTCCGCAAACGCCCTGGGGCTGGCTTGGCGTGATCCCCCTGGCCACCGCCTTTGTCAGCTTTTGCCCGCTGTACAAACTGCTGGGGATTAAAAGCAAGTAAGGCTGGTGAGGAGTAAGGGGTGAAGAGTGAGGTGAAAAAGCTCCCGGCCTGATGCCGGGAGCCTTGTTGATCAGCCCTTGCCCTGCTGGCCAGCCTGAATGGCGGTGAGGGCAATGGTGTAGACGATGTCGTCCACCAATGCCCCCCGGGACAGATCGTTCACCGGCTTGCGCATGCCCTGCAGCATGGGGCCGATAGACACCAATTGCGCCGAACGCTGCACCGCCTTGTAGGTGGTGTTGCCGGTGTTCAGATCCGGGAAAATGAACACCGTGGCCTTGCCCGCCACCGGGGAGTTGGGCGCCTTCGACTTGGCCACGTTCTCCATGATGGCGGCATCGTATTGCAACGGGCCGTCGATCACCAGATCCGGGCGTTTTTCCTGGGCGATGCGGGTGGCCTCGCGTACCTTCTCCACGTCGGCGCCGGTGCCGGAGGTACCGGTGGAGTAGGAAATCATCGCCACCCGCGGCTCGATGCCAAAGGCCCGGGCCGACTCCGCCGACTGAATGGCGATCTCCGCCAGTTGCTCGGCGGTGGGATCCGGGTTGATGGCGCAGTCGCCATACACCAGCACCTGATCCGGCAGCAGCATAAAGAACACCGACGAGACCAGCGAGCAGCCCGGGGCGGTCTTGATGATCTGCAGCGGCGGGCGAATGGTGTTGGCGGTGGTATTGATGGCGCCGGATACCAGGCCATCCACCTCGTCGCGCTCCAGCATCATGGTGCCCAGCACCACGTTGTCCTGCAGCTGCTCCCGGGCCACCACCTCGGTAATGCCCTTGGACTTGCGCAGCTCCACCAGCCGCTCTACGTAGTTGTCGCGCACCTCGGCCGGATCCACGATATCGACCTTTTCATCCAGCACCACCCCCTGCTGGGCGGCAATGCGCATGATTTCCTCGTGGCTGCCCAGCAACACCGGCCGGGCAATACCGCGCTCGGCACAAATGGCCGCCGCCTTGATGGTGCGCGGCTCTTCCCCTTCCGGCAGCACGATGCGCTTGGCGGCGCGTCGCGCCAGCTCGGTGAGCTGGTAGCGGAACGCCGGCGGGCTGAGCCGGCGGCTGCGGGCCGACTTGGCCGACAGGGATTCGATCCAGTGCTTGTCGATATGGCCGGCCACGTAGTCCTGCACCGCCTCGATGCGGCCGGCGTCGTCCACCGGGATCTCCAGGTTGAAGTGCTGCAGGCTCACCGCCGTCTGCCAGGTGTTGGTGTTCACCATCAGAATGGGCAGGCCGGTTTCAATGGCGCGCTGGCACAGGTCCATGATCTGGGGCTCGGGATGGTAGCTGCCGGTCAGCAGCAGGGCACCAATCTTGACGCCGTTCATGGCGGCCAGACACACCGACACAATCACGTCGGAGCGATCCCCCGAGGCGACCAGCAGGCTGCCCGGTTTGAAGTGCTGCACCATGTTGTGCAGCGCCCGAGCGCAGAAGGTGACGCTTTGCAGCCGCCGGGTGTTCAGTTCACCCTCGTTGATGATGGTGGCATTGAGATGGCGAGCCAAGTCCACCGCCCGGGGGGCCACCAGCTGGGTGTTCCAGGGAATGCAGCCCAGAATGCGTAGCGGCGTTTTGCCGAAGACCTGCAGCACCTCCAGGTTGGCGGTGACGTGCTCGCCCTTGTAGCCGGGATTGAACATTTCGGTAAGATCGGGCCGGGTGTTGCCCTGCTCGTCTACCGGCGCCCCCACCTTGTTGATGATGCAGCCCACGATGCGCTTGTTGAGCACACCGCCGAAGTTGGCGCAGGCCAGCTCCAGCCGCTCTTTCAGGTACTGGCTGCTGTCGCTGCCGGGCTGGGCGATAAACACCATGTCGGCATCCAGCGCCTTGGCGATGTCGTAGTTGATGCGAGTGGCAAAGGGCTGCTTGTCGGTGGGGATCAGGCCTTCCACCACCACCACCTCGGCGCCGCTTTCTGAAACGTGCTTTTCAAAGCGGGCCACGATCTCTTCCAGCAGCACGTCCAAATTGCCCGCCGAGATCATGCTCTCGGCATAACTCAGGGCAAAAGGCTCCGGCGGCGTCAGGTTGGTGCCGTTGGCCACCACGGCGGTGGAGTGATCCTGTACCTTGCGGCGGGTACGGGGCTGGGACACCGGCTTGAAAAAGCTGACGTTGACGCCGTTGCGCTCCATGGCCCGCACCATGCCAAGGCTGACCGAGGTGGCACCCACGCCGCTGCTGACGGGCACCAACATGATGGTTCTGGTCATTGGCTTTCCTCTTGTTGTGATGCGCGCGCCAGCGCCAGGGCGTCTTGGGCGATCACCCACTCTTCGTTGGTGGGCAGCACCCACACCGGCAGGCTGCCAGCCGCGCTGATGCAGCCGGACTGACCAAAACGGGCGGCCAGGTTGGCCTGTTCATCCAGCGTGACCCCCAGCAGGGCCAGCTTCGACAGGGTCAGTTCGCGTACCCGGGCGGAGTTTTCGCCGATACCGCCGGTAAACACGATGGCATCGAGCCGGCCGTCAAGGGCACAGCTGTAACCGGCAATGTATTTGGCCAGGCGATAGGCGAAAATATCCAGCGCCCGTTTGGCTTCGGGCAGTTGCTGGTAATGGTCTTCGGCAAAACGGCAATCACTGCTTTGCTCGGTCAGGCCGAGCAGTCCCGATTCCTTGGTCAGCAGGGTGTTGATGCGCTCCACACTGTAGCCCAGGGCATCGTGCAGATGAAAAATGATGGCCGGATCGATATCCCCGCTGCGGGTGCCCATCACCAGCCCTTCCAATGGGGTCAGGCCCATGGAGGTGTCGACCGAGCGGCCGTTTTTCACCGCACACACCGAGGCGCCGTTGCCCAGGTGGCAGCTGATGAGGTTGAGCTCGCTGGCCGGCTTGTTCAGGACCCGGGCCGCTTCCTGAGTAATGAAGTAATGGCTGGTACCGTGCATGCCGTAGCGGCGAATGCCGTGTTCCCGGTACAGGGAATAGGGAATGGCATACAAATAGGCCTGCTCGGGCATGGTCTGGTGAAAGGCGGTATCAAACACCGCCACCTGGGGCAGCGCCGGAAACGAGGTTTGCGCCGAGGCGATGCCCACCAGGTGCGCCGGGTTGTGCAGGGGCGCCAGGCTGGCACAGGCTTCAATCCCCTGAATAACGTCCTCGTCAATCAGCACCGAGTGAGTGAATTTTTCGCCCCCGTGTACCACCCGGTGGCCCACGGCCACCAGCCCCTGCAGCAGCTCGGGGTGAGGATTGAGCAGACGCTGCACAATAAAATCCAGCGCCTGCTGGTGGGCGGCTCCGGGTCCCAGTGCGGCTTCATCCTTTTCGCCGTTAAGTTTCCATTTGATGCGGGCATCGGCAAGGTAAAAGCACTCGGCCAGGCCGGACAGTTTCTCGCTGCCGCTTTCGGCGTCCAGAATGGCGAACTTCAGCGAGGAACTGCCGCAGTTCAGCACCAGGACCAGATCGTTAGTCATTGGGGATCCTTTCTTTCGGTATTGCAAAAATCGCTTGCCCACCATCGCTGACGGGCAATAACCATCACTTTCACTCTATCCTTGAGAAAGGCACTTTACCAACGGGCAGTCTGGCCAGAAGCCGTCCATGACGCGGCCGGTATGTTAGCCGGCCAGCGGGGTGAGGAATATTACCCTTTTGTCTGTGGTAAAATAACAGTCAGCTTGAGTCATTTTTTTGACCTGCATCGTTATTTTGTAAGTTAGCTACAGCGGATCTTATCGCCGGGAGGACACATGAGTCCCTTTACTCGCACTCTGCACCGCGGCCAGGAATACCTGACCATCTGGCCCCAGGAACGCCAGCTGGCTGCCCTGTTTCCCGAATGCCGCGTCATGGCCGCCACCCGCTTCGGCATGAAAACCATGCCGGCGCTGATCACCCTGAGCCTGCTGCTGCAGTTTCAGTTTGGTGCCCCCCACTACTGGCCCAGTGTGGTGGCGTCGGTGCTGTTTCTGGCCAGCCTGCCCATGCAGGGCTACTACTGGCTGGGCAAGCGTGCCGACACACGGCTGCCGCCCTCGCTCAAGCAATGGTACCTGCAGATACACGAGAAAATTGCCGCCGCCGGCGGCGAGGTCAAGGCCCCGGTGTCCCGTCCCCGCTACTTCGAGCTGGGCGAGACCCTCAGCAGTGCCTTTCGGCAACTGGACAAGTCCTTTATACGGGAGCTGTAACCCGGCCCGGCGTGGTGACGGCGGTGCTGGCCCTCCCCCTTAATCCGGGCCACAACAAAGCACAACCGGCGCCATGCCAACAGCGATAAAAAGCTGTTCCAGCACAGGAAAACTGCTACCTTAGTCACTCATACTGATAACCAAACACCAACAAACCGCAATCATCAGGAGAGTCTCAATGTCTTCCGTAACTTTTCAGGGTAATTCCGTCGCCGTTTCCGGTCAGCTGCCCGCCGTGGGCCAGGCTGCGCCCGACTTCACCCTGACCGGTGCCGATCTGAGCGACATCAAGCTGGCCGATTTTGCCGGCAAGAAAGTGCTGCTGAACATCTTCCCCAGCATCGACACCGGCGTGTGCGCCACCAGCGTACGCACCTTCAACGAAAAGGCCGCCGGCCTCAACAACACCCAGGTGCTGTGCGTGTCCATGGATCTGCCCTTTGCCGGCAGCCGTTTCTGCGCCGCCGAAGGCCTGGAAAACGTGCAGGTGGCGTCTGCCTTCCGTCACACCGAGTTCCTGGCCGACTATGGCGTGGCCCTGAGCGACGGTGCCCTGCGCGGTCTGGCGGCCCGTGCCGTGGTGTGTATTGATGAAGACGGCAAGGTGACCCACGTTGAGCGGGTGGCCGAGCTGACCAACGAGCCGGATTACGAAGGTGCCCTGGCGGCGCTAAAGTGATCCTGACGGATCCCTGCGCGTATTGAATTTTATTATTAAGATCAACCAACTATCCTGACAGGGTGGGGTAATCTACAGACTTACTCACAGATAATGTGGATAACCCCTGCCCGGCGCGGGGCCTCCGGCCCCGCCATTAAAGGAGTCTGTGATGAAGATACTGCTTACCGGAGGAACCGGCTTTATCGGCAGCCGCCTGATGAGCCATTTGCGGCCGCACCACCAGGTGTCGGTACTGAGCCGTTCACCCAATAAGGTGTATCAACGTCTGGGGCACGACATTGAAGCCCTGGCTTCCCTCGACGACTTGCCCAATCTCGACCGTTTCGATGCGGTCATCAACCTCGCCGGCGAGCCCATTGCCGACAAGCGCTGGAGCCCGGCCCAGAAAGAACGCATCTGTCACAGCCGCTGGCATATCACCGAGCAGCTGGTGGAGAAACTGCGCGCCGGCAGCCACCCGCCCGCCGTGATGATCAGTGGCTCGGCGGTGGGCTTTTACGGTCGCCAAGGCGATACCCTGGTCGACGAAGACACCCATCCTCACTCCGAGTTCAGTCACCAGGTCTGCGCCCGCTGGGAAGAGCTGGCCCAGCTGGCAGACACCGAACGCACCCGGGTTTGCCTGATCCGGCTGGGGGTGGTGCTAGGGGCAGAAGGCGGTGCGCTGGTGAAGATGCTGCCAAGCTACCGGCTGGGGCTGGGTGGCCCCATCGGCTCGGGCAAGCAGTATATGTCCTGGATCCACATTGAAGACGTGGTCAACCTGATCTTGTTTTTGCTGGAGCACGAGGAATGCCGCGGCCCCTTTAATGCCACGGCGCCGGAGCCGGTGACCAACGCCCAGTTCAGCAAGACCCTGGCCGGAAACCTGGGCAAACCCCATTTCGCCCGGGTGCCGGCCTGGGCCATGAAACTGCTGTTCGGGGAAATGGCCGATCTGCTGCTGACCGGCCAGCGGGTGATGCCGGTGCGGCTGCAGCAGGCGGGCTTTCACTTTCGCTACCCCACCCTCGACAAGGCACTGAAAGAAACCCTGAGCACGCCCCGGCGTTAAGCAATGTCATGCTGCAAGCGGCTGTGCAATCCGTCCTGGATTCCGGCCTGCGCCGGAGTGACGGTATTTTATAGGCGCCGCTTTCACTGGCACACAACCACTTACGGCTTACCGTCCCGGAAGGAGTCACCCCCACTGCCGTAACCGGTTGATCAGGGCGCCGCTGAGCAGACCGCCGGCGCGCCCGGTGAGCAGCAGCAGGCCGGCCCCCAGGGCCGGCAATGCCAGCCACAGCCACGGGTGCGGCTGCCAGGGCAACTCCAGCCACCAGGGCAGCAGTACCGCCACGCACAGCTCCACCGCCAATGCCGCCGCCAGGCCGGCCACCAGACCGGCTCCCAGCCATTCCCAGCGCAGCGAGGCCCGGATCAACCGGTTCCCCGCCCCCAGGGTACGCAACAGCACCAGCTCCCGCCGCCGACTCTCCAGGGTGGCTTCCACCTGGGCCAGCAGCACCAGCAGGCTAGCGCCGGTCACCAGCGCCATGATCACCAGCAAGGCCTGGCTCACCTGGGCCAGTATGGAACGCAATTGCTGCAGCAGGGCATCCACGTCAAACACCGTGATGGTGGGAAAAGCGCGGATCAACTCGACCTCCAGCGCCCGTTGCGGCTCGGGCAGGTAAAAGCTCGCCATCCAGGCCGCCGGATAATCGGCCAGCACATCCGGGCTCAGCACCAGGAAAAAGTTGGGCTTCATGCTGTCCCAGTCCACCTCGCGAATGCTACGTACCTCGGCGGTGACCGGTTGCCCGGCCAGATCCAGGGTGATCCTGTCGCCCAGTACCAACCCCAGCCGCTCTGCCAGCCCGCTTTCCACCGAGACGCCGCCGGCGGCGGCCGACCAGTGTCCGCCTACAATGCGATTGCCTTCGGGCACCTCGGCACTCCAGGTGAGATTGAGCTCGCGCCCCAGCCCTCCGCCCTGCTCGCTGTTGATCTCTTCCGTCGGCACTTCATTCACGCTAACCAGCCGCCCGCGCACGATGGGATAAAAGCGGGACGACTCCAGCCCGTTCTCCTTCAGCAACTGCCGCACCGGCTCCAGCTCCTGTTCGGCGATGTTGATCAAAAAGCGGTTATGGGTGTCGGCCGGCAGCCTGGCCAGAAAGCCCTCGGTCAACTCGCCCCGCACCACCCACAACAGACTGGCCAGAAACAGCGCCAGCGCCACGCCGCCAAACTGCAGCAGGGTGGCCAGCCGGGCCCGGCTTAACCGGCCCAGCGCCAGCCGAAAGGCCACCGAGCCCCGGGTTAACCGGGCCAGGGCCAGCAGCCCCCGGCACAGGCCGCCCAACAGCAGGGCCAGTGCCAGCAGGCCCGACAACAGCCCCATCGCCAGCCCCAGGCTGCCGGCAAACAGCCAGCTCAGTGTTACCGTGCCCGCCAGCAGAATGCCGCCGCTGAGCCAGGGAGAAATGCGCGCCTCGGCCTCGTTGCGCAATACCCGCAGCGGCGGCACCTTCAACAGCCGCAACATGGGCACCACCGACAACATCACAGTGGTCAGCAGGGCCAGCCCGCCGGCCACCGCAAAGGGCCTGAGCGAAGGGGGCGGCAGCGGCACCGCCATGGCGTCATTCAGTGCCAGCAGGATCAGCTGGTGCACGCCATAGCCCGCCACAGCCCCAAGCAGGGCACCGAGCATCATCAGCCCCGTCAGCAAACGGCCCAGCCAGATCAGCAGCTGGCGGCGACCGGCCCCCAGGGTTTTCAGCAGGGCAATGCGGTCCTGCTCTCGGCGGGAGAAGAACCCCAGGGCAATGGCCATGGCCAGAATGCCCAGCAGTACCCCAATGAGCGAGGCCAGCCGAAAGAACTGCTCGGCCCGAGTGATGGAGCGGGCCACCGGTGTGTCGGCGTTGCTCGGGCCGCGCCAGCGCTGGCCCTGCTGCAACTGCGGCTGCAGCCAGCTGGCGTAAGCGTCGAGGATGTTATCTTCGCCCTTAAACAGATAGCGGTAACGGCTGCGGCTGCCTTCCATAAAAATGCCGGTGGCGGCCACATCCTCCAGGTGCATCAGCGCCCGGGGGGCCAGCAAAAAGGGCGAGAAGCCCTGATCCGGCTCGCTGACCAGCTCACCGGCCACGGTCAGCCGCAGGTTGCCCAGCTCCACCGTTTCTCCCGGTGCCACCTGTAGCAACGCCAGCAGCCGGGCCGACAGCCAGATGTGACCGGGCCTCACCTTGTCTGCCGGGGCCAGCACCAGATCGCCGTAAAAGGGAAAGGCGTCATCCACCGCCCGAAGGCTGGCCAGCTGCAATTGCTCGTTGGCAAACAGCACGCTGTTAAAGGACTGGCTTACCGACACCGCCAGGCCGCGGCGTTGTGCCTCGCTCAGCCAACCGGTCTCGGCGGGCCGACTGCCCGCCAGCACCCGGTCGGCGGCAATATAGTCCCGCCCCGACACCTGCAAGGCGGCATTCAGCCGATCCGCCACCAGGGTCACGCTGAGAATGCTGGCCACACAGAGCGCCAGGGCCAGCACAAACAGCCTGAGCGGCCCGCTGGCCAGTTCCCGTCGAATCAGTCCCCAGCCCAGGCTAGCCATGCTGCTCCTCCAGATGACCGGCGGTCATCAGCAGGCGGCGCTCGCAACGGCTGGCCAGGGATTCATCATGCGTCACGATCACCAGGGTGGTGCCATGCTGGTGGTTAAGCTCAAACAGCAGCTCGATAATGCGGGCACCAGTCTGCTGATCCAGGTTGCCGGTGGGCTCGTCCGCCAGCAATATGTCCGGCTCGGTCATAAAGGCCCGGGCAATGGCTACCCTTTGCTGCTCGCCACCGGAAAGCTGGGCGGGAAAATGCCGCATCCGTTCGGCCAGCCCCACTCGCTCCAGCAGCGCCATGGCCCGCTCCCGGTTACCGCTTTCCCCTTTCAGTTCGGCGGGCAGCATGACGTTTTCCAGGGCGGTGAGGGTGGGCAATAGCAGAAAAGACTGAAACACAAAACCGATATGCTGCGCCCTGAGCGCCGCCCGCTGCTCTTCATCCAGGGCATGCAGCGGCTGGCCGGCAATATGAATTTCTCCCCGGCTGGCGGTATCCAGCCCCGCCAGCAGTCCCAGCAGGGTGGACTTGCCCGAGCCCGAGGCCCCCACCAGTGCCAGCCGCTGGCCGGCCTTGACTTCCAGGTTGACACCCTGAAGGATGGTAATTTGCTCGTCGCCCAGGCTGACCCTGTGCCCGAGATCCACCACGCGAATGATGGGAGAGGTTGTCATGCTGCGAATCCTTGTGCTGTTGCTGTGTCTGGTGTCGCCCACGGTACTGGCCGACACCCTGCTTATTCTGGGCGACAGCCTGAGTGCCGGCTATCGCATGCGTTCGGATCAGGCCTGGCCCCACCTGCTGGCCGAGCAGTGGCGGCGGGAGGGCCGGCAGGTCACCGTCATCAATGCCAGCGTCAGCGGCGACACCACGCAGGGCGGCCTGCAACGGCTGCCGCCCCTGCTGCAACGGCATCAGCCCAGCCTGGTACTGCTGGAGCTGGGCGGCAATGATGGTCTGCGTGGTCTGCCTCCCGGGCTGATTGAGCGCAACCTGGAGCGGTTAATAGCGCTGGCCGGCGATGCCGGTGCCCGGGTTATTCTCACCGACATTCAACTGCCGCCCAACTATGGCCGGCGCTACCTGCAGCAGTTCGAACAGGTATTCAGCCGGCTGGCGAGTCAGCACCAGTTGCCCCTGCTGCCGTTTTTCGTGGCGCCACTGATGGGTGAGCAGGGCATGATGATGGACGACGGCATTCATCCCACCGTTAAAGCCCAGCCGCTGATTGCCCGGCAGGTGGGCGAGTTTCTCACCCCCTATCTGACGCCCTAGCCGATGGAAAAGGCGATGGTCTTGCTGATCTCGCCCAGGCTGAGGCCGCTTTGCTCCCGCCAGGTATTAAAGGCGGCCTGGGCCTGGTTCATGGCTTTTTTAGCGCCCAGCGCCGCGTCCACCACGCCGTGATGTCGCAGGTAGGCACTGACATCCCCGGTAAAGATAAAGGTATCCACCCCCAGCCGGCGCAGGGCATAAGGCGCGATATTGCCCCCCAACAGGCGGCCGTGCCGGCGAATGTGCCGCCACAGGCCCACCACGTCGTCTGCAGGCCAGGCGGCCACAAAGGCACCGAAACCGCCATGGTCCTTGCCCAGATCCAGCACCATCTGAGCATTGACCGGCACGGCGGCGATCTTCTTCGCGTGGCGTACAATGCGGGAATCATGATTGAGCCGCTCCAGATGATGCTCATCCAGCAGCAGCATTTTATGGGGATCAAAGCCAAAAAAGGCCTGCTCGAAGTCCGGCCATTTGTCTCTGATCACCTTCCACACAAAACCGGACTGAAACAGGCTCATGGTAAAGGAAGACAGCCAGCGGTCATCGGGAATGGCCGCCAACTCACCGGGGCTCAGTACCGGCGTGGCGATCAGCCGGCGCAGTGCCGCCTCACCGCCCTGCCGGGCGCAGGCGCGCGCAAAGATGTGATCGAAGTGCTCCATAAAAACAGTCTCGTTCGAGTTTGTTTTTATTGTGCGTAGTTGCAGGGGAAAACACCAGAACGAAAAAAGCCGCAGTGGTTAACTGCGGCTTTTTAAAATTTGGTGGAGCTACGCGGGATCGAACCGCGGACCTCTTGCATGCCATGCAAGCGCTCTCCCAGCTGAGCTATAACCCCAAATTTGACAGGCTTGTTTTGGTGGAGCTAGGCGGGATCGAACCGCCGACCTCTTGCATGCCATGCAAGCGCTCTCCCAGCTGAGCTATAGCCCCAAAACAATGCTGTTTTACTGGTATTTGTTTCTGCCGCCTGGTGGAGCTACGCGGGATCGAACCGCGGACCTCTTGCATGCCATGCAAGCGCTCTCCCAGCTGAGCTATAACCCCATTTGGCAGAAACTGCTCTCGACTTGATTGGTGGAGCTAGGCGGGATCGAACCGCCGACCTCTTGCATGCCATGCAAGCGCTCTCCCAGCTGAGCTATAGCCCCGCACAAGTCGCTGCAGAAACCTTGTCCCTGCGAGCGATGCGCATAATAGGCACAGGGCCGTTCAGAGTCAACCGCCAAATAGAAAAAATCGTTCAACCCATCAAGTTTTAAACAATCCGGCGATAAAATGGTCTCATCCCGGCTGTGCGTATAAAAAAACGGCGCTGCCCGAGCAGCGCCGTTGATGTTTTTCACACTGGCGGTGATCAGCCTTCGGCGCGCTCGGCCACAAAAGCCAGGGCCATGTCGATGCGGGCCAGCACCTTGTCTTTGCCCAGCAACGCCATCACACCGTCGATGGCCGGCGACTGACCGATGCCGGTGACCGCGACGCGCAGCGGCATGCCCACCTTGCCCATGCCCAGCTCCAGCTCGGTGGCCACGGCGTTGATCACCTCGTGAATGGCAGCCGGCTGCCAGTCGGCCAGCGCCGCCAGCCGGGTACGGGCCAGACTCAGGGGCTCGGCGGCGACCGGGCGCAGGTGCTTCTTGGCGGCCCCGGCTTCAAACTCGCTGAAGTCTTCAAACAGATAACGACTCTGGGCCGCCAGCTCCTTCAGGGTGTTGCAGCGCTCAGCGTAGAGACTGACCACCTCGGCCAGCGCCGGGCCCTCGGCAAAATCGATGCCCTGATCCTGCATGTGCCATTCCAGATGGCCGGCCACTTCTTCAGCGGGTAGGGTCTTGATGTAGTGCTGGTTCAGCCACAACAGCTTGTCGGTATTGAAGGCCGACGCCGACTTGCTGATGTCATCCAGGGAGAACAGGGAAATCATCTCTTCCAGGCTGAAGATTTCCTGATCACCGTGAGACCAGCCCAGCCGCACCAGGTAGTTGAGCAGGGCCTGGGGCAGGTAGCCGTCATCCCGGTATTGCATCACGCTCACCGCACCGTGGCGCTTGGACAGCTTGGTGCCGTCGTCGCCGAGGATCATGGACACATGGGCAAACTCCGGCACCGGCGCGCCCAGTGCCTTGTAGATGTTGATCTGGCGCGGGGTATTATTGATATGGTCTTCACCACGTACCACGTGAGTAATGTTCATATCCCAGTCGTCCACCACCACACAGAAGTTGTAGGTGGGTGCGCCGTCGGTACGGCGAATGATCAGGTCATCCAGCTGATCGTTGGCAATCTCGATACGGCCACGCACGTGGTCGTCGAACACCACGGTGCCCTCGTCCGGGTTTTTAAAGCGAACAACACAGGGGGCATCGGCATCGCCATGATTATCGGGATCACGACAAATGCCATCGTAACGGGGCTTGTCACCGGCGGCCATCTGCTGCTCACGCAGGCTGTCCAGACGCTCCCGGGAGCAATAACATTTATAGGCTTTGCCTTCTTCCAGCAACTGATCGATCAGCTGGTTGTAACGGTCAAAACGCTGGGTCTGATAGTAAGGACCCTCGTCCCAGCTCAGGCCCAGCCAGTTCATGCCTTCCAGAATGGCGTCGATGGCTTCCTGGGTGGAACGCTCCAGATCCGTATCTTCAATGCGCAGCACGAACTCACCCTGATGATGGCGGGCGTAGAGCCAGGAATACAGGGCCGTGCGGGCACCGCCAACATGAAGAAAGCCGGTAGGACTGGGGGCGAACCGTGTTTTAACTGTCATTCTGTCTGCCTTGATTGAGTGAAGGGGCCTGCGGGCCGTATGAAAAGATAAACGGTGATTATTTTAACACCCGCAAGGCACAGGTGAAACGCCTTGTCGCACGCCAGTCGCGGGCAGTGCCATTCGCTTCCATCACCGTCGCATTCGCTTGTGGAGTTGTCAGCCGCTGGATACACTTGTGGCCGCGACGGAGGGGGGATTATGACCAGAACAAAAGGCGCTGCCAAAAGCCATCAGCGTGACACCGTGAGAGCACGTTTCAACCGCATTACCCTGCCCGCCCGCAAAGGGCTGGGACGACTACTGAGCGCCATGGGAGGCATTCCCCGGCGGCACCGGCTTGCCCTTCTGATCTTGATCCCGGCCTGGCTGGTATTGCTGGGGTGGCAGCCTGCGCCGCCGGCCCCCAAGGCGCCGGTAACCGGCAGCCTGTCGGTGCCGCTGAGCGACGCCGACAAGCGGGTCATTGATGTGCCTGCCGGCGGTAGGCGCATTGACCATACCCTGGCCTCTGGCGAAACCCTCTCCTCCCTGTTCAGAAGCTGGCAGCTGCCCGGTCAGGAACTGATTGCCCTGATCCGGGCCGAGCCTTCCTACCAGCCCCTGAGCCGGTTGCAAGCGGGTCAGCAGCTGACATTGGTACTCACCGCTGACGGTCGTCTGCACTACCTGGAAGTACGCGACAACGGCCTGGTACTGAACGCCTTTCGCCGGCTCGGCCAGGAGTTCACCATGGTGAATGTGCAGTAACATTACAGCGCTGGTCCTTTCAGCACCTGGGGCAGGCCTGCAATAACAAAGCTCACCCGCTCACACCGCTCGGCCAGCGCCTGATGCAGCCAGCCGGCCTCATCCACAAAACGTCGCGACAGCGCCCCCATGGGCACTATGCCCTGCCCTACCTCGTTACTGACCAGCACGATGCGCCCCGGCAGCTGTGGCAGGGTCTCCAGCAGGGCGGCTTTTTCATAGGCCAGCCGCCCGGCGTCGTCGCACAACAGCAGGTTGGTCAACCACAGGGTCAAGCAGTCCACCAGCACACAACACTCAGGCTCAGCATGGGTGTTCAACGCCTGCGCCAAGGCCAGGGGCTCCTCCACCAGCGTCCAGTGCCCGGGCCGCCGTGCCTGATGATGGCGTATGCGCTCGGCCATTTCCTCGTCTTTCCCCTGGGTGGCAGTGGCGATATAAGTCACCGGCCAGCCGGTGGCCTCAACCAGTCGCTCCGCCAGCCGGCTCTTGCCCGAACGGGCGCCCCCCAGTACCAGTTCTCGCCTGGATAACTCAACGTCTTGTCCTGCTGCCTTCACGCTGCATCTCCTTATCATGGCCTACCGTTTTTCAGCAACCATGATACTGAAACCCAGCACCATGGTGATGAACGGATCTGATCCGAGCATGGAAAATGATAAACTGTGATTAACCTCAAATTTTAATGATGACCCAAGGAAGCCGTTCATGAACTTTAAGGCCTTTCATGCCTCGCTCAACCAACCTCAGCCCCCTGCCGGTCTTTCCGACGCCCTGACCGCCCTCTGGCTGGATGCCAATGGCCACTGGGAAGATGCCCACGAACAGATCCGCGATAACGGCGATCAGCCCTCGGCCTGGGTACACGCCTATCTGCATCGCGTGGAAGGTGTGCTCTGGAACGCCGACTACTGGTACGGGCGCGCCGGTAAAAAACGCCCGGCCTGCTCCACCCGGGAAGAGTGGCAACAAATCGCCCAGGCTCTGCTGGACTGAGTACATGTGTTCCAAACGCAGCGGTTGAACGAGCGCTGCGTTTGGCATCGTCGCTGAGTTCACAGCAGCAATGCAAAAACGAACAAACGAAAAAAGCCCGATACATCAGTATCGGGCTTTTGGAATGGGTGCCTGGCAGTGACCTACTTTCACATGGCAGCTGCCACACTATCATCGGCGCGGTTGCGTTTCACTGCTGAGTTCGGCATGGAGTCAGGTGGTTCCACAACGCTATGGCCGCCAGGCATTAAACTTGAATTCGAAAAAAGCTTTGTGATGAATCTGTTTTGTTCTCGAGACTACAAGTCTCTCACACTTCTTGGGTGTTGTATGGTTAAGCCGCACGGGTCATTAGTACAGGTTAGCTACACGCCTCACAGCGCTTCCACACCCTGCCTATCAACGTCCTGGTCTCGGACGGCCCTTTAGAGGCATCAAGTGCCTAGGGATGACTCATCTCGAGGCTCGCTTCCCGCTTAGATGCTTTCAGCGGTTATCGATTCCGAACTTAGCTACCGGGCAGTGCCACTGGCGTGACAACCCGAACACCAGAGGTTCGTCCACTCCGGTCCTCTCGTACTAGGAGCAGCCCCTCTCAATCATCCAACGCCCACGGCAGATAGGGACCGAACTGTCTCACGACGTTCTGAACCCAGCTCGCGTACCACTTTAAATGGCGAACAGCCATACCCTTGGGACCGACTTCAGCCCCAGGATGTGATGAGCCGACATCGAGGTGCCAAACACCGCCGTCGATATGAACTCTTGGGCGGTATCAGCCTGTTATCCCCGGAGTACCTTTTATCCGTTGAGCGATGGCCCTTCCATTCAGAACCACCGGATCACTATGACCTGCTTTCGCACCTGCTCGACCTGTCCGTCTCGCAGTTAAGCTGGCTTATGCCATTGCACTAACCGTACGATGTCCGACCGTACTTAGCCAACCTTCGTGCTCCTCCGTTACTCTTTGGGAGGAGACCGCCCCAGTCAAACTACCCACCAGGCACTGTCCTCACCCCCGATAAGGGGGCCAAGTTAGAACATCAAACATACAAGGGTGGTATTTCAAGGTCGGCTCCACGGCAACTGGCGTCACCGCTTCACAGCCTCCCACCTATCCTACACATGTAGGGTCAATGTTCAGTGCCAAGCTATAGTAAAGGTTCACGGGGTCTTTCCGTCTAGCCGCGGGTACACCGCATCTTCACGGCGATTTCAATTTCACTGAGTCTCGGGTGGAGACAGCGTGGCCATGGTTACACCATTCGTGCAGGTCGGAACTTACCCGACAAGGAATTTCGCTACCTTAGGACCGTTATAGTTACGGCCGCCGTTTACCGGGGCTTCGATCAAGAGCTTCACCTTGCGGCTAACCCCATCAATTAACCTTCCGGCACCGGGCAGGTGTCACACCGTATACGTCCTCTTGCGAGTTGGCACAGTGCTGTGTTTTTGATAAACAGTCCCAGCCACCTGGTCACTGCGACTGGCTCAGGCTCCATCCGCGAAGGACTTCACCCGCTCCAGCGTACCTTCTCCCGAAGTTACGGTACTATTTTGCCTAGTTCCTTCACCCGAGTTCTCTCAAGCGCCTTGGTATTCTCTACCCGACCACCTGTGTCGGTTTGGGGTACGGTTCACACACATCTGAAGCTTAGAGGCTTTTCCTGGAAGCAGGGCATCAATGACTTCGGTACCGTAGTACCTTCGTCTCGGGTCTCAGTGTTGTGCGTCCGGATTTGCCTAAACGCACCACCTACTCCCTTTCACCAGGACAACCAACGCCTGGCCCATCTAGCCTTCTCCGTCCCCCCATCGCAATGTGTGTCAGTACGGGAATATTAACCCGTTTCCCATCGACTACGCCTTTCGGCCTCGCCTTAGGGGCCGACTCACCCTGCCCCGATTAACGTTGGACAGGAACCCTTGGTCTTCCGGCGAGGAGGTTTTTCACCCCCTTTATCGTTACTCATGTCAGCATTCGCACTTCTGATATCTCCAGCATGCTTCACAACACACCTTCGCAGACTTACAGAACGCTCCCCTACCACTCACACATAGTGTGAATCCGCGGCTTCGGTGCCTAGTTTTAGCCCCGTTACATCTTCCGCGCAGGCCGACTCGACCAGTGAGCTATTACGCTTTCTTTAAATGATGGCTGCTTCTAAGCCAACATCCTGGCTGTCTGAGCCTTCCCACCTCGTTTCCCACTTAACTAGGACTTTGGGACCTTAGCCGGCGGTCTGGGTTGTTTCCCTCTTCACGACGGACGTTAGCACCCGCCGTGTGTCTCCCGGATAGTACTTACTGGTATTCGGAGTTTGCATGGGGTTGGTAAGTCGGGATGACCCCCTAGCCCAAACAGTGCTCTACCCCCAGTAGTATTCGTCCGAGGCGCTACCTAAATAGCTTTCGGGGAGAACCAGCTATCTCCCGGTTTGATTGGCCTTTCACCCCCAGCCACAAGTCATCCCCTAATTTTGCAACATTAGTGGGTTCGGTCCTCCAGTTGATGTTACTCAACCTTCAACCTGCTCATGGCTAGATCACCGGGTTTCGGGTCTACTCCTAGCAACTATTCGCCCAGTTAAGACTCGGTTTCCCTACGGCTCCCCTATACGGTTAACCTTGCTACTAAAAGTAAGTCGCTGACCCATTATACAAAAGGTACGCAGTCACCCCACGAGGGGGCTTCCACTGCTTGTACGTACACGGTTTCAGGTTCTATTTCACTCCCCTCACAGGGGTTCTTTTCGCCTTTCCCTCACGGTACTGGTTCACTATCGGTCAGTCAGGAGTATTTAGCCTTGGAGGATGGTCCCCCCATGTTCAGACAGGATATCACGTGTCCCGTCCTACTCGATTTCACAACGAGAGCGGTTTGGTGTA